>CANLHV010000070.1 GCA_947490975.1 Acidimicrobiaceae bacterium
TCGACAATCAAGTTCGCACTTGGCTCGTGCACCGGCAAACCGGCGCCAATTGCAGCAGCCATCGCTTCTTCGATGATATAAACAGGGCGTCGCGCACCAGCAAACTCGGCGGCATCTTGCACTGCGCGGCGTTCTACACCAGTCACTTCTGAAGGAACTGCGACAATAACTCTCGGCTTGCTCCAACGACTCGTTGAAACTCGCTGCAGAAATTGCTTCAACATTTGTTCGCACACGTCAAAGTCGGCGATTACACCATCTTTTAACGGACGAACGAGGCGAATGTTTCTTGGTGCGCGCCCCCACATGCGTTTTGCTTCGTGGCCAACAGCCACAACTTGACCACTTCGCGTGTCGACGGCAACCATCGACGGCTCGTTTAACACCAGCCCTTGCCCTTTGACATAAACGAGAGTGTTCGCAGTGCCAAGATCAACTGCGACATCGCGACCCATTGAGAGAGGATTACCTCCCGCCATTTTTACGACTTCTTCTTCGCGAGACCCGGAAAGAAAATCTCAAGTTCGCGACTTGCTGATGCTGCAGAGTCACTGCCATGCACCAAGTTTTCAGTAAAAATAGTTCCGAGGTCACCGCGAATAGTGCCTGGTGCCGCCGCGCGAGGGTTAGTCGCCCCCATCATTGCGCGAACTATCTCCCAAGTGTCTTCGGGGCCTTCTAAAGCCAAAGCAACAACTGGGCCACGCGACATGAACGCAACGAGTTCGGCGTAAAAACCTTTGCCTTGGTGCTCTTCGTAATGACGGCCAAGCGTTGCGGCGTCAAGTTGGCGTAGCTCCATGGCGACGATTTTTAGGCCTTTCGACTCAAATCGACTGAGGATTTCACCGACCAAGTTTCGTTCGACGGCGTCTGGCTTTAATAGTACGAGTGTGCGATTTGACATGCCTTCAGGCTAAAGGTTTATCGCCTGCCTCGCACGCAATTGGCTTTGCTTAACGCTTGGCTAGATGTGCTTGGCTAGATGACTAAGTAGATAAGGGCGTGCGGCGCTGACTATATAAAGCGATCCGGTGACGAGTATCGCATCATCATCTTGCGCAAGATTGATTGCCGCTTGACAAGCCTTCTCAACTGAATCAGTCACTCGCACGTCACCACAACCGATGCTTTGTGCAACCTTTGCCATCTCTTCGGCTGGTAAACCTCGCGGAGTCGGCGGCATACATGTAATCACGACATCAAATTCGTTTGCCCGAAATGACAGCAACAAGTCTTCTGGGTTGCGACTGCGAAGCGCACCAGTCACAAGAATTTTGCGACCCTGCGTGTTGAAGTCTTCGAAGAATACTCTTGCGCAAACTTCTGCTCCTGCAGGGTTATGCGCTCCGTCGATTATTGCTAGCGGTCGGTGGCCGAGCACTTCAAAGCGCCCTGGCATCTTCACACTCGACATGCCCTCATCTAAAATTTCACGATTAATCGTGTCGCCAAAAAATTCTTCAACTGCGCAGATTGCGAGCGATGCGTTATCTCCCTGATGCTGACCATGCAGCGGCACGATTATGTCTTCATATTTTGTGCGCGGTGTTTTAACCGTGATCATTCGCCCACCGATCGCCAAGAAATTATCTTCACAGGCGAAATCTTCGTCGCGAACTAAACGCGCTCGAGCGTCTTCTGCCAAAAATATTTCACGCAGCAATTCGTCTGTCTCGCCTAAAACAAGCGAACTCGAAGGCCGGATGATGCCTGCCTTCTCTCTTGCTATGTGGTCGACAGTCGGACCCGCGTATTCCATGTGATCAAGAGCAATGTTCGTGATGACAGCAACATCTGAGTTGATCACGTTTGTTGCATCCCATCGGCCGAGCATTCCGACTTCAACTACGGCAACATCAACAGCCGAGTCGGCAAACCAACGAAACATCGCCGCAGTCATGATTTCAAAAAAACTTGGGCGAATGGCAAGCAAAATTTCGAGATCTGCTATCGCTCCAATCTGCAAACCGAATTCAACATCATCAATTGGCTCGCCGTTAATGCAGATTCGGTCATTTATGCGATTGATATGCGGACTCGAATAGGTGCCGACACGCAGGCCATGAGCCATCAACAACTTGGTGATTATCTGCGCAGTTGAACCTTTGCCGTTGGTGCCAGTGACATGAATGCTGCGATATGAATGCTGCGGATTGCCAATTGCATCAAGCAATTTTTCGATGTTTTCAGTCGATGGCGAATCAACTCGACCCGTGCGCTCGTAACTTGAGTGTTCGTCGAGATACTTCAAGGCGTCGGCGTATTGCACGACTATTAAGTTCTTTTAAGAAGCAGCGCGACGCTGACGAGTGACGCGAGTGCTTCGATTAACCAAGGTCGGTGCCGAAACCTTATTGACTGCGTTCAGGTCGATAACAACCTTGGCGACATCTTTACGACCGGGCAGGTCATACATAGTCTCGAGCAACACCTCTTCGAGAATTGCCCGCAAACCACGAGCACCAGTACCACGCACAAGGGCTTGGTCGGCAACCGCTTCAAGTGCTTCAGTTGTGAATTCAAGTTCGACATCTTCGAATTCAAAAAACTTTTGATATTGCTTGAGTAATGCATTTTTTGGCTCAGTGAGAATTTTGATCAAAGCCGGACGATCAAGACTGTGAACCGCACCAATCATCGGCAAGCGACCGACGAATTCTGGAATCATGCCGAACTTCAAAAGGTCTTCTGGCAATACCTGTGCGAATAGCTCACCTGGGTCTTTTTCAGATTTCGACTTGACTTGAGCGTGAAAGCCGACACCTTTTTGACCGATTCGTGAGGCAATGATTTGATCTAGTCCGGCAAATGCGCCACCGCAAATAAACAACACGTTCGTGGTGTCGATTTGAATGAACTCTTGATGTGGGTGCTTGCGGCCGCCTTGTGGCGGAACCGACGCAACAGTGCCTTCAAGAATCTTGAGCAATGCCTGCTGCACGCCTTCGCCTGAAACATCGCGGGTTATCGATGGGTTTTCACTTTTGCGAGCGACCTTGTCGATCTCATCGATGTAAACAATGCCGGACTCTGCTTTTTTGACGTCAAAGTCTGCGGCCTGCAACAGTTTGAGCAAAATATTTTCGACATCTTCACCTACATACCCTGCTTCAGTTAATGCAGTCGCATCGGCGATTGCAAAAGGCACGTTGAGTAAACGCGCGAGTGTCTGGGCCATATGGGTTTTGCCGCAACCAGTTGGCCCCAGAAGCATGATGTTGCTCTTCGACAGTTCGATATCGTCACGTCGCGTTGATGCGTTTTGCTTATATTCAATGCGTCGATAATGATTGAACACCGCAACCGACAGAACTTTCTTTGCCGTATCTTGGCCAACAACGTAATCATCCAAGAATGCGCGAATTTCGCGTGGGTTCGGAAGTTTCTCGAGACTCGCTTCTGTCTCTTCAGTGTTCTCTTCGTCGATTATCTCGTTGCAAAGATCTATGCACTCATTGCAAACATAAACACCAGGACCAGCAATTAACTTTTTGACCTGTTTTTGCGACTTGCCGCAAAACGAACACTTAACAAGTTCTGCTGAATCACCAAACTTAGCCATCAGTGCCTCGATTCAAACTTCAACGGATAGGCCCAGAGCGATCGGCGAATTCGCGTGTCGAGATTACTTCATCGATAATGCCGTATTCTTTGGCCGCTGCTGCATCCATAATGAAGTCACGATCGGTATCTTTGTGAATTCGATCAATTGGTTGACCAGTGTGCTTGGCAATGATTTCTTCTAAAATTTCTCGCATGCGCAAAATTTCGCGCGCAGCCAACTCGAGGTCTGTGACCTGCGAGTAACCGACCTGTGCGTAAGGCTGATGCAAAAGAACTCGTGAGTGTGGCAAAGCAAGTCGTTTGCCTTTTGTGCCAGCAGCCAGCAACACTGCTGCTGCAGATGCGGCCTGACCCAGACAGATAGTCGCGATGTCGTTCTTGATGAATTGCATAGTGTCGTAGATTGCGAACAACGCCGAGATATCGCCACCAGGGCTGTTGATATAGATGTTGATGTCTTTGTCGGGGTTCTCACTCTCAAGGTGAATCAACTGTGCGCAAACCAAATTGGCGATCGTGTCGTCAATCGGCGTGCCAAGAATAATGATGTTTTCTTTGAGTAAGCGACTGTAAAGGTCATAAACGCGTTCGCCACGGCTGGTTTGCTCGGTGACATTTGGAACGTAATAGTTGCGAACAAAATCCACGAAAGAGTCCTCTTGTTAAACGGTTCTAATTATCGTGTCTTAAACCTGACACTTTAATTACTGACCTTTAACGCTAGTTCGTAGCACCAGGTCTTTGGGGACTATTAGAACCCGTATTTATCAAGCCTCAGTGCTTGTGATCATGCTCATGACTGTGATCATGGTCATGGTCGTGTGCATCGGCGTCTATCTCAATGTCGTCATGATTGTGTTCGCCCAAAATTGTTTCGGCATCAATCGCATTGCCTTTGTCGTCTACAAATTCTGAGTTATGCAATAACCAATCAATTGCTTTTGATTTTGCAATCTGAGCCTTGAGGTCAACGATTGCGTCGTTCTTTTCATATGCCTTGCGAATAGCTACTGGCTTCTTTTTAAGTTGTGTCGCAATACGCGAAAATTGTCGTTCGAGATCGTCTTCAGATGCTTCGAGTTCTTCAGCCACGGCAACCGCGCGCAACGCGATGTCGACTTTTGTCGCCAATACAGATTGCTCTTTTAGTGCATCAACAAACTGCTCTGCTGTTTGTTGAGTGACCGATAGCCATTGCTCCATCGAAATGCCTTGAGACTCGAACTGCTTCAAAGTGTTCTGTACACGACCACGAAGGTCACCATTGACCATCGCTTCTGGTGCTTCGATCTCAAGCAGCGCTGCCAGCGCCGCAGTCGTCTTTTCGACAACTGTGTTACGCACCTGATTAAGTCGCGACTCTTCAATACGAGTGCGCACGGCCAACTTCCATTCTTCGATGGTTTCGTGCTCGGCCAAATGTTCGGCAACCCACTCGTTGGTCAATTCTGGCAAAACTTGCTCTTGAATTTTTTTGACAGTCACAACAAAATCTGCTGTCTCTGTCATACCTGACGGAATCGACGTGAACTCAAGTTTTTGACCAGCAGTGGCACCAATTAGTTGCTTGTCAAAATCTTCGGCAACCCAGCCACGACCTACTTCATAAAGCCAATCGTCGACGTTTAAACCTGGCAATGGTTGACCATCTCGTGAGCCAACAAGATCGAGAGTAACTTGATCGTCAACTTTCGCCGCACGATCAACATCTGTGAGCGTTGCATGTCGCTTGCGTTCATATTTGACAACTTCGTCGATGTCTTCATCGCTCGCGACCAATGCCGGCATTTCAACTTTCAGTTTTTTGTAACCCGGAATTTCAACAACTGGACGAACTTCACATGTTGCGTCAAAAACAATATTGCCAACTTCTTGACCGCCCGTCAGATTGACTTCTGGTGTAGCGATTATGTCGAGATCGTGCTCGCGCACAGCAAGAGCTAAAGACGCCGGAATTGCGTCTTCGATGGCCTGTGACCGCGCGGCTTCTACTCCAATTTGCGCCTCGATTAATTTGCGTGGAGCCTTGCCTTGGCGGAACCCAGGAATGCGAATCTGATTTGAGATCTTACGAAATGCGCCGTCTAAATAACGGTCGAATTCGATTTCGTCAACTTCGATTGACAGTTTGATTTTGTTGCCTTCTAAGGCTTCGAGTGTCGTTTTCACAGTGCCGAGCAGTGTATCTGTGGCAAACTATGACTATGACGACAAATTCGAATGCACCCGCTTCTGCGACACAAGGCTGGAAGCCTCACGCCCTGGCGAATCCACACACGGGGCAACTAAATCTCAGCATGGGTGACACGGTGCGGTCAACGGTCGAACTCAACGGCGTGGCTGTCGGAACTGAAGGCAAAGTTATCCTCGCTAACGGATTCAACTGGTTGCGATACCGAGTTCGATTTTCAAATGGCATCGAAGTCGGCGACCTCGATCAACGCAACATCGAACCAACCGGCAAGGCTGCAAAGCGACTCGCAAAAATTGCAAAACGCGCACAATAACTCTCTGCGTCACCACTTTCCTGGCGTGAAGGATGGCTGGTCACGATTCGACGGCCCCGCTGGCACACAAATGGTCGATGTCGCAATAAATGCGATGACCGAGTGGGCCGCTTCGGGCTCGAATGCAAACACTGGTGGATACTTTGCTGCAGCCGATGCTTGCGACGCGCTACTTGAGTCGACGCGAAGTGTTGTCGGCGAGTTTCTCGGTGCAGACCCCGCAGGCATTTGCTTGGGTGCGAATATGACAACGATGACTATGGCGTTCACGCGCGCTGTTGCTCAAACTCTGAAACCTGGCGACCGAATTGTCGGAACTCGTTTAGACCACGAAGCCAACGTTTCACCGTGGCGCATCGCTTGCGAACTCTCGGGAGCAGAGCATGTGCTGACTCCGTTTGATCCGCAAACTGGTCGACTTGA
>CANLHV010000071.1 GCA_947490975.1 Acidimicrobiaceae bacterium
GAACTTATTGACCACCGATGCAGATCTTCATAGCTTGCACCGTTAGCAAACTCAAACAGACGTGTTTGCCTCGCCTGCTGGTCGCTCGGTTGCCAAACGATTTCCCCCCGCACCACCACGCTCTATAAACTAATTGCTGTGAATTGGGATGTCTTTATTACGTGTGCGGTGACGGGTGCTGGCGACACGACGGGCAAAAGCGAGAAGGTTCCGGTAACGCCGAAGCAGATCGCTGATTCTGCGCTAGACGCTGCAAAAGCGGGCGCAGCAGTCGTACATATTCATGTGCGCGACCCACGAACTGGCAAAGGTACACGTGACGTTGAACTTTATGCCGAAGTAGTCGACAGAATTCGATCGTCAAATACTGATGTGGTTCTGAATTTGACCGCAGGCATGGGTGGCGACATGGTGCTTGGTGGCGACGAAAAAGTTTTGCCACTCGACGAGATCGGTACCGACATGGTCGGCGCAACTGAACGTCTAGAGCATGTCACTCGCCTGCGCCCAGAAATTTGCACGCTCGATTGTGGCACCATGAACTTTTCATCTGGCGGCGACTACATCATGGTCAACACACCAAGTGTGTTGCGCGCGATGGCTAAACAAGTTCAAAAACTGGGTGTGCGTGCCGAACTCGAAGTTTTTGACACTGGTCACTTAGTGATGGTCAAAGATCTCATTGCTGAAGGTTTGCTTGATGATCCGATCATGATTCAGCTTTGCATGGGCATCGCTTATGGCGCTCCTGATGATCCAACAACTTTCATGGCCATGGTTAATCAGCTTCCACCTGGTGCGATTTTCTCTGCGTTCTCGATTAGCCGTATGCAGTTGCCGTTTGTGGCAATGGCCGCACTTGCAGGTGGCAATGTGCGCGTCGGGCTTGAAGACAATATTTATTTGTCGCGCGGTGAACTTGCTTCAAATGCCGACCTAGTTGAGCGTGCCGTCAAGATTCTCGAAAATATGAACGTCAATGTCATCGGACCTCAAGACGTTCGCAACAAACTCAAACTCACGAAACACTCGTGACTCTCAGCAAGCCGCTAAAGACGGTCGGTCTTTTAGGTGGAGGCGTAATCGGCGGAGGTTGGGCTGCGCGGTTCGTACTCAACGGTATTGACGTAAAAATTTATGATGTCGACCCGCAGGCAGAACGAAAAATTGGCGAAGTCATGGCTAATGCTCGTCGGGCATACGCCAAACTGACACTCGCCCCTCTGCCACATGAGGGCTCAATCACTTTCGTCTCTACGCCTGAACAAGCAGTAACTGACGTCGACTTCGTGCAAGAAAGCGCACCCGAGCGCGTTGAACTTAAACAAGAACTCTTGGGTCGTGCAAGTCGCGCTGCAAAACCTGACACTGTTTTTGGCTCGTCCACATCGGGCATCTTGCCGACGCAACTACAACGCGATATGGATAACCCTGACCGACTGGTAGTTGGCCACCCGTTTAACCCGGTCTATTTATTGCCGCTTGTTGAAATTTGTGGTGGCGAAAAGACTTCGGCGATCGCAAAAGAGCGCGCCCGCGAGGTGTACGACTCGATCGGCATGCGTCCTTTGATGTTGCAAAAAGAAATCGATGGATTTATCGCCGACCGCTTAATGGAGTCGATGTGGCGCGAAGCCCTTTGGCTGATTAACGACGGCGTCGCGACAGCCGAAGAAATTGATGATGCAATTCGATTCGGCGCCGGTCTTCGTTGGTCGTTTATGGGCACATTCTTGGTTTACCGCATCGCCGGTGGCGAAGCCGGCATGCGACATTTCATGGCGCAATTCGGACCAACACTTAAATGGCCGTGGACGAAACTCATGGATGTACCTGAACTCGACGATGTGCTTCTTGAAAAAATAGTTTCTCAATCAGATGCCCAGGCAGGCACCAAATCAATTCGAGAGCTAGAAAAGTTACGTGACGACTGTCTGGTCGCCGTGATGCAAGGTCTAAAGTCGGTGGGTTTTGGCGCTGGTGAAGTTTTGGCAAAATACGAAAACAAGTTGTTCAGTGGTGCAACGCCCCCACCAACAAAAATTGATCAGCCGATCGAGGTTCAACGCAGATTTATCACTGCTGATTGGGCAGATTACAACGGCCACACGAACGACAGTAGATACATGCAACTTTCTAGTGAAGCGCTCGACGTATTTTTTAGGTCAATTGGTTTCAACTCTGACTATTTAGCAACTGGTCGATCGTTCTATTCGCTTGAAAGCCATGTTCGATACATCAATGAGAGCAAAGTTGGTGACGAGATTGTCGTCACCGCCCAAGTAATTTTGCTCGACGAAAAGAAAGTTCATCTACATTCAGTGATGTCAAAGACAGATGGCACGGTCGTAGCAACAGCAGAACATATCTATCTGCATGTCGACACAAAATTGAAAAAGGGCTCGCCGATTGGCAAAGAACTACTTGAACGCCTCGAACCAATCGCCGCGGCTCACGCCAAACTTCCAAAACCAGATGGTGTTGGCAGATTCGTTGGTCAGAGCGTTAAATGATCCTGAAAGTCGAACCGCTCGAAGTCGGCAAGACTGTGCCAGCACCGTTAGATATCTATCGATGCAGTGTCGTTGCCGAGTGGGTTGACTACAACAATCACATGACCGAGGCGGCATATCTAACTGCTTTTGGTTGGGCGTCAGATGTTTTGTTTCAATACATTGGCATCAATGACGACTACCGTGCGAGGGGCAACTCGTATTACACAGTTGAGACTCACATCATTTATGAACGCGAAGCCGACCTTGATGACAAACTTCGAATCACGACTCAAGTGCTTGATTTTGACGCCAAACGACTGCACTTCAATCACGAAATGTTTAATCTTGCAACCAACGTTCGCCTGGCGACATGCGAACAAATGCTTGTTCATGTCGACTCAAAGGCGGCTAAATCGGCACCGATCCCCGATTCTGTAGCAGTTGCTCTAAAAGCGATCAAACAATCTCACAGCAAAATGCAAATTCCGCCAGAAATCGGGCGAACTATGAAAATCAAGCATAAAAACTGAGAGACTGAACTATGCGCTTTGACCTGACCGAAGAACAACAGATGATCGTCGACACAACACGCACTTTTACCGAGCGCGAACTCATGCCATACGAAGAGCAAGTTGAACGCGAAGGTCAAATCTCACCAGATTTAATTCAGCAGATTAAACAGCGATCCATTGACGCCGGAATTTATGCCTGCAACATGCCGAGCGAACTCGGTGGTGGTGGCCTTGATTCATTCGACACAACACTTGTTGACCGCGAGTTCGGTGCAACTTCATATGCACTGCACTACATTGTCGCCCGCCCAAGCAATATTTTGCGTGCATGTCGCGATAAACAGATCGAAGAATACTTAATTCCGACAATTACTGGTGAACGCGTCGAATGTCTGGCAATGTCAGAACCAGATGCTGGCTCAGACGTGCGTGGCATGAAATGCACCGCCACTCGTGATGGCGATGATTGGATAATCAACGGCACAAAGCATTTCATCTCGCATGCAGATCTGGCTGACTATGTGATTCTGTTTGCCGCTAGCGGCGAAGAACAAACATCGAAGGGCATAAAAAAGAAGATCACTGGTTTTCTTGTCGACTTCAATTCGAAGGGCTGCGAGCGCGTCAAGGGCTACAACTGCGTTTCTAACAACGGGTATCACAATATGATTCTCAATTTTGATAATTGTCGCGTACCGGCGCGCAATGTATTAGGTGAAGAACACAAGGGTTTTGATGCAGCCAACGAATGGCTCGGCGCAACACGACTGCAAGTTGCCGCTGTCTGTGTTGGTCGTGCTCGCCGTGCTCTCAAACTTTCGGTTGAATGGGCTGCTACTCGCGAACAATTCGGCCAGCAGATCGGCAAATTTCAGGGCGTATCTTTCAAGTTGGCAGACATGCAGATTCAACTCGATGCTGCAGAACTTTTGACTTTACGTGCCGCTTACAACGACGCTCAGGGCAGATTTAGCGACACCGAGGTCGCAATGGCAAAAGTTTTTGCCAGCGAAATGTGCCAGTTCGTCACCGATGAAGCAATACAAATCTTCGGCGGCATGGGTCTCATGGACGAATTGCCGCTCGAACGAATGTGGCGCGACACACGCGTAGATCGCATTTGGGACGGCACAAGCGAAATTCAGCGTCACATAATTTCGCGTGCACTTTTGCGACCGTATGGCGGCTGATCAACTTCTTTCGCGCACGTTAAACCCGCGATCAATCGCTCTTTTTGGTGCGAGCCCTGCGCAAAGCGTTATCGAGCAATGCCAAAAGTTGGGTTTCACGGGCCAACTTTGGCCGGTTCACCCAACTCGAGACAGCATCGCTGGCGTCAAATGCTTTAAGTCGATTGACGATTTACCAAGCGCCCCAGATGTTGCCTTCATCGCCGTCAATCGCAACGCGACAATTGATGTCGTAGCCGGGCTAGCCAAAATCGGTAGTGGTGGTGCTGTCTGCTACGCGTCTGGTTTTGCTGAATCTGGCACGCAATCGGGTGTCGATGGTGTTGAGTTACAGAAGAGGCTCGTTGAAGTAGCCGGCGCAATGCCCCTTCTCGGACCAAACTGTTATGGCTACATCAACTCTCTCGACGGTGTTGCACTGTGGCCAGATCAACACGGATGCAAACCAGAAGCGTTCGGCTCGGCGATCGTGAGTCAAAGCGGCAACGTCGGACTCAATCTGACCTTGCAACAACGTGATTTGAATCTCGCTTACTTGGTAACAGTCGGCAATCAAGCAGTAGCCGGAGTCGAAGATTGTCTTGAAGTTTTCATCAACGACACTCGCGTTACTTCTATCGGATTATTTATCGAGGCGATTGTCGACCCGGTGCGATTTGCACAACTTGCGCACTATGCGGCGCAACGAAATTTGCGAATTGTTGCGCTTCAGACTGGTCGTAGCGAAGCTGGTGCACTGATCGCCGCTTCACATACAGCATCTCTTGCCGGGCGCCGTCGCGCATACGAGGCACTTTTTGCACGCTGCGGAGTTGCGATGGTCGATTCTCCGACTGAACTCATTGAAACTCTCAAGCTTCTTAATCAGGGTGGTGTGCTGTCGGGCAACAAAGTTGTTTCGCTTTCGTGCTCGGGTGGCGAGGCGTCGCTTGTGGCAGATTTAAGCGAAAAAACATCACTACGTTTTGAGCAATTTAGTGGCGAGCATCATCAACGCATCAGCGCAACTTTGACCGAACTCGTGACAGTTGGCAATCCGTTTGACTACCACACTTTTATGTGGGGCGATCGAGTCGCCACCTCAAACACCTTCGCCGAAGTTATGAATGGCCCGCAAGATGTCACGATGTTGATTCTTGATACTCCTCCTCGCGTCGATCAACAATCAGACTCATGGACTGTTGCAGCGCAGTCGCTCGGCGATGCTGCAGCAAAGACGAACAAGCGTGGCGTAGTCGTCGCCACGATTGCCGAGTGTGTAACTGCAGATGTTCGCGCTGCGGCCCGGGCGGCGAACCTAACTGTTTTGCAAGGCCTACAAGAATCGCTCGCCGCTCTCGACGCGGCATCTTGGCTTGGTGCAAATATGCCTGGCGAACTACCAGCTGCAGTTGTCGCGCCGCGAGCAACGAAACTTGTCGACGAAGCCGAGGCGAAAGAAATTTTGTCTCGCAATGGCGTCGCGGTGCCAACTGGTGCGAGATCAAACCGCAACGACATTGGCGCAACAGCAAAAAAAATTGGCTACCCAATTACCCTTAAAGGTCTTGGTCTTGCCCACAAGAGTGAAGCAGGTGCGGTGCGAATCGGCATCAAAGACGCAGACGAGTTGAATGCGGCAGCAAACCAAATGCCAAAAGAAATTGCCGAGTTTCTTGTAGAGCAAACAGTTACAAACATTGTTGCCGAAGTTTTAGTTAGCGTGCGCCGAGATGCTCCAGTTGGTTGGCTCGTCACGCTTGGCGCCGGGGGTGTTTATACCGAACTTTGGCGAGACACAGTCTGCTTGTTGGCGCCAGCGTCAAATGTTGAGATTAAACAGGCGCTTCAAAAGTTGCGCATCGCCCCTCTGCTAAACGGCTTCCGCGGCAAGCCCGCCGCGGATATCGAATCGTTAGTCGGGCTTATCCAAAAACTGATCGGCACGGCACTAAACAACGAGCTTGTTGAGGTTGAATTAAACCCTGTGCTAGTTACAACGAATTCTGCAGTCGCAGTTGATGCGCTAATGATTGTCGAGAAATCATGAGTATTGAAGTCGTGCGCAACGGTGCGATTTTAGAAGTCACGATAAATCGTCCTAAAGCGAATGCGATTGATGCACCAACAAGTCGCGAGATGAGTTCAGTCTTTGACTCATTTATGCACGACCCTGAGTTGCGTGTTGCGATCTTGACTGGCGCAGGAACCAAGTTTTTTTCTGCAGGATGGGATCTCAGCGCAGCGAACGAAGGCGAATCTTTCGAGTCAGACTACGGAGTCGGCGGTTTCGGTGGTATCAGCGAATTAAAGT
>CANLHV010000072.1 GCA_947490975.1 Acidimicrobiaceae bacterium
CAAGAAGCCGGGTACGCAATACTCGATTAGATAACTACAAATCGATTCGCTTGCGAATTGATTGTTCGAGCAGCAGGGCCATAGGGTCGCCTGAAAATTGAGCAATTTCAAAGTTCCATAATCCTTGTTCGACATACCAACTGTGAGTTTTTGTATCGCGAGTCGCCAAACTCTGCAACGACGCCGTGCACTCGACATGCTTTGTTTCGCCGGCGCGAAGCTCAACGCGTTTAAACGCCACCAGCCTTCGCTTCGGGCGCTCGATTAGCGAATCTTTGCGACCTGCATAAACCTGCACCACGGTTGCGCCATCTCGTGAACCAGTGTTGCTAACTTCGCATCGAAATTTGATCAAATCGTTTGTCTCAATTGTCGGCGATGAAATTGAAAACTGTGTGTAACTGCGACCGAAACCAAACGAAAACATCGCCTCATTGCCGTCGCGATCGAGCTTCCATTGACCATGCCAATAGTCGTAGGTAATTTTCTTCGCATTGCGATCAAAAAACGGCAAATGCGATTCGTGGTGCGGTATTACAAACGGCAAGCGCCCTGATGGGTTTACCGAGCCAGACAAAATGTTTGCGAGTGCCCGACCACCGTTGATGCCGCTATACCAACCCATGACGACTGCCGGCACTTCGCTGATCCACTCTGACATGACGACGGCACTGCCTGCCACGATCACAACAATTATTCGCGGTTGCACTTTGGCAACATCAAGAATCATTTGCACATCAGCATCAAGTAACCGAATTGACTCTCGATCGCCACCAATCGAGAAAGTGCCATTGCGAGATTTGATGCGCAGTTCATCTGGCGCGTAATGGTGGTTTTCGCGCATGTATTTCTCGTATTCGCTGGCCAACACTGGGTCATCTTGTCGCGGAATTTGTTTGACCATGTCAACCGTGTCTTCAGAGTCACCAATGAATTCGCCTTCTTCTTCTTTTGTGTACCCGACAACCACAATTGCAACATCTGACTGCTTGGCTAGTCGCGCTTGCTGTTCGAGGTTTGCGCCTGGCTCGTAAGTGACTTTGCAATTCGAAAAATGCTCGCTGATACCAACTAATGGTGTGACGACATTTGGTGCCATTACGTCGCTGCTGCCGCCATCACCGATATTGCGTGCGGCCGCAAGGCGACCAAACATCGCAATTTTCGAACCAGATTTCAGTTCTAATGGCAACAGTGTTGCGCCGCCGACACTTTCATTTTTCAAAAGAACCATTGACTTCTCGGCTACTTCTTGGCTGAGTTTTAAGTGTTCTTTACACAACACAACTGAGCGATCGCGCACCGGCAACTCGCCGATCTTGAACTTCAACATCGTGGCAATTGTGCGGGTTACCGCACTAGCGACAAGTTCTTCGGTTATCAAATCTTCTGCGAGCGCGGCGACGATTGGCGCATTTCGAATCATGCGATATGGCATCTCAACATCAAGGCCCGCTTTCAACGATTTCACACCGTCTCGAACGCCAAAAATCCAATCTGATATAACGAAACCGGTGAAACCCCATTCGTCGCGCAAAATCTCGGCAAGCAGTTCTTCGTTTTGACTGCACCATTGGCCGTTCACTGAGTTGTATGCAGTCATTACACACGCGACACCTTCGTCAACGATGCGTTTGAAGTGAGGCAAATAAACCTCGTGCAAAGCACGCTCGTCGACTGTCACATCGACGCCGAAACGCGCGTTCTCCATTGAGTTCAATGCAAAATGTTTCAGAGTTGCCATCACATGGCGTTGCGCACCACGAGTTAGAGCGGCACCCATTTCACCAACATGATGTGGGTCTTCGCCATAAGTTTCTTGTGCTCGCCCCCATGCAGGATGACGTAACAAATTGACGCAAATACCGCCGTAGAGGTCAGCGCCGATTGTGCGAAGTTCTTTGCCGATGGCATCGCCGACCCGCGTTTCTAATTCAGGATCAAATGTCGCGCCACGAGCTATCGACACCGGAAATGCAGTTGCTTCACCCACAACAACGCCACGAGGCCCATCTGAAAAATGAAAACCAGGAATGCCGAGTCGCTCGACTTTCGCCGCTCTGAACGGGCGACTGTGATAGCCGCCAGTCGTTATATCTTTAATGCCAACCCAAAACGGCACTGCCCCGTCGAGACAATGAATCTTCTCGTCGATTGTCATCAAAGCAACTAGTTCGGCGGCAACTACCTCAGGCTTTGTGCCATTTTTTACTTTTTCAAGCGCAAGTTCATATGCGTTTGCCACGAGATGAGACTAGGCGAAAATAAATTTCGCTATAACTTTAAGACTTTTATTCGACGCGCAGGCCAGAGATTGCGCGAGCGATAACCAGTTGCTGGATTTCGCTCGTGCCTTCAAAAATCGTATGAATTTTGGCGTCGCGGTGCCAGCGTTCGACTGGATATTCGCGCGTGTAGCCGTAGCCACCCAAAATTTGAATTGCATCATTTGTGACCCTGACAGCCATCTCTGATGCGTAGTACTTGCTTTGCGAACCTTCGGCATTTTTGTAGCCACCATTTTTTGCAAGCCACGATGCGCGCCAAATAAGCAAACGCGCCGCATCGATTTCGGTGATCATGTTGGCAAGTTTGAACGCAATCGCTTGATGCATGACGATCGGCTTGCCAAATGCCTTGCGCTCTTTGGCATAGTCAAGTGCAAATTCGTAAGCGGCGCGTGCAACACCAAGTGCTTGAGCACCAACTGCTGGGCGTGTTGCTTCGAACGTTGCCATCGCTGGTTGTTTGCCACTCGAAGTGCCCTCGCGGTAGCGCGCAAGTTTGGCGTCGAGTTTTTCTTTGCCACCTAACAAGCAGCGACCGGGCACGCGAACATCTTCGAGCACAACTTCTGCCGTATGACTGGCGCGAATGCCGTGCTTCAAATATTTCTGACCTTGACTCAGGCCTTTTGTTTTTGGTGGCACGATGAAACTTGCTTGACCGCGACCTTTGAGTTCGGGGTCTACGGCGGCGACCACAACGTGAACATCAGCAATGCCACCGTTTGTGATCCATGCCTTTGTGCCGTTCAAGACCCACTCGTCGTTTACTTCGTCATAAATAGCACGCGTACGCAAGTTTGAAACATCGCTACCGGCATCTGGTTCGCTCACGCAGAACGCGCCAAGTTTCACATCGTCGGCGGTGCCATAACACTGCGGCACCCACTCCATCATTTGTTCTGGTGTACCGTTGCCGGCGATACCTGCTGCTGCAAGACCTGAGCCCATGATCGCCATGCCGATGCCAGCGTCGCCCCAGAAAAGTTCTTCGATTGCGACAACCATCGTCAGACCTGTTGGGTCGCTCATTGCATTCATAATGAAATCGAGACCGTAGAGACCGATCTTGGCAGCTTCTTGAACAACTGGCCACGGAAACTCTTCGCGTTCGTCCCACTCGTGAGCGGCGGGGCGAATCGTGTCAACAGCGAATTGATGCACCCAATCTTTGAGTTGAAGTTGGTCGTCGTTCAGCGAAAGTGAGAAATCAGCCATGGCTACAAGTTATCTGCGACGCAGCTGCAACTTTCGGCTCGAACGCGCCAGCCCTGCGTGCACTTTGATGGTCTTCAGGATCCGTGGTCTTTATCTTCAAAATATGCCCTGCAACGTTCAAGATCATCATGGGAATCAATATTTATAAATGGAATATCACATACAACGGCCCCCAGCTTTGAACCGAATATTGACTTTTTACTTAGTAGTGCGACATCAGTAACCACATAGCAAAACCCATTACGAATATATGTACGAGATAACTCCTGACGAGCCACGACTCCGCGACCTCGCTCAGTTAAGAATTCAGCACAACTTTCATTCGAAATCTTGAATTGCTTATCGGGGTGATACCGAGCATCAACAGGGCTTAAAGTAAGCGATGCGTCGAATTTTGAGTTGGTTAACTCAATTGACTCCTTGACGTATTTTGCCTCGCGCATTGGCGAAGTTGGCTCAAGCAATACATAGCGATTCATGTAACATCCCATGTTCGCAAACTGGTGGCGTACATCTAGAAGAACGTCGGAAGACGATGCACGATCACTGCTGGCACCATCAGATCTTAAAAATTCAGGTTTCAGTCCAAACTTCGAGGCTTCGTTAGCTATTTCAGGATCATCAGTCGAGACATGAATGTGATCAAAAAGTTTGGATTCCTTCGCAAATTCAATTGTTCTAGCTACCAACGACACACCAGCAACCCGCGCAAGATTTTTTCTGGGCACTTCTTTACTTCCCCCCCGAGCAGGGATAACAGCCAGAACTTGAATATTTTGAGTCATCAGAATCACATCAAAATCAATTAACTCTTAGTAGCAAGTAGCGAAAAGGCGGTAGGAAACGAGGTGTGACCTCGCACAAGATTCTTAGTAAATTGATTCTCCAATACTGTCAATTCTTTGAAATGTCCTTCGAACCAGTTTGACCAATCATCGCGTTTATCGGGGTGAATATACTGCAGTGCCTGGTTCCAACAATATGCAATCGCAGTGAATGGACCACCGGTAACCCTGATTTTTGCTTCTCCAAATCCAAACTTAGCTAAAGTACTTTTCAATCCATTAGGTGTGTAGCGCAAAAAATCATCGGGGACCTGATGTAGCTCACGAATAGTCGGCTCAAATACGTAAAGCATCCCACCACTTTTAAGGACTCGGCTCACTTCGGACCAGAGGCCCTGTTGATCTTCGACATGGTGAACGAGGTTGGGCACCAAAATATAGTCAGCCGAAGAACCTGCGATTCTCAGATTATTCGGTTCACAGCGAACACTCTCGCATGGCTGATCTATGAAACGCACATCTTCGACAAGTTGCGCGTTGTATGCGCCTCGCGAATCTGCGCTCTTGGGCGATGAGTCAAGTGAAATAAACTTTGAATGCGAAAACAAGGGAGAAAACAAGTTCTTGCCATAAAGCAACATTCGTTCAACAGAAACAACAACTTGGCTTGGCTTTACTTCCCGGTGGAATTGAAGCAAGTCAGAGAGCAAGAGATCAAACTGGGGCAAAAATTTTGTGGACTCAAAAACTCTTTCTCGAAGAACTTCAATATGCGCTGCTATCTGAGGTTTTAGACCTTCTAAATCTAAACCAACAAATAATTGGTCACCGGAAACGGGCAGGGAGACTGCAGGCGAAAGTGAGAAATCAGCCATGGCTACAAGTTATCTGCGACGCAGCTGCAACTTTCGGCTCGAACGCGCCAGCCCTACGCGATAACGGTCAGGCGCGGCGCAGTTCGTACATCGTTTATCCGAATGCCCTAATCGGACGGACTGGATTACATTCGCAATGTTTGTCGCTAATACCGTTAGTACTGCCGGTGGGGAACCAAATGACTCTCGCTCCGGCGGCGGCGTTGTGTGAAGTCCAATACCAACCATCCCTAAAACCATCCCGGTTACCGACTTGCCACAGCCGCAGCTGCTCTAATTCGTTATAAGAAGGCAAATACCAATCTGACTTTGACCCACCCGCATAAGATCGTGCGAGCACAGGCGCCGAGGTCGCTGAAACATTACCTGTCTGATTGACAGCATCGACTGAGTTTTGGTATCCAGATCCAATCGCCTCACGAACTGCCCCCGCGACAAGAGTTGTTCTATTTCCGTTGACATCCGTAGCCCATGAACGAAGTGGGTCACCACCCGCGCCATTCCAATTTGTTGGGGCTGCTTCGAGATATTTGCAAGTTGAAGCCAAATTCAAACCACATGCGAATGTGCCTCCGCCTGCTTGAACATAAAACACAATGCCACCACCAGGTCCTTCGTTGCCGACAACACATGCAGCGAGACCATTCGCGCACGATGGTATTTGTAAAACGGTGAGTGTGAATGTTGCTGTGCCTGAACCCGAGATGTTGGTTGCTGTGATCGTGTAAGTCGTCGCGGTTTGCGTCACAGTTGGTGTGCCAGTGATACGACCCGTTGTAGTACTGAACGACACACCAGCAGGCAGCGTGCCGGTCAGTGAATAGCTTGCAATGCTGCCACCCGTAGATGTGACCGTGTAACCGTTCATCGCCACATTCAGGTTTACAGTTTCGGTGGTCGCCGACAAAGAAATCACCGGCCTCGCGATTCTTTGCACCCAAATAGTTTGCGGCGAACCAGAAAGAGTCGTTTGCGTGTTGCCTGCTCTGTCAGTAATCGAAAACGTTGACGCCGCAGCCAACGAAGATTCACGCGGGTTCGTGTCACCAGGCTCAGCAGTTGACTGCACAGAAATAGTGCACACATCCTCACTGGTTTGGGTAATCGAATTGATTCGCGAAATACGCGTAAACCTAAAATCGACACCCTCAGAACCCGACAAAGTCGAACAAACAATCGGTTCATTACCCGTGACAGTAAAAGTCAAAGTAGCAACACCCGAACTACCAGTCGAACGACCCAATGTCACAACCGGCGCCGTACGATCACCAGCCACAACAGACGTAGTAGTCGACGTAGTAGACGAAGAACTCGTCGTCG
>CANLHV010000073.1 GCA_947490975.1 Acidimicrobiaceae bacterium
AACATTGCGGCGCGCGCCGAGTCTGCATCAAAAATCTACGGCAGTGGCGAGAGCGAGGTTCGTGCTCTCGACAATGTGAGCGTCAGTTTTGAGCGGGGCAAATTCAGCGCAATCATGGGGCCGAGCGGCTCGGGCAAATCAACGCTGATGCACTGTATTGCTGGCCTCGATGCATTGACATCTGGCAGTGTCTACATCGGTGATACTGATTTATCAAAACTGAGCGACAAAGAAATAACCAAACTGCGTCGTGAAAAAATCGGCTTCATCTTTCAGAGTTTCAATCTGATTCCGACGCTTAATGCGTATGAAAACATCACTCTCCCGCTGTCGCTTGGCAAGTCAAAGGGCGACAAGGCGTGGATTCAACAAGTCATTGACACGATCTCACTCAACGATCGACTTGATCACCGCCCCAGCGAACTTTCGGGTGGTCAACAACAACGAGTCGCCGTGGCACGCGCGCTCGCAACTCGACCTGAAATAATTTTTGCTGACGAGCCAACAGGCAATCTCGACTCAAAATCAGGTGGCGACATACTCAAATTTATGCGTCGTGCTGTGACTGACTTAAAACAAACAATAGTCATGGTCACTCACGATGCGGTTTCGGCAAGTTACGCAGACAGAATCGTCTTTCTCAGTGACGGGCATGTCGCTGGCGAGATGACTGCGCCGACACCCGAAAAGGTTCTCGACTTTCTAAAACACCTAGGCGAGTAACCGATTAAATGTTTCGACTTTCGCTCAAAATGACTATCGCCCGCAAAGGGCGACTCTTCTTAACTTCGCTGGCGATAATTCTCGGCACCTCATTTTTGTCAGGCACGACGATTTTTTCAGACACGATCAACAGCACTTTCGATCGACTGTTCACCGATGTGTTTCGCGATGTCGACGCATACGTTCGGTCTACCGACTCTGTAGACACTGGTTTTGGCGAACAGCGCGCGCCATCGCCGGTTACCGTGCTCGACACTATTTTGAAAGTTAAAGGCGTAAGTGCAGCAGTTGGCGACATGCAGAGTTACGCCAGAGTTATTGCCAAGGACGGAAAACCGATCGGTCAAGATCAAGGTCCGCCAACATTCGGTGGCATCGCCTCAGAAAGCAGTGCCGGTTTATGGAATATCGAAGATGGCCGCTTGCCCGACGGCTCAAAAGAAATGATGCTTGACCGCGAGACGGCAGAAAAAGGCAAGTATGAAATCGGTGACTCAGTTCGAGTCACCGCACTTTCAGGTACGCGTCAGTTCACCCTTGTTGGCATCGCCAACTACGGCGATATTTCTTCGCCAGGTGGTGCAACTTTCGCGCTCTTTGATCAGCCAACTGCTTCAGAATTTTTGCTCAAGCCCGGTTTTGTTGATGCGATTTTGATTCAAGGTGATGGCTCACTCAGTGACGAAGAATTAGCAAAGACAATTAACGCTGCATTGCCGACTGATGCAAAACTTGAAACCCTCACAGGTGCTGAGATAACTGAAGAAACAACCAGTCAGATAAAAACTGTTCTGGGTTTTTTCACCGCGTTTCTTACTGCGTTTTCATTCATCGCCCTCGGCATCGGTTGCTTCGTTATCTACAACGTTTTTTCGATAACTGCAGCACAACGCCAACGCGAAAGTGCGTTGCTTCGGGCAATTGGTGCAAGCCGACGCCAGGTTACACTTTCGTTGCTAGTTGAAGCGCTGATTGTTGGTGTGCTTGGTTCGGTCATCGGTTTTGTTGCCGGCATCGGTCTTTCACGCGCGCTCAGTGCGTTGCTTAACGCAATTGGTCTCGAAATTCCGACCAAAGGTTTGACAATTAACTCAGGCGCAATTGTTCAGACAGTTTTGATCGGCACTGTAATCACAGTTCTCTCGGCAATTTTGCCTGCATTCCGCTCGGGCCGTGTGCCACCGCTGGCAGCCATGCGCGATACTGCTCTCGATACCGTTCAAAAACTCACTCGTCGAGTCACCATCGGTCTCGTGTTGATAACTGCTGGCGCTGTTGGGCTCTTTGCCTCAATGAACGGCGCCGATGTCGCGATTTTGGGTCTCGGTGTACTCGGTGTTTTTGCTGGTGTTCTGGTAATCGGCCCCGCGCTTTCGAAACCAGTTGCAATGTTGCTCGGCAAACCCGTTTCGGCGTTGCGTGGTGTGACTGGCGCGATGTCGCAACAAAATGCCGCGCGCAACCCCAAGCGCACTGCTCGAACTGCAGCCCCAGTTTTAATTGGTGTTGCGCTGGTTACGGCCTTTACGGCACTTGCTGCGAGTGTAAAAAACGAAATTCGCGAATCAATCGGCAGTTCGTTTCGTGGTGACTATGCACTCAGCGTTAACAGTCGAGGCTTTGGTGGCATACCTACTAGCGTCACCGATCAACTCACTCAACTTGCCGAAGTTGATCAAGCCACCGGAGTTGGTTTCATCGCTGCCAAAGTTGGCGATGAGTCACCGTTTGTTCTGGTGTTCAATCCAAAAACTGCTGATGGTCTTTATGACCTGGCGATGGTTGAAGGCGCGCAAAAAGGTTTATCAAAAAACGAAATTCTTGTTGAGGCTGACAAAGCTCTCAACAAGAATTTGACTATCGGCTCAAAAATACAAGTCACTCTCGTTGACGGTCGATCAATGCAACTTACTGTCGCAGGCACATATACAGACGCATACGGAAACTATGCAATTAGCCGCGAACTATTCGAAGGATCGGCAACGCCGCTGTTCGACAGTTTCGTCTACATCAAAACCGCCGCAGGTGTCAGTGACGAAAGTGCGCGAACTGCCATATCTGCAGTAAGCCAAGACCTCGGCATCGGCACGCTTGAAAGTCGCGACGAATACATCGATACACAAGCAGCACAGGTCGATCAATTTCTAGCGTTGATTTATGGTCTGTTGTTCTTATCTGTAATCATCGCCATCGTCGGTATTGTCATCACGCTCTTGCTTTCTGTTTTCGAGCGCCGACGTGAAATTGGTTTGTTGCGCGCTGTCGGCATGACACGCTCGCAAGTGCGCACGATGGTTCGTTGGGAGAGCGTCATTACATCTTTGTTTGGCGCCGTAACTGGTGTTGTGCTCGGCATTTTGACCGGCATCGTGATCGTCGTATCACTCAACGACTCTGGCTTCAGCGCATTCACTTTGCCGATCGGCAACACGCTTTTCATCTTGGTCGGAGCATTCATAATCGGTGTTATTGCTGCCGTGTTTCCGGCATGGCGCGCAACTCGCACCGAAATTATCTCGGCGATCGCCTCAGCCTGATTTTCGCGCGCGCTCTAACTCTGAGAGATAAATAAATTCGGCTGGGTGCACACCTGGCGGCGTGTCGTGCTCGGTCACATAGCGACTTGAACTTGTGCCAGCGTGGCGATTCTGACAGTCGGCACACCAATAAAGCACTCGATTTGCTTCGCCATGATGCGTAACACGAACTTGACCCGTGCAACGCTCGCACTCTTTGCCATGTCGGCCGTAAACGGCGAGCGTTCGATCGTAAGAGGCGTGTCGAGACTGCAACATCTCAGCTGCGATTGATACGAGTTCACGACATTCATCACGAGTGAGCGAACTAACTTTTGCCCACGGGTGTAGTTCGCACGTCCAAAGTAATTCGCAGCGAAACACATTGCCGATGCCACGCATCACTCGTTGGTCAAGCAAAACTTCGGCGATAGTCGCGTCAGCATCTTGATAATCGATCATCAGATCAACACAAAGATCTAAATCAGTTTTAGGGTCAGACAAGTCGGGGCCATTTCGCCCGAGCAGCGGATGCCGGCGTGGATCAAAATCGTGATGCGTCTCAACTTCTGATGGGTCGATACATGCCGCAATCAGATTTTCAACTTGTATCGCTATTTTCACTGAACCACGTTTTTTTCTCTGCCAATCGGCAATGTGAAAAACTCTCCAGGATCCACGCAAACTCATTTTTGTTCTGAGCACTACTCCGTCATCAAATACGATTTCGATTTCGCGACCAAAGGCACGAACTTCTTCGATGACGCTGCCAACTTTCAGACTAAGAGCAACATCTTCGGCAATCGTCGCCGCGGTCACATCTTTGCCAATCAATGCAATTCGCAATGACGCCGCTTGTCGCTGCGCCGAAGTCAAGATTGCAGAAATCACGGCAAGACTCCGACCGATGCAAGCGCCAGACGCACGAGACGATCGTGCCCACCTGTCATCTCGCGTCGCATTTCTGAACTAATCGCCTGCTCGGGTGTGTACCAACCAAGGTCGAGTGCCTGTTGTGATGGCTGACAGTCACCAGAAACAGGAACAACAAAAGCAAGGCTGACTGCATGATGTCGCGGATCATGAAATCCGCTGATGTCTGGATCGGTGAAATATTCGACGATTGTGAATGGCGCCGGCTCAGGTGGAATTTTCGGCAGAGCCATTGGCCCCAAATCTTTTTCAATGTGGCGCAGTAACGCATCACGAATTCTTTCGTTAAGCAGAACGCGACCCGAAACCACTGTGCGTGAAATCGAACCATCTGGCGCTTGACGCAAAAGCATGCCAACTTGCGTGACGACGCCAAGTTCATTGACCCTCACCGGAACTGCGTCAACATAAACGAGTGGCACTTGACCCCGCACTTGTTCAAGCTGGTTGTTATCTAACCAGTTGGTTCGTGTGTCGGTAATCTCGCCCAAATCTTCGCTCCAAAAAATTTTAAGTTATAAACATTGTCTCAGATGGCGCAAAGAATTCGTGGTATTACAGACCGGTGAGTAAAAACATCTCAAATAGTTCGCTACCAGTTTCCGGCAACATATTTAGTTTCTAGAAACGCCAGCAAGCCGTCATGGGCTCCTTCGCGACCAAGACCAGACTGCTTAACGCCACCGAAAGGTGCAGCAGGGTCAGAAACAAGTCCGCGGTTTAAGCCGACCATTCCAGACTCGAGCGCTTCGGCGATTCGCATGCCCCGACCTAAATCTTGGGTGTAGACATATGAAACAAGACCGTGTTCGACATTGTTGGCGTGCGCCAAAATGTCATCGCTGTCTTTGAATCGCACCAATGGTGCAACTGGTCCGAAAATTTCGGTTTGCAAAATTGGTGCATCAAATGAAACATCTGTGAGCACCGTAGGAAAGTAGCCGTATGACCCGTCTGTTGCGGCACTGCCACCGCATACAACTTTTGCGCCAAAAGCTTTTGCTTCATCTACCAACTTGGCGACTTGTTGCTGCTGTGATTTCGAAACAAGCGGACCAACAGTTGTCTTTGCATCAAGTCCATCGCCCAAGACGAGAGCACTCATCCGTGCAGTTAGACCATCAGCAAAAGCATCATAAATTTTTTCGTGCACAAAAAACCTGTTGGCTGCCGTGCAAGCCGCACCACCATTGCGCATTTTTGCCAACATCGCACCATCGATAGCAGCCGAAAGATCGGCGTCATCAAAAACAATAAAAGGTGCATTGCCGCCAAGCTCCATGGTGCAGTTAATAATTTTTTCGGCAGCTTGGGCTAACAGCAACGAACCAACTGGTGTTGAACCTGTGAACGAAAGTTTGCGCACTCGATCTGACTTCAACATTGCGCTAACTGCGGGCCCTGACGGGCTCGGCACAACGACATTTACTACTCCGTCTGGCACACCTGCTCGTTGCATTATTTCGGCGATTGCTAACGCGGTCAACGGTGTTTCGCTGGCCGGTTTCAAAACAACCGTGCAGCCTGCTGCCAATGCTGGCCCGATTTTGCGAGTTGCCATCGCCGCAGGAAAATTCCATGGGGTTGCCAAGAGTGCAACTCCGACCGGCTGTCGCGAGACCATCAACCAGTTGGCACCACTCGGTGCGCGGCGATAGTCGCCATCTATGCGCACTGCTTCTTCGCTGAACCATCTGAAGAACTCGGCTGCGTACGCGACTTCGGCGCGGGCATCACTCAAAACTTTGCCGTTCTCAAGAGTTATCAATCGCGCCAAAGATTCTTGCTCGGCGATCATAATTTCAAAACTCTTGCGCAAAATTTCGGCGCGCACTCGAGGTGCAGTTGCCTTCCATGAGTTAAATGCACTTTGTGCAGCGTCAACAGCCGACAAACAATCGTCTGGTGTCGCACTCGAAACTTGAGCCAGTGTCGAACCATCGACGGGGTTCGTTACTGATACTTTCGATTTATGGGCGACCCATTTACCTGCAATTAGAGAGTCAAGCGGTTGTGATGCACTGATTTTTGCCGATTCATTTTTCATACTGTTCAGTCTTACGCAACTGCTGCTTCATTTAAAAACGCTAGATTTGTCGGGTGAATAAACAGCGAAT
>CANLHV010000074.1 GCA_947490975.1 Acidimicrobiaceae bacterium
GGCACTGCGCCACGTACTGGCAACCCGATCGTTGATCAAAAGATTGCTAGCGAACTTATTGCCAGCACCAAAAATCAACTCGAACATCGCATCGTCATCGATATGGTTCACGACACATTGTTGCCATGGTGTTCGTTTCTTGATTGGCAACCTGAACCTTCGATTGTCGCTGTTGCCAATGTTCAGCACCTTGGCACTGAAATATCTGGACAATTAAGCGAACCGCGACCCAGCGTTCTCGAACTTGCTTATGCACTTTCACCCACCCCGGCACTCGGCGGTGCGCCAAAACAAGACGCACTTGATCAAATCGCCCGTGTCGAAGGGATGAATCGCGGCCGATACGGGGGCGCCGTCGGATACTTGAACAAATCCGGAGATGGAATGTTCGCCGTCGCTATTCGATGCGCAGAGCTAGACCCGACGCGCATGACTGCCAGGCTCTTCGCTGGTGGCGGAATTGTCGGCGACAGTGATCCGATCAGCGAACTTGCTGAAACTCAAGCCAAGTTTCAAGCAATGTTGGCTGCACTTATTCGACCGTAAATTACTTGATTCAATTGAATTAGTTCAACGCAGATTTGAAGCCACCATTTGGTTGATGCGCTCATGAACTTTGACGTTTTCGTGTCGGTCGGTGACGACTCGAGCCAACCAAGGGCCTCGCTGAGATAAAACTTCAGCGAGGTCTGAAATGTTCGTCAGTTCGTGCGTATTAATCTGGTGAGCTTGCGCCAACATTTTTATGTTGGCATCGTGCGGCGTACCAAAGATCTTTTCAAACTTCGCTTCATCAAGTGTTTGGGCTTGTGGTAAGAAAGAGAAAATTCCACCACCGTTGTTGTCGATTACAACTATTCGCAAATCAATTTTTCGACTTGCCAGATTGATTAAACCATTCACATCATGCAGCAAAGCAATGTCGCCAATAAGTAAAGTTGTCGGCTGACGGGTCGCCAGCGCTACGCCCACCGCCGTCGAAACGACGCCGTCGATGCCATTGGCGCCCCGATTGGCATGAACACGAAGTCCGTTGCGTGGCGCGCCGAACCATTCGACATCTCGAATTGGCATCGAACTTGACACGACCAAATGAGATGCTTCAGGCACTAATGCATAGATCGCACGCGCCACACCCGGTTCGGTCAGGCCTGGTTCATCAGCGAGCGCAGCATTTATCGCCTTCTGCGCAGAATCTTCGGCAGCAACCCATTTATCAAGCCACGAGAGACTTCTCTTGCGAACAGATTCTTTCGAGTGCACAGAAACTAGGCCTGCACACAACTCATCGATATCACTGACAATGTGCAACGAGCATTGTCGATCTGGGTCAGTGAGGCTTGGCGTTGTTGTGATGACGACTTGGTTTGCGCCAGAACCTGACAGCCATGAATTGACGACCTTTGAAGCAGGAAGAGTGCCGAAACGTAAAACTACATCTGGTCTTAGCCTCTTCGAAAAATCTTCGTCGCGCAAAATTGCATCAGCCCCAGCGACGACCAATTTGTTTGGCACGCGCGTGCCACTTCGCGGATCTGCAATTATGGGCCAGCCCAGAGTTTCAGCAAGACGCAAGATTGATTCGACCCGATAATTTTCGGGTCCGGCAATGATTAAACCATTTTCAGATTCAAGCGCCTTGTTCAGTTTGCGCAACGATCGCGACGAAGGCAAAGCAACTTTTTTAGTGATCACCGCATCGTTTGCGTCTCTTGGCGGCAGATTTGTCGCAAACCCCATGAGCGGTTCACGAAATCGCAAGTTGAGATGAACTGGTCCTTGGACGTCGCCCAAACTCGTCGCAAAGAGATCGCGTGCAATGTGACGCCAAGTGTGACTTTCTGAATCATTAGCGACTTCAGCATTTACAAACTTTCGGATTGCCACACCGTAAAGATTTTGCTGGTCAATCGTTTGAGGTGCGCCGACGCCTTGTAGTTCTGCAGGTCGATCGGCCGTACAAATCAAAATCGGAGTTTCACTGTGATGAGCCTCGACAACCGCCGGGTGAAACTCAACCGCCGCTGTGCCTGACGAACACACCAAAATCGCCGGAACCCCAGAAGCCTTGGCTATGCCAAGCGCAGCAAATGCGGCACTGCGCTCGTCATGAAAAATGTGCATTTCGATCTCTTGGCGGTTGGCTATTTCAAGTGCGATTGGCGTTGATCTCGACCCAGGAGATACAACCGCATGGCGCACACCACAATGAAGCCATTCGTCCACCAATGTGGCACAAAAGGTTGCCGTAGTCGCCGCAGAAGAACCCATGCCTCTATCGTGGCAGCAATGAGAACAAAAAGTTTGGGACCTGTGGCAAAACGCACAAGATTGCCCGCGACAAGCACCAACTGATGCTGAACTTTAAGCAATTCGGCAATGGTCCACGAGCTGTAATGGTGCACGGGTTTACACAGACCCATGAAACATGGGTCGATGTCATCGATTCTCTTAAGCAGAAATTTGAATTCATTGCAATCGACGCCCCCAACCACGGTGACTCTTGCGATATCTCACTCAACTTAGAGTCAGGGGCACGAGCTATCGGCGAAGCTGGCGACAAAGCAACTTACATCGGCTATTCGCTTGGTGGACGATTTTGTCTCACCCTTGCACTCTCCGAGCCACAAAAGGTTTCGCGTCTCGTTTTGATAAGCACAACCGCGGGCATCGAAGACAAAGAACTGCGCTTAGAGCGCATACGAAGCGACGAAGAGCTTGCAAAGCGAATCGAACAGATTGGAGTCAATCAATTTGTTGACGAGTGGCTGAGTCAGCCTCTATTTGCTGGTCTCAATGCCGAGACAAATCAGCGAAAGATTCGATTGAAAAACACAACAATCGGTCTAAGTTCAAGTCTGAGACTCTGCGGTGCCGGGCGCCAGCAACCAACTTGGTCGAGATTGAAAGAACTCAGCATGCCTGTTCTCGTGATCGCGGGTGCAAACGATGAAAAATACCGACTGCTGGCTGAACGATTGGTGTCAGAAATTGGCAGCAACGCAACGATAGAAATAATTAAAAACTCAGGTCACACTCCGCATCTTGAACAACCCAGAATCTTTCAAGAATTGTTGTCGAGTTTTTTATCGAACAGTGACTCTTCTAACTAATTAACAGGCCAACACTCAAAGTAATTGCAACAATGATTTGAACTCGACCAGTCATTACTAGAACTTCAATTAGATCGGGGCCAGTGGCCCCACTTACGACCCGCTTAATGGGTCTCGCCGCCGCTGCTAAACCAAGCAATGCAATTAACGCAGTTGGATGCGACAAACCAATAAGAGCAATAGCAAAACCGGCAACAACAAATAGCGCAATGAAAAACTTGCGCGCGTTGGTTTCTCCGATTCGCACTGCAAGTGTTCGCTTACCAGCAACTGTGTCGCCTGCAATATCTCGCAAGTTGTTAACCGCTAACAACGCACATGCAAGACAACCGACAACAACCGATGCAAAAAAACTGTCACGACTCAATGATTCGCTGATAACAAAGGTTGTACCCATGGTTGCAACCACGCCGAAGAAAACAAAGACAAACACTTCACCTAGACCCATGTAACCGTAAGGATTTTTACCCCCTGTGTAGTACCACCCCGCAAGAAAACAGAACACGCCGACGAGTAGCAGCCACCAAGAGGTTGATGCCGCAAGTACAAAACCGAACGCTGCCGCAACCCCGAACGCAAGAAATGTGGCCCGCTTCACGTCGGCAGGTTTCTTTGCCCCAGAACCGACGAGGCGAAGTGGACCAACTCGATTTTTGTCGGTGCCTCTAATGCCATCTGAATAATCATTTGCAAAATTGACTGCAATCTGAAGGGCAAGGCTGACAATTAGCGCCAAAAAGGCGTTTGACCAATTATTTTGCGTTGAGTTTTCAACCTGGGCACACGCCGCACCGACGACAACTGGTGCGATTGCGGCGGGCAATGTCTTAGGTCGTGCGCCTTGAATCCACAACTTCATCGAATCTTTCACGCAACTAACTTAACAACAAAACATCTACGCTGAAATAGTGCGCGAACTAGTTGCGATTGATCTGCCGGCAAGCAACGACTTCGTGGATGTTCTTAAAAGAATTTGGGATTCGGGTGATGCCGCACTACCCCTAGACCAACGCTTGCCTGATGTCGCACGCAGAAACTTAATTACTCAATTTAAAGTCTCATCAATTGTCGGCAGCGATGGTTCGAAAGTGAAATTCGCAAATGGCGAGCCGGTTGATCAAGACGACGCTTTAGTCATAGCCACATCAGGCTCAACTGGTGAGCCCAAAGGTGTCGTGCACACCCACACATCGATTCAAGTCGCCATAACGACTACCGGTGCGCGTCTTGATTGTGCCGAAACAGATCATTGGTTGGCTTGTATCTCTCTCGCCCACGTCGGCGGCCTTTCTGTTGTGCTGCGTGCCTTGCATTTTGGATCACGCCTCACAATCGAACGACGCGCAGATCAAGCCACGATCGAAACAGCGTTTAACAATGGTGCGAACATGACATCGCTCGTTCCGACCGTTTTGCATTCGGTCGATACTTCAGGTTTCAAGACTGTCCTGATCGGCGGCGCACATGCCCCAGCAAACCTGCCGAACAACGCGATTTCAACGTATGGATTAACTGAGACTTTCGGCGGCGTCGTTTATAACGGTTCACCACTTGCCGGAGTCGAAGTTCGCATCAATCAAGATTCAGAAATTCAAATTCGTTGCAATTCGTTGTTGCGGTGCTATCGAAATGGATTAGACCCAAAGACCAGCGACGGCTGGTTGCTCACAGGCGACCTAGGAGAGTTTCATAACGAGAAATTATCGGTTCTCGGCCGCAAGGATGACCTAATCAAAACCGGCGGATACAAAGTTTGGCCAATAACTGTTGAGACTTGTCTCCGGCAGCATGATGCAGTTGCCGATGTCGTTGTTGCTGGCACCCCTGACGAGAAATGGGGCGAAGCAGTTACCGCTTGGGTGGTCTTAAAGCCCCACACGCCAAAAATTCGAATTGAAGACTTAAGCAAACATGCGCGCCTCACTTTGCCCGATTACTGTGCGCCAAAAAAGCTTTTTGTGGTTGATCAGATACCGAGGTCGAGTCTTGGCAAAGTTTTGATGATTGATCTGTCAAAACTCTCTAATAAGTTGAATGCTCAACATGAATAACATAAATGAACACAGTCACGAGAATTCGCTTCGTTTGCCGAATTCTTATTGGCGCTTGTTTTCATCATCGACTATCTCAAACTTGGGTGACGGAATGGTCGTCGCTGCAGCGCCCCTGCTCGCAATATCGCTTACCGACGATTCTCGCCTGATCGCGGCGATCAGTTTTGCGGCAATGTTGCCGTGGTTAATTCTTTCGCTTCCTGCCGGTGTCTACCTAGATCGTCACGATAGGCAAAAGATTATGGTTCGCGCCAACCTCGTGCGCGGACTGATCTTTGCCCTGATCGCAATTGGCGCAGCAACAGATTCGCTGAATATTTATCTTCTGATTGTTGCAACTATGCTCGCCGGAGTTTGCGAGTTGTTTTTTGATATGAGTTCGCAGGCGATTCTTCCTGCGATAGTAAACCAAGAATCATTAGAAGTCGCCAATAGCAGGCTCTACATTTCACAAATTATCAGCAACGGTTTTGTCGGTCTTCCGTTTGGTGCCTGGATATTCGTGATCGCCATTGGCGCACCATTCGGCATCAACGCCATCGCGCTTATCTTGGCTGCATTACTAATTCGATCAATACGAATTAAATCGGCACCAAAAGTTGAGAGTTCAACAAACTCATTCGGCGCTGACCTGAGACAGGGGCTGGCTTGGCTATGGAAACACGACCTATTGCGAACTCTGGCGATCATGCTGGGTGTTGCCAACATGTGTGGGATGTTTGCTCAAGCTGTATTTGTCAAATTTGCGCGCGATGAGCTTGGTCTTGGGGCCCGCGGATTCGGAATTTTGCTTGCAGCAATCTCGGTCGGCTCGATTGTCGGAGGTTTAATCGGACAGCGAGTCAGCAAAAAGCTTGGTGCAACCACGGCGATAATTCTCTCATACATAATTTTTGCTATCTCCGATGTCATACCGGGTGTGTTTCCGAAGATTTGGACAGTGGCGCTGAGCGGCATCGTGATGGCGATCGCAGGCACCACCTGGAATGTGATTACGGTCAGCATGCGTCAACGACTAATACCAACCGAACTATTTGGCAGAGTGAACAGTGTCTA
>CANLHV010000075.1 GCA_947490975.1 Acidimicrobiaceae bacterium
GAGGGCGTATTGACTGATAGTTTGGAGAGCAAATAGTTAGAAAATAAGGGGAGAAATCATGGCTCGCACAGTGCGCGCGGCGTTATTGCAGACAGATTGGACCGGCGACAAAGGGTCGATGATCGACAAACACGAGGCTCAAGCCCGTGAAGCCGCGAAACAAGGCGCACAAGTGATGTGCTTTCAAGAATTGTTTTATGGCCCGTACTTTTGCCAAGTGCAAGAGCCAGAGTATTACTCGTACACCGAGCCGATTCCTGATGGACCAACAACTAAGAGGTTTCAGGCGCTCGCGAAAGAACTCGGCATGGTACTTGTGTTGCCGATGTACGAAATCGTGCAACCTGGTTTGTACTACAACACTGCTGCAGTGATTGACGCCGACGGAAAATATCTTGGCAAATATCGCAAGCAACATATTCCGCAAGTGAAAGGTTTTTGGGAGAAGTATTACTTCACACCAGGCACCGGCGGTTACCCAGTTTTCGACACAGCGGTTGGCAAAGTTGGCGTTTACATTTGCTACGACCGACACTTTCCTGAAGGGTGGCGTGCGCTCGGGTTGAACGGTGCAGAGATTGTGTTTAACCCATCGGCGACAAGTCGTGGACTAAGCGAATACATCTGGAAGATTGAGCAACCTGCAGCAGCAGTTGCGAACATGTATTACGTTGGCGCGATCAACAGAGTAGGTATCGAACCACTTGGCGACGACGACTTCTATGGTCAGAGCTATTTCGTCGATCCAGAAGGCAAATTTGTTGGCAACCAAGGCGACCCACACAAGCCAGAGTTGATCGTTCGCGATCTTGATATGGACAAAATCAAGTTGGTTCGGGATCGCTGGGCGTTTTATCGCGATCGTCGTCCAGACGCATACGACGAGTTAGTTGAGCGCTAGAGAGTTTTAACGAATCAAAGAACAGGGGAGGAAAAATGACACGCACACTAATTAAAAACGGAACCGTCGTCAGCCCGACTGGTCGACATGAGGTCGACGTCTTGATTGAGGGTGAAAAGATTCTTGCGTTACTTGAGCGTGGCAAAGCCGAGTCACTGAATATCGCCGCCGACAAAGTTGTCGACGCCACAGGCAAATACGTTGTGCCTGGCGGCATTGACGTGCACACGCACATGGAGTTGCCGTTTGGTGGCACAGCAGCAGTTGACACTTTTGAAACCGGCACGATTGCTGCGGCATGGGGTGGTGTGACGACGATCGTTGATATGGCGTTGCAGCGCTATGGCGAAAACGTGCACGAAGGCCTTGCCGAGTGGCATCGAAAAGCAGGCGGCAACTGCGCGGTTGACTATGCATTTCACCAAATCATTGGTGGCGTAGACGAACAGTCATTGAAAGACATGACTTACTTGGTTGAGCACGAAGGTGTCACAAGTTTCAAGTTGTTCATGGCGTATCCGGGTGTGTTCTATAGCGATGACGGTCAGATTTTGCGTGCGATGCAAACCGCAAGCGAGAACGGCGCAACGATCATGATGCACGCAGAAAACGGCATCGCGATTGATGTTCTTGTTCAACAACATATTGCTCGTGGTGAGACTGATCCGAAGTATCACTCTTATTCACGACCGAGTTTGCTCGAAGGCGAAGCAACGAATCGCGCGATCGTGTTGTCGAAAGTCGCAGGCAATGTACCTCTATATATAGTTCACATGTCGGCGTCTGAAGCGTTGAATGCGTTGGCCGAAGCACGCCACGAGGGTTTGAACGTATTCGGTGAAACTTGTCCGCAATACCTATATATGACACTCGAAGATCACTTGGCGCGCCCCGGTTTTGAAGGCGCAAAGTTTGTTTGCTCGCCGCCGATTCGCAGCAAGCACGACACGCATGACCATCATGGCGATTTGTGGAAGGGCTTGCGCATGAATGAACTCGCCGTCGTTTCAACAGACCATTGCCCGTTCTGTTACAAAGATCAAAAAGAACTTGGCCTCGGCAATTTTTCGAAGATTCCGAACGGCATGGGTGGCGTTGAACACCGAATGGAACTTATTTATCAGGGTGTTGTGCTTGGCGAGTTGACGCTCGAGCGATGGGTTGAAACTTGTTGCACGACGCCTGCTCGCATGTTTGGTATGTATCCGCAGAAAGGTGTCATTGCGCCAGGTTCAGACGCTGACATCTTGGTGTGGGACCCGAACAAGAAAACAAAAATTGGCATCAACGACAAACATCACATGAACATGGACCATTCGTCATGGGAAGGAACAGTTATTGATGGCAAAGTTGATACCGTACTTTCGCGCGGCATGATCGTGATCGAGAACGATAAATATCTCGGGCGAAAAGGCCATGGCAAATTTATTAAGCGCGGCCTTTGTCAATATTTGAATTAATCATTAAGAAGTCAACAACTAGGAGAAAGAAAAATCATGAATCGCATTAGTCATTGGATCAACAACAAAGTAGTTGCTGGCACTTCGGGCAAGACTGGCAAAGTTTTTAATCCAGCCACTGGCAAGCAAGAGTCAGAAGTTGAACTTGCGAACATTGCTGATGTAGATGCAGTAGTTGCCTCGGCAAAGGCGGCGTTTCCAGCATGGCGAGCAACAAACTTGTCGCGTCGCGCGGAGATCATGTTTCGGATGCGCGAATTAGTTGATGCAAACCGAAAAGAAATTGCTTCGTTGCTAACCCAAGAACACGGCAAAGTGCCGAGCGACGCGCTTGGCGAAGTTGCTCGTGGTCTTGAAAACATCGAGTTTGCTTGCGGTGTACCGGCATTGCTTAAGGGCGGCTACTCAGAACAAGCATCGACTGGTGTTGATGTTTATTCAATTCGCCAGCCGCTCGGCGTTGTTGCGGGCATCACACCTTTTAACTTTCCGGCGATGGTGCCAATGTGGATGTTCGCCAACGCGATTATGTGTGGCAACACATTCGTTTTGAAGCCAAGTGAAAAAGACCCATCAGCGTCAATGTTTGTCGCCGACTTGTTGCGTCAAGCAGGTTTACCAGACGGCGTTTATAACGTCTTGCACGGCGACAAAGTTGCAGTAGATCGTTTGCTCGAGCACCCAGATGTTGCGGCGCTCAGCTTCGTTGGTTCGACACCGATTGCAAAATATGTTTACGAGACTGGCACCAAAAACGGCAAGCGTGTTCAAGCCCTCGGTGGCGCGAAGAACCACATGTTGGTTTTGCCAGACGCAGATCTTGAGATGGCTGCAGATGCCGCAGTCAGCGCTGCTTATGGTTCTGCAGGTGAGCGATGCATGGCCGTTTCGGTTGTGCTTGCTGTCGACAGTGTCGCCGATGCGTTGGTCGAGAAAATCAAATCACGTGTGCCGAACATTAAAGTCGGCGCGGGTTCTGACCCTGCGAGTGAGATGGGTCCGTTGATTAGTCGTGAGCATCGCGACAAGGTCGCAAGTTATGTGACGAATGCGGCGAAAGAAGGCGCAAAAGTTGTGCTTGACGGCACTGACAAAGCCAAAGACGAAGGTTTCTTCTTGAACCCAAGTTTGATTGACCATGTCAAGCCAGGCATGAAGTGTTATGACGAAGAAATTTTCGGCCCAGTTTTGACCGTGATGCGCGTCAAGAGTTATGACGAAGGCTTGAAAGCGATCAACGAAAATCAATTCGGTAACGGCACGGCGATTTTCACACGCGATGGCGGAGTGGCTCGTCAGTTTCAATACGAAGTCAATGTCGGTATGGTCGGTGTGAACGTGCCGATTCCGGTGCCAGTTTCGTACTATTCGTTTGGTGGTTGGAAGGCGAGTTTGTTTGGCGACCAGCACATGTACGGGCCAGAAGGCATCAACTTCTTTACGCGTGGCAAAGTCGTGACATCACGTTGGCCAGACCCGCGTACATCACAAGTCGACCTCGGCTTTCCGCAGAACAGGTAAACAAATGGATATCGGCGTTGTATTGCAGACGACCCCGCCTGCGCGTCAGGTGATTGATCTCGCACGCAAAGCAGATAGCCATGGTTTTTCGCACGTTTGGACTTTCGACAGTCACATTTTGTGGGAAGAACCGTTCGTTATATATAGCCAGATTCTCGCAGAGACTAAAAACGTAATCGTTGGGCCGATGGTGACAAACCCGGCGACACGCGACTGGACAGTAACCGCAAGTTTGTTTGCAACTCTCAATGAAATGTATGGCAACCGAACAATTTGCGGCATTGGTCGCGGTGACTCTGCGGTGCGAGTAACCAACGGTAAGCCAACAACTTTGGCGACACTGCGCGAAAGTATCGACGTGATTCGCGAACTTTCAAATGGTCGCGAAGTTGACTACAACGGATCAAAAATTAAATTCGAGTGGGCTTCAAAGAGCAAATGTGAAGTCTGGGTTGCCGCCTATGGACCAAAGGCATTGCAGTTGACTGGTGAAGTCGGTGACGGCTTTATTTTGCAACTCGCAGATATCGATATCGCTGCATGGACAATTGAGGCCGTGCGTAAAGCTGCTCGCGATGCAGGTCGAGATCCGAAGTCAGTAAAAATCTGTGTTGCTGCGCCGGCTTATGTTGGTGATGACATGACACACATGCGCGAGCAATGCCGCTGGTTCGGCGGAATGGTTGGCAACCATGTTGCTGACATCGTGGCGCGTTATGGCGATTCAAGCGCGGTGCCTAAAGCACTAACTGACTACATCAAAGGCCGCGAAGGCTACGACTATAAACAGCACGGCCAGGCTGGCAACACGCACACAACTTTTGTGCCCGATTCAATTGTTGATCGTTTTTGCATTCTTGGCAAAGTTGAAGATCACCTCACTCGGCTTAAAGAACTAAAAGACATGGGTGTCGATCAGTTCTCAATTTATTTGCAACATGACGGCAAAGAGCAAACTCTTGAGGCGTATGGCAAACAAATTTTGCCCGAGATTGCGGCACTGACCCAGGCAAAGAAGTAAAAATGTTGATGCGCCGAATTGCGTATCGCTCGTCAATGTTTGTTTTAGCGATCGCCTCGGTGGTTGCCTTGTGGGAAGGTTACAAAATTGTTGGCCCGCAAGATGGCGGAAAACTTTTTGGCGTCAGCATTTTGCCACGAGCCAATAACACTGCAATGCCACATGTCTGGACGATGCTCAGTCGGTATGGGCGACCCGAGGTTCGCGGTTCTGATACGAAAATTTGGTCTGTCGTTTTGTCGGGCACTCTGTTTTCTTTGCGACTCTCGCTCGTTGGTTTTTTTCTAGGCACAACGATCGGTGTTGGTCTTGCGGTTTTGATGTCGCGGTTCAAAGTGGTGCAGCGCGGACTCTTGCCATATTTAGTGATGTCGCAAACCGTGCCACTGATTGCACTTGCACCGTTGGTGGTCAGCTGGGGCGGAAAGCTAGAAATTGGGTCGTTCATATGGCCAAGATGGTTGTCGGCATCAATCCTCGGAACTTTCTTGGCATTCTTTCCGATTGCTGTCGGCACGTTGCGGGGTCTGGCGAGTGCTCCGGCCGCTGCGGTCGAATTAATGGATAGTTACGCCGCATCGTGGAAACAAACGCTGTTTAAGTTGCGGTTTCCTGCCGCGGTGCCGTTCATGGTGCCGGCATTCAAGTTGGGTGCTTCGGGTGCTGTTGTGGGTGTTGTCGTCGCCGAGATCAGCACCGGTCTAAAAGGCGGCATTGGTCGTTTGATCATCGAATATGCACGCGAAGCAACCGGTGATCCGGCGAAGGTTTTCACGGCAGTTTTTGGCGCTGCGGCACTCGGCATCACGATGTCAGGGTTAGTCGCGTTGTCAGATGTTTTGTTAATGCGAAATCGACCAAAGGAGACAAGCGCGTGAGTGCTTTAGAAGTTGTTGGCGTAAGCAAGATTTTTAATCAAGGCACGGCAAAGCAAGTTGACGCACTTGTTGATGTGAATTTGACTGTTAATCCTGGCGAATTCGTCTCGCTTATCGGCCCATCGGGTTGTGGCAAATCGACATTGTTACGTTTGATCGCTAATTTGCTCGAACCAACTTCAGGCTCGGTGAGCGTGAACAAAAAAACTGCTGCGCAATCACGACTTGATCAAGATTACGGAATGGCGTTTCAACAAGCCGGACTTTTTGATTGGCGTACTGTCAGCAAAAATATCGAGTTGCCACTCGAACTCAAAGGTTGGGACAAAGCAAAGCGTGAAGCGCGGGCAAACGAGATGCT
>CANLHV010000076.1 GCA_947490975.1 Acidimicrobiaceae bacterium
GCTATGTTGACCGAACCAAAATTGGATTTGCGAATCGTTCCATTTCGTGGCGAGTATTTTGAGCTTAAAAAATCTGCAGCACATTTAGTGCGTAATCTCATTTATCCGGTTCCCGATCCTGACTTTCCATTTTTGGGTGTTCACTTCACTCGGCGAGTCGATGGGTCAATTGAGTGTGGTCCAAATGCCGTGCTGGCGTTTAAGCGCGAGGGATATCGAAAAACAGATTTTTCGTTTCGTGATCTCGGTCAAACTTTGGCGTGGCCAGGCTTCCAAAAAGTCGCTCGAAAATATTGGCGTACTGGATTGGGTGAATATCACAGGTCGTTCAGTAAGAAGGCGTTTGTAAAGGCCTTACAAAAACTTGTGCCAGATATCACCACTGCCGATCTTCAACCCGTAGGGGCTGGTGTGCGTGCACAGGCGTGCAGTCGTGATGGCGGCTTATTGGATGACTTTGAAATTCGCGAATTTGGTCGCGTGATTCATGTTTGCAATGCACCCTCACCAGCGGCGACTGCCTCGTTATCAATTGGCCATTCAATTGCGTCAAGAGTCGCGGCACTGTCGGACTAGCTCGCCGAGTAAATGCGCTTGCGACTAGAATTTTGGTTAGTTCATTTCGGATTGGGTAAATATGCAACAACACATCACTGACTATTCCGCTCGTCTGTCTCAGGCGTTAGCCCTTCCGGCGATTAAACAAGTTCCCGAACTTGCTGCTGCGTTCAAAAAAGCTTGGGATACAAAAAAGACGATTTATCTTTGCGGTAACGGTGGAAGCGCCGGAAACGCAATTCACCTAGCTAATGACTTCTTGTACGGCGCGGGCATCAACCGCGGTATTGGTTTGCGCATTGAGTCGCTTTCGGCGAATGCAGCCGTCTTGACGTGCTTGGCAAACGACATCGGCTACGAAGAGGTGTACGCCGAACAGCTTCGAGTTAAGGCGAATGCTGGTGACGTCTTGGTCGTCTTTTCAGGAAGTGGTAATTCTCCAAATGTTGTGCGCGCCCTTGAAATGGGCAACAAACTGGGCATGGAAACTTTTGCAATTCTTGGTTTTTCTGGCGGAAAGTGCAAGACAGTTGCCAAGACTCCTTTACATTTTGAGATTGACGACATGCAGATTGCTGAAGATTTGCAACTAATAATTGGTCACATGATTATGCAGTGGCTATGCAGCGACGTCAATAGCGACAAATAATTAAGCGAGTGCCGTTTTGACAATTGCTGTAGTAACTGGCGGAGCAGGGTTTATCGGCAGTCATTTAGTTGACGCACTTATCGAAGAAAACATCACGGTTCGAGTTGTTGACAATTACTCAACTGGCCGACCAGACAACTTGTCGCACGTCTCTGGCAAAGTTGAGTTGATCGAGGCTGATTTCTCAAAGCCCGGCATTTGGCAAAAGAGTTTTCAGGGCGCAGATTTTGTCTTTCATCTCGGAGCACTCGCCGACATTGTTCCGAGCATTCAGCACCCTGAACAATACTTTCAAGCAAATGTTGTAGGAACGTTCAATGTTCTTGAAACTGCAAAGCACGCGCAAGTGAAACGATTTGTTTATGCGGCGTCATCCTCGTGTTACGGCATTCCAGATATTTATCCAACTTCAGAGTCGGCAGAGATTCGGCCGCAATATCCTTACGCATTAACAAAACGACTTGGCGAAGAATTGGTGATGCATTGGGCGCAGGTTTATCAACTGCCGGCGATTGCCTTGCGGTTGTTCAATGTTTATGGACCAAGATCGCGCACGTCAGGCACCTACGGCGCTGTGTTTGGAGTTTTCTTGGCTCAGAAACTCGCCGAAAAACCGTTCACAGTCGTTGGCGATGGTACACAAACTCGTGACTTTACATTTGTGACTGACGTTGCGAATGCATTTTTGACCGCCGCTAAAAGCTCACAACGAGGCGAAATCTACAATGTCGGCAGTGGAAAGACGATTTCGGTCAATCGACTAGTTGAACTACTGGATGGTGAAGTTACCTATATTCCTAAACGCCCTGGTGAACCAGATTGCACCTTTGCTGACATTTCAAAGATTCGTCGCGAATTGAACTGGCAACCAAAAATAGCGATCGAGCAAGGCGTTGAAAGAGTGTTAGCAAAAATCGACTATTGGAAATCGGCTCCAGTTTGGACGCCAGCAAGCATTGCAACCGCCACTCAGGACTGGTTCAAGTATCTTGGTAGTGATGGCAAATAAAAAAATTTTCATTACCGGCGGTGCTGGTTACGTCGGTGCAATGCTTGTGCCACGACTTTTAGAACTCGGAAATTCGGTCACTGTTTTAGATTTGATGTGGTATGGCGAAGATGTAATTGATGCACATCCAAATCTTGTGATGGTCAAGGGAGACATCCGCGATCAAGAATTGTTGCGCAAGACGATCCCCGGCCATGATTCGGTAATTCATTTGGCCTGCATTTCAAATGACCCGAGCTTTGAAATGGATCCCAAACTTGGCGAATCAATTAATCTCGACGCGTTTCAGCCACTGGTTGAGATCAGCCGAGCAAGCGGCGTAAAACGATTTATTTACGCTTCGTCATCGTCTGTTTATGGTGTCAAGAGTGAGCCGAATGTTTCTGAGGACATGTCGCTTGAACCGCTCACAGATTACTCACGGTTTAAAGCCGAGTGTGAGAAGATACTCGCTAATTATCAGTCGCCAGAGTTCACAACGGTGACAATCCGTCCGGCAACGGTTTGTGGTTATTCACGACGTCAGCGTCTAGACGTAGTCGTTAATATCTTGTCAAATTTGGCGTTTCATAAGCGCAAGATAACTGTATTCGGTGGCAAGCAACTGCGACCAAATATTCATATCGCCGACATGGTTGAAGCCTATGTTGTGTTATTGAATGCCCCAAAAGAATTAATCGCAGGCGAAATTTTCAATGCTGGATACGAAAATCAAAGCGTTGAAGAACTCGCAAATTCAGTGCGTGATGTGATGGGTGATGATGTTGAGTTAGTTACGTCGCCGACTGATGACAATCGTTCGTACCATATTTCGTCACAGAAGATATCCAAAGTTCTTGGTTTCGTACCATCGCATACGATCAAAGACGCGATAGTCGATATGAAGCAAGCGCTCGAGAGTGGCTTGTTGCCAAATTCGCTAACCGATGACAAGTACTTCAACATCAAGCGCATGCAATCTGAAAAGTTGGCGTGATATTGAGGATTGGCCTCGATTTTGACAACACAATCGCGAACTATGACCAGGCGTTTCCTGATGTGGCGCGAATTCTTGGGTATCAAACAAAAGCAACAAACAAGCGAGACCTAAAAGTTGAACTAATTGCGAGCGCCGAAGGCGAAACAGCTTGGCAGAGAGTGCAAGGCCTGACATACGGAAGGCACATTGATCAAGCGAGTTTGTATCCAGGAGTACTTGAATTCATTGTTCGTGCGAGAGCTTGTAATTGTGAAGTATTTATAATCAGTCACAAGACTCAGTTTGGGCATTTTGATGACACAAGAACTTCGTTACGTGATGCAGCAACAGCATGGATGGCGTCAAAAAGAGTTGTCGGTCAAGGAGCTGCACAGGTTACCGAAGAACATGTTTTTTATGCTTCGACTCGTGATGAGAAAATTGCAAAGATACAAGATTTAAGTCTGGACATTTTCGTTGACGATTTGATTGAGGTATTGACTGACTCATTGTTTCCAGAAAAGACCAGAAAAATACTGTTTGCGCCAATTTCAGAACAGTCACTTTTCTCAGATATAGCAATTACGACTTCACAGTCTTGGCGAGAAATTGGTGATGAGTTGTTTGGCCCGATTGACGCGAACGATATTCAAGTTGGTGTCCGACAGTTATGGCCATATCTCAAATGCTCATCAGTTGCTCAAGTCGAAGGTCGTGGCAATAGCAAGATTTTCAAACTTGAAACTGCTGTTGGGTCTGTCGCGCTGAAGGTATATCCCGACTCTCATGCCGACATAAGACCTCGTCGCCAAACAGAGTGGTCTGCGTTGAATTTCTTACACGCTAATAAGTTGCAGGCACCCGCGCCTGTGGCAACCGATTCAGAACTCAATTGGTCTTTGCTCGAGTGGGTGGCTGGTGTGTCGGGCAATCAACGCGGTGAATCACACGTATATATAGCCGCAGATTTCATACGCGGGCTAAATGAAACAACGAAAAATCTGAGTCGCTCATCGATGTTCGTCAACGCGACGGAATCATGCCTGACACCTGAGTTTGTGGAACAACAAATTAGTGGTCGGTTGATGGCACTCAAAAGTGTTGAAGATAAAGATTTGCAGCACTTCTTGACTAATCACCTTGAGCCTAAATTGAGTGAAAAAGCTCAGCGAGCCAGAGAGTTATTGAAGAGTGCATACTCGACACAGATCGCCGAAGAGTTTTGGACATTGAGTCCATCTGACTTTGGTCTGCACAACGCAATGATGACACCACAAGGTGATCTTGTTTTCTTCGACTTTGAGTATTTTGGTTGGGATGATCCGGTGAAATTAACTGCAGACTTTTGCCATCATCCAGGTATGTCGATTTCAACTAGCGCACAAAAAATGTGGATTGATCAAATGGATAAAATCTTTGGAGTTGATCCAAGTTTCATGAGTCGGCTTAGTGCGTTATATCCGCTTTATGCCATTCGCTGGTCGTTAATTATCCTGAACGAATTCAGATCAGACAAGATTAAGAACAGACTTCATGCTCAGAGTAGAATGCAAACTGATATTAAAAGCACACAAACGGCACAGCTTGAAAAGGCAAAGTTAATGATTGAGAATTTGGAGCGGTCGATTTTTTGATGGCATTTGACGATCGTTCAAAGTTATTGCGACGTTATGTAATTGACGCCATGCGTGGTGGCGGGCGAGGTCACCTGGGTTCGTCCATGTCGATGGTTGAAATACTTCGCGTGCTTTACGATTCGGTTCTTAAGTTTGATCCAAAAAACCCGCAAGCGGCAGATCGCGACCGATTTATATTGAGCAAAGGGCATGGCTGCCTTGCCTTATACGCGATTTTGGCGGACCGAGGTTTCTTTCCGGTGAGCGAACTCGAGAGTTTTTGTCGACCAACTTCGCGACTCGGTGGTCACCCAGAACGTGGCAAAGTTCCTGGCGTTGAGGCGTCAACCGGGGCACTTGGCCATGGCGTGCCTATCGGTGTTGGCATTGCATTGGCGATGCGTTTGCAAAGAAAACAGAGCCGAGTTTTCGTGCTGACAGGCGATGGTGAAATTAATGAAGGCTCAAATTGGGAAGCATTAATGGCTGCCGCCAAGCACAAACTCACAAATCTCACTGTGATGGTCGACTACAACAAGCTTCAGAGTTACGGACGCACAGTCGACGTTCTTGATCTTGAGCCTTTGGTCGACAAGTTTAAAAGTTTTGGTTTTGTTACACACGAGGTTGATGGACATGACGTGGCAGCACTTGAGCAGATCATGAAAAAGTTGCCATTTGCTAAAGACGCACCATCGGCAATTATCTGCCACACAATTAAAGGTAAAGGTTTTCCATTTGCTGAGGGCAACCCTGAATGGCACCACAAGTCAGGAATGACTGAAACTGACATTCAACAGATGTATGACTGCCTGATATGAGAGTTATAAAGACGTGCAATGCGGGGCTGAGCAATGCGTAAGACGGCCCTTGATTGCGTTCATAAATTGTCGAAGATTGACGAACGAGTCGTGTTTATTGGTTCCGATCTCGGGCCTGGTGTGCTCGACAAAATGAAAACTGAATTTCCGGACAGATTTTTCATGGAAGGCGTTAGCGAGCAGTACATAGTCGGCATGGCTGCTGGTATGGCGATGGAAGGTTTCATTCCATATGTAAACACGATTGCAACATTTTTGACGCGTCGTTGCTACGAGCAAGTCGCGGTTGACTTGTGCATTCATGATCTGCCCGTACGGTTGATTGCTAATGGTGGTGGTGGGGTGTACGCGCCACTCGGACCAACCCACTTGGCGATCGAAGATATTGCGATCATGCGAGCGTTACCAAATATGGCGGTGGTTGCTCCGTGCGACGCTGATGAAATGAATCGTTTGATGATGTCAACTCTTGAGTGGCCTCATCCGATTTATATTCGACTCGGTAAAGGCGGTGACAAAATAGTCAG
>CANLHV010000077.1 GCA_947490975.1 Acidimicrobiaceae bacterium
GCCATAATGCCCGCGACATTGTGCGTGCCACTTCGTCGATCACGCTCTTGTCCGCCGCCAACAATTAGCGGATCAATTTCTAAGCCGAGACGCTGCATCGTGATGCCCATACCTTTTGGCCCGCCGAATTTATGGGCAGAAACCGAAAGTACATCCACAAGTTTTGAAATTTCGCGCAAATCATGCCAACAAGTCGCTTGCACCGCATCGGTATGCAACACGGCACCCGGCGCATTTGCGCGCACAACTTTTGCAACTTGACGTAGCGGCGAAACACTGCCAACTTCGTTGTTGACTGCCATCACCGAAACGACACCCACTCGGTCGCTCACATTGTTGCTCGCCTGCGCTTCTTGCAACACACGCTCAAGTTCGACAACATCGATCACACCGGTCGCATCGACGCCAACAACTTTGCCTTTCAAATTCTCAACACAATGCAGAACCGCGTGATGTTCAGCAGCCGAGCAAACTGCAACACCCAAATTATGTCGCGCCGCACCAAAGATCGCCGCATTGTCGCCCTCGGTGCCACCGCTCGTAAACACAACCTCGCCGACTTTGCAACCAAGCACTTCGGCAACGTCGTCGCGCGCCTCGTCAATTGCTTTGCGAGCTATTCGCGAAAACCGATGCGATCCCGAAGGGTTGGCGTAAATACCGCTCATATACGGTGTCATCGCCTCGATCGCTTCTTGGCGCATTGGCGTGCTTGCAGCGTGATCTAAATAAACAAAGTCAGCAACTGCCTCGTCGCTGAAAGCATTATTTTTGCGAGTCGCCACAGAACTACAGGCTAACTACACTCACAAGGCGATGAGCATTATCAAAGTTTCTATTGAAATTGACGCCAGCCCTGAAAAGGTCTGGCAAATTGTCGAACCAATTGAGCGACACGTTGATTGGATGCATGACGCCGTCGCAATTCGCTTTGTCTCTGACCAAACTCGCGGAGTCGGCACGTCGTTTCTCTGCGACACCAAAGTTGGTCCGATTCGGTTGACCGACAAAATGGAGATCACCGAATGGGTGCCGGGCAAGGCAATGGGCGTCAAACACGTCGGCATCGTCACTGGCACTGGCGTCTTCACACTCGAACCAGTCGCCAATGGCGCGCGAACACTTTTTCAATGGGAAGAAGAACTCATCTTTCCGTGGTTTCTCGGCGGTCCACTGGGTGCATTTGTTGGTGGCAAAATAGTTTTGCGCCAAATTTGGAAACGTAACTTGCGCGGTCTCGCCGCGCTTTGCAAAAACTAACTAAATCGCTCGCAGCAACGCCGTCGCACTCGCGGCCAGCACCACAACAACAATCAACGGTGCACGACGCCACGCTGCGACAACAGCAACTGCAAAACCTGCGACTCGCGCGTCAAATATCAAACTCTGCCCAACTGAAAAAGTATCTTTGAGAACCAGCGCCGAGAGCAACGCAGCCGGTATCAGCCCGAGACAACGATCAAATACTTTTGGTATTTGTCGCGAACCCAATACGACGAGACCAAACATCTTTAACAAATACGCGCTTGCCGCAAGCGCAATAATCATCAGCCACAAATTCGCAGGCGCTTCATTGATCATTGCGCACCCCAACCAAAACAGCACTGGCCGCAAGCAAGATCGGTACACCAACTGGCAAAAATGAAATTGAAATCAAACACAACGCGCCGCCGAGCATGGCTGCTTGTCGACCTAACTTCGAACGCAAGTGCGGCATCAACATCACAATGAATGCCGCCGGAAACGCGATATCTAATCCAAATTTTTGTGGATCAATCGCACTGCCCGCCAAAGCGCCAATCAAAGTGCCGAGATTCCAGAAGCTAAACAAACCAATACCAGTTGTCCAAAACGCAATCTTGCGAAGCTTTGGCGACGATTCGGCTAAAGCCAATGCTGTTGTTTCGTCGATCACGAAGTGAGCCGCGAACAAGCGGCGTGGCAAATTGCCTGCCACCGATTTCGCTGACGACGAAAGCGCTAAACCATAAACAAGATTTCGTGCCGCAAGCAAAACAGCGCCACCGTATGCCGCAAGCATCGAACCGCCCGCACCAACAACACTCATCGCCGAAAATTGTGAAGCACCAGTAAACACAAACAGTGACAAAGCACACGTCTGCCAAACACTTGCGCCGGCGCTCACAGACGCAACGCCAAACGACAACGCAAAGATGCCGACAGCCGCGCTCAGTGTCAGACTTGAAACTACAACTCGCCGAGTTTCACTCACTACAAAATGCCGGCCAACATTTCGTCGGCACAACTCCACGGGTCACGTGATCGTGCCAACATTTCGTTCTGAATTGCGTCCCAGCGCTCGCCAGTGCAAATTTCACGCGCACGATGCTCGAGACGCCGCTCGATTATCGCCCTAAGTTCGTTGCGCAACCGTTGTTCACGCCGCTTGGCTAGCGAACCATCTTTTGTTGCATGCTCACGATGCGCCGTGATTGCCTGCCAAAGACCTTCAGCGCCCTCGCCCGTCGTGCCTATTGTGCGCACGATCTTTGGTCGCCATGCATCGTGTGCAATTTCAGACAGTTCAAGCATTTGTTCGAGATCGCGTTGTGTTTGGTCAACGCCCGGTCGATCTGCTTTGTTAATCACAAACACATCAGCAATTTCGAGTAGGCCTGCTTTATTTGCCTGAACCGAATCGCCCCAACCTGGGTTAACAACAACAACAATCGTGTCGGCGTTGCGCGCAATCTCAACTTCAACTTGACCAACACCAACCGTCTCAACCAAAGTGCACGGCGAACCAACGGCGTCAAGCAACCGCACGGCCTCACTCGTGGCCAAACTCAAACCACCCAAATGACCACGCGTCGCCATGCTGCGAATAAACACGCCAGCATCAGTTGCATGACTTTGCATTCGTACACGATCGCCCAAAATTGCGCCACCAGTAAACGGTGACGACGGGTCAATCGCCAACACCGAAACTTCTTGCGACTTCGAACGCAAGTGACTAATTAGCGATGAAGTCAGCGTGCTCTTGCCCGCACCCGGCGCGCCAGTGATACCGACTACGTAACCATTGCCAACTTTTGGATAAACCAACCGCCCGACACTTCGCGCGTCGTCACCGCCGCGCTCGATCAGCGAAAGCAATCGTGCGAGGGCTGCGCGATCACCGGCGCAAGCATCCTCAAATAATTTTGTGGTGTCGGTTGAACGCGAGTTCATTTAAACCGCAATGACCTCAGTGATGCCATCAATTCGATCGCGCATGATGCGCTCGATTCCGGCTTTAAGAGTTTGATCAGAAGCAGGGCAAGTGCCGCACGCGCCGGTCAAAGTCACGCTGACAATGCCGGTTACCTCGTCAACTTCGCGCAGAATAATGTCGCCACCGTCAGCCTGCAAGGCCGGGCGAATCACTTCGATCGTTTCTTCAACTTGCGTGCGAATCGACACTGAGCATCCTGTCTAGTTTTAATTGCTGAACCCTCTACGATACGAGGGTGCTTGCTCACCAAGGTGGTTGGGATGAAATTCTCTTGGTCGCTGGACCAATTCTCGTGATAATCGGGGTGTTATGGCAGGCAACACGACGTGTCAAACGCGAGTCACACGCGAGTGATGTCAGCACCGAGACCACTCAGTCGTCCGACTAAGTCGTCATAGCCGCGGTCGATGTGGTGAATTTCACCGATCACAGTTTCGCCGTGAGCGGCCAAACCAGCAACAACTAAAGCTGCACCAGCGCGAATGTCGGGTGCGGTCACCGCGGTGCCAATCAAGTGATCTACGCCCTTAATCACGGCATGATGTCCATCAATACGGATGTCGGCGCCAAGTTTGCACAACTCTTCGATGTATCTAAATCGACCCGGAAATAAATTTTCAGTCACAATGCCAACGCCGCTCGCAACAGAATTCATCGCCACGAGTAGTGGCTTGTAATCAGTCGCAATGCCTGGATACGGCAGCGTCGCAAAATCAATCGCCGCAAGTCGCTCAGGCGCCGTCACTCGCAAACCATCTCGCTGCGGATAAATCGATACACCCATCTGCGTGTACTTGTTAATCACCATCTCCATGTGCTCGGGCCGTGCGCCACGCACCTGCACATCGCCACCCGCAATCGCCACGGCCGCAATGTATGTCGCCGCTTGCACACGGTCGTTGATCACTGCATGCCGTACGCCGCGCAACGAACCTTTTTTAGAGCCGTGAATCACCAAATGCGAAGTGCCAATGCCCTCAATTTGTGCACCCATCGCCACGAGCATGTTGCACAAATCGCCAATCTCAGGTTCACGCGCCGCATTGTCGATCACTGTCGTGCCTTTGGCGTAAATTGCAGCAGTCAAAATATTTTCAGTCGCGCCGACGCTCGCAAACGACAACTCAATCTCAGCGCCATGCAACTCTTGGGCATATGCATTGATGTTCAATAAGTTTTGCTCAATCGTTGCACCCATTTTTTCGAGACCACTGATATGCAAATCAATCGGACGCCCACCAAAGTCGTCGCCGCCAGGCCAGTTGATCAAAGCCTGGCCATAGTGCGTTAGCAGCGGCCCAAGCACATTGATGCTCGCGCGAATTTTGTCAACGTTTTCGAACGGTGCTTCGGTTGAAATATTCCCAGAGTTAACTAGCGAAAGTTCATGAGGCCCAAGCCATTTGGTTTTCACTCCGAGCGCAACCAGCAAATCAGACATCGTGTCGACATCGGCAATCGCCGGCACATTGGTCAATACAAATTCGCCTTCGGCAAGCAAAGTTGCAGCCATCAACTTGAGCACAGAGTTTTTTGCCCCAGGCACCTGAACATTGCCTGAAAGTGGCCCCGAACGGCGCACAATTATGCGTGGAGACTCGTTATTCATGACATTTCAGTATGCTCCCGCAGTGAGCCGAAAACCCCGAACGCCCCCGTTGACCCCGCGCCAACGCACTATTTTGTGGCTTCTCGCCTTGGCTTGCGTACCGGCCACATATGCCAACACATTGTTCACGCAAACAGTTGCGTATGCAGCGCAAGACTTTGCAATTTCAGAACAAGGACAAGGCATCGGCGCAGCAATCATCCGCTGGGGCGTCGTCATTTCACTTCCACTTGCCGCACTCGCCGACCGTATCGGCCGTCGTCGATTAATTATTTGCTGCGCGTTCGGTGCACCGATCATCACTGCACTTGGTGGTCTTGCACCAAATTTCGCAATCTTGGTGGCGACACAAACTATTGGCCGACCGTTAGCACTGGTCTTAACTATTTTGATCGGCATCGTCGCCACCGAAGAAATGTCACGTGATGCTCGAGCATGGGCGACAAGTGTGCTGGCGATTGCCGCGGGGTTCGGCGCTGGCTTCGCATTTGCCGCCTTGCCATTGGCTGATCTTGGTTCAGACTCGTGGCGTTACATCTATGCAATCTCGCTTGCATGGCTCGTGATCGCCGTCATTCTTTGGCGCAAACTTCCCGAGACGACGCGATTCACTGAGCGTCACGAAGCCAAACTCGACTCGGCAACTCACATCAATAGAACGCGACTTGCCACACAAAGTCTCGTCGCAATTTTTGGCAACGTTTTTATCGCTGCGTCATCTGTCTTTCAAGTGCGTTACTTGCGTGACGTTCGCGACTATTCAGCAGTCATGGTCACTGCATTCACATTGATCACCGGCACACCAGCATCAATAGGTTTGTTAATCGGCGGACGCGTCGCCGACCGTCGCGGGCGCCGCGTTCTTTCAGCAATCACGTTTCCGCTCGGGGCAATTTTGCTAACTGGGGCATTCAGCACCAGCGGTCAAATCATGTGGCTCGCTTCGGTTTCGGGTGGCGTCTGTCTAGGTCTCGCCTACCCAGCGATGGCTGTTTATCGCGGTGAAATGTTTCCGACTTTGCATCGCTCGTTTGCCTCGAGTGTGATCATGACAGCCTCACTGATAGGCGGCAGTGTTGGTCTCATTGGCGCTGGCTTTTTTCTCAACCGTGACTTCAGCTATGGCGCCGTCATGAGTTGGCTTGCTGTGGGTCCGATCATTGCTGGCATCTTGGTCTATGCAACTTTCCCCGAATCAGCACATCGCGAACTCGAAGAACTCAACCCAGAAGATGTGGTTGATTCAAAGCCCGTTAAAT
>CANLHV010000078.1 GCA_947490975.1 Acidimicrobiaceae bacterium
GTGGCACGCTGCCAAGTTGGCAACGCCAGCATGTCGACGCCATCAAGTTTGACCGAGCCACCAGTGACGACATAACCGGGTTTGCCCATTAGCGCAGCCGACAGCGTTGACTTGCCTGCACCATTCGGACCCATTACTGCGTGCACCTCGCCCGACTTAATAGTCAGAGTGACATCGTTCAAGATTTGTGAGCCACCAACCGAGACGGCGAGGTTTTTGATTTCAAGTGTCGTCATAGATCTCTTCTCAGTTCAACTCGATGAAAACTTCGCCGTTATCAACTGTTGCGACATATACGGGCACTGGTTGCGTTGCAGGCAAGGTGTTTGGTTTGCCAGTTTCAAGACTGAACGAACTGGCGTGACGAATGCACTCGATTTCTTTGGTGTCGCAGAGCACTTCACCGTCAGACAATGCGACATCAGCATGGCTGCACTTGTCGCCGATTGCATAAACCTTGTCGTCAATGCGCACAACTGCAATTGCTCGGCTACCGACTTCAAAACGTCGTGCTTTGCCTGAAACAAGTTCGTCGAATTTGCAAACTTTCTGCTTCACGATTTTGCCCCGAGAAGTTTCGTACTTACGCGCTCACGCAAGCCGGCGATAAACGGCAATGCCGGCAAACGATTAAGAACTTCGTCAAAAAACCCGAGCACCACGAGACGCTCGGCGATCTCAGGTTGAATGCCACGACTCTCGAGATAAAAGCGCTGTTCTTCGTCTATCGGCCCAACCGTGCTGGCGTGACTGCACTTGACATCGTTCGTTTCGATTTCGAGATTCGGCACGCTTTCTGCCCACGCACCATTCGACAAAGTTAAGTTGCGATTCGTTTGAAATGCTTCTGACTTTGTCGCGTTTTCGCGAATGCGAATCAGGCCCGTATAGACGCTTTTCGCTGTGTCTTTAACTGCGCCTTTGAACAACAAATTGCTGTGCGTGCGCGGTGCCGCATGATCTTGAAGCGTGCGAAAGTCGTGCATTTGGTTTTCGTCGGCAAAGTAGAGCGCAACTTGCTGAGCGCTGGCGCCCTGACCTTCGAGGCGAACCTCGGCGCGCATACGTGCATAATCGCCACCCAATGCAACCGTGAACATCTGCATCGTTGAATCGCGTTGACCAACCGCTTGTTGATAACCGATTTGCCAGGTCGCCGCGCCAAGTTCATTGATCGCTACATATGTAACCCGCGCCGACTGAGCAGCGCGAACATCGACAACCGGCACGATCAGCGACTTTGCGTCGGCACTTGACACAAAGCGCTCGACAATTGTCACTTCACTATTTTCATTGGCTTCGACAACTAATCGCGAATATGCAACAACGCCAGACTCATCAAGCGAATGAGTGATCACAATTGGTTCTGCAACTACCTGATTCTTGGCGGTCGTTATCGCCGTCAGTTGAGCATGCTGACCGTTTAGGTCTTCGAAAATGTCGGTCGATGTGCGCGACACGACATTCGTCGTCGACGAAATTATTTGTTTTGCAGCACTTGAAGCATCAACTTTTGTTGAAAGTTTGCCGAGTTTAAAACTGTCTAGCTCAAGTTCGCCTATGCGGCTGTAGCGCCAGATCTCTTCGTCGACAGTTGGCAGCGCGAGTGTGCTCATTTGCGTTTGCGCTTTTTCTTTTTATTCTTTTTCTCTTTAATCTCTGCAGCAATATCATCAGCCATCGCGTTAATAATCGCCTCGGCTTCGCTCAACACAGAAGCCGCGCTGCCGTCACGCACACTTGCTGGCTCTAGAGGCGTCGCAGTCGGCACAACCGAACCATGTGCCCAGCCAATGTCAACGGCGCGATGATCGAACTTGGCGCACTCGTCTGGGCATCGCCATGGCGCATCAGGTGCCAAGTCAAGCCGGCAGCGACGCATCGCGTCACCATTTGAGTAGGTGCGACTTTCAAAGTGTTTGCACTCAGTTCGCATCGCCATAGAAAAATTTTACTGCAGTTGGCTTGTCTCAGCCGACCGAGCCTTCCATTTGCAATTCGATTAGACGACTCCATTCAACGGCGTATTCCATTGGCAGCGTACGTGTTACAGGCTCGATGAAACCGTTGACGATCATGCTCATCGCTTGCTCTTGTGACAAGCCACGGCTCTGCAAATAAAAGAGTTGCTCATCGGCGATTTTCGAAACTGTTGCTTCATGGCCGATTTGAGCGTCGCGTGCGCCGACTTCCATGTAAGGGAATGTTCGGCTCTCGCTTTGCTCGTCGAGAATCAACGCATCGCATTGCACGTGGCTCTTGCAATTTGTTGCACCTTCTTCGACTCGCACCAAGCCGCGATAAGCAGTTATGCCACCGTCTTTAGAAATCGACTTCGAAACAATTTTCGAAGATGTCTCTGGCGCTGCGTGAACCATTTTCGCGCCAGCGTCTTGGTGCTGCCCTGCGCCTGCATAAGCCACCGACAAAACTTCACCAGTTGCTTTTGGCCCCATCAGGTAAACACTCGGATACTTCATCGTCAGTTTCGAACCGATGTTGCCGTCAATCCACTCCATGTGGCCTTCGGCTTCGACTCGTGCACGCTTGGTGACCAAGTTGTAGACATTCGGCGACCAGTTTTGAATCGTCGTGTAAGTGACGTGTGCGCTTGGCTTGACGATGATTTCGACAACTGCCGAGTGCAACGAATCTTTTGTATAAACAGGTGCCGAACAACCTTCGATGTAATGCACCTTCGAACCTTCGTCGGCGATAATCAGCGTGCGCTCAAACTGACCAGCGTTTTCAGAGTTGATTCTGAAATAAGCCTGCAACGGCATGTCGCATTCGACGCCTGGCGGAACATAAATAAACGAGCCACCCGACCAAACCGAAGTATTGAGCGCCGAGAACTTGTTGTCGCCCGGCGGAATAACAGAACCAAAATATTGCTTGACGAGATCTGGATATTCGCGAAGCGCGGTATCCATATCGCAGAAAAGAATGCCAAGTTTTTCGAGATCTTCGCGGTTGCGGTGAAACACAACTTCGCTTTCGTACTGCGCAGTGACGCCGGCCAAATATTTGCGCTCTGCTTCAGGAATGCCCAACTTTTCGTAGGTGTTGCGCATCTGCTCTGGCAGATCTTCCCATTGGTCAACTTGCGCAGTGGCTGGCTTCAAGTAGTAGTAGATGTCTTGAAAATCGATGTCGGGCATGTTGACCGCGAACCAATCGAGCATCGGTTTGCGTTCGAAAGTTTGCAGCGAGCGCAGACGCATTTTGCGCATCCATTCGGGCTCGCCTTTCCACCACGAGATTTGCTCAACGACGCCCGTGTTTAATCCCTTGACTGGTTCGAATGCATATTCGACATCGTCACTCCAACCGAGTTGGTACTTCGAAAGATCGAGGTCAAATGAGGTCACTGTTTGTGCTCCTTGGGGGTGGATTACTAACTACAAAATCGCTTGCTAACTAGCGAACTAATTAGCACTATCTGCATAGTAACAATTAATCGCGACGAATGCTCAATCAAGACAGGTTGTTCGGCACAGCCCGACTCGCGACACAGATAGCGTGACGGTCTTCATGGAACGCTTTGGTCTCGTCGGTCTGCCCAATGCGGGTAAGTCATCTTTATATAACGCGCTGACGGGCTCGAATGCGCTCGCGGCGCCTTATCCGTTTGCGACTAAAGATCCGAATATCGGCATGGCCAAGGTGCTTGACCCGCGTCTCGATGCGCTTGCCGAAATGTCGAAGACGCAAAAAACTGTCTATGCGACGGTCGAAGTTGTCGACATTGGCGGCTTGGTCGAGGGCGCAAGCAAGGGTGAAGGTCTTGGCAACAAGTTTCTTGCCAACATTCGCGAAGTTGATGCCATCGTGTTCGTGTTGCGGGCGTTTGCCGACGACGATATTCCGGGGCCGAGTGACCCGCTCGAACATTTGCGTGTGCTCGAGATCGAACTCGCACTCGCCGACCTTGAATCTGTCGAAACGAAAATCAATCGGATGCAAAAAGCGGCACGAATGGATAAGTCGCTCGAAGAAGAACTTGGGGCTCTGACTCGCGCGCAAGAAAATTTGGCTGAGGGTCGACCGCTCTATCGAGCAACTTTGTCGAAAGACGATCTGGCGCTTTTGGCCCCGCACTTTTTGCTGACAACGCGACGAGTATTGGCTGTTGTCAACGTCGCCGAAAACGACTTGGCGCGAATTCCAGAATTTGAAGAGCTCGTGCGCAAAGAACTTGCCCCGCCAGGTTCTGCGAGTGCCAGTCAAGTTGAAGTGCTTGGCATGAGCGTGCAACTTGAAGCCGAGGCTGCACAACTCGATGCCAAAGATCGCAAAGAAATGCTCGAGGCACTTGGCCTTGGCGAAGGTGCGCTGCCACGAATGGTGCGCTCGGCATATCACCTGCTCGGTTTGCGTACGTTTTTTACAACTGGCGAGAAAGAAACTCGCGCCTGGACGTTTCACGCAGGCTCAAAGGCCCCCGAGTGTGCTGGCAAGATTCACAGCGATCTACAACGCGGCTTCATTCGCGCAGATGTCATCATGTGGGACGAACTGTTGCGCATCGGCTCTTGGAACAAGGCGAAAGATCTGGGCAAAATTCGCGTTGAAGGCAAAGACTATGAAGTCGTTGATGGCGACACGCTAGAAATTCGCCACAACACATAAGGCTCGCAACTCTTAAAGCGCATACTCTATAAATATGAGCAGAGCCATTGAATTCAAATCTGGCTGGCTTATTTGTCATGCACAAGTGCTCTCAAGTTTGAACATTGCCGAAACGGCGGCGTCACGTCGTCGCGGTCTTATCGGCCAAACCGAAATTGATACGCCATTGTTGATCGACTCTTGCAAGTGGATTCACACTTTTGGTGTCAAGCGCCCGCTCGATGTCGCATACCTCGACGCGAAGATGCAGGTAATCAAGATTCAGCAGATTAAACCGCTTCGTCTGGCAATGCCAGTGCCCAAGGCCAAACATGTTCTTGAAGCAAGTGCTGGCACATTCGAAAACTGGGGGCTCGCAGTCGGCCACACACTTGAAGCGCGTCGCACATGACGAGCGACTCTTCGCACAACTCGCGAACAGCGACTAACAGCGGTGCACTCGTACTCGTTGCTACGCCAATCGGCAATCTCGGTGACATGTCGCAACGCGCGGTTGAAGCGTTAAAAGAAGCCGAAATAATTTGCTGTGAAGATACGCGTCACTCGGGCAAACTGCTGAGTCACTTCGGCGTCTCGGGCAAAAAACTAATCGTGATCAACGAGCACACCGAATATGACGCCCGCGAAGAGATCGTCGGTTTGGTCGCATCGGGCAAATCAGTTGCGCTGATCACAGACGCAGGCACACCAGGCATCAGCGACCCGGGCGAACGACTTGTCGTCGCAGTTGTCAATGCGGGCTTAAAAGTTTCTGCAATACCAGGACCGTCGGCGCTAACAATGGCGCTCGTAACTAGCGGTCTGCCAACTTCGCGATTTGTGTTCGAAGGCTTTTTACCGCGCAGTGGTGCTGAACGAACCGAACGACTCGCAATGGCAACAACCGAATCTCGAACAACTATTTATTACGAGGCGCCGCATCGATTGATTAAAACTCTGAGCGATCTGACAACAGCATGTGGCGCAGTTCGCCGAGTTGTCATCGCACGTGAACTTACGAAACTGCACGAAGAAATCTGGCGCGGCACACTGCAAGATGCGAACATGCGCTTTTCTGAAACAGAACCCCGTGGCGAGTTTGTAATCATTCTTGAACCTGCAAAGCCACCCGCGCCGCCAACAAACGAAGAACTTCTCGACGCGATTCGTGCTGAAATTGCCAAAGGTGTCAGCCGTAAAGATTCGGCCGCTCGAGTCTCGGCGCGATTCGGTGTCGCCAAACGCACCGTCTACGAACTCGCATTACAACTTCGCGACGACACCGAATCGAGCACTTAACAGTCAGTCGCAACCTGAAAACTCTAAGATATAACAGTGAAAAAGTTCTCGGCGACGACACCTATTTACTATGTCAACGCCAAACCCCACCTTGGGCACGCCTACACGACGATCATCGCCGACGCAGTGTGTCGCTGGCACAAACTCTGTGGCGACG
>CANLHV010000079.1 GCA_947490975.1 Acidimicrobiaceae bacterium
GTGCACGATGGTGCCGAAGTCGTCTTGATTGGCCACCGCTCTACCCAGTGGTATTCAGGCGCGAATAATCCCCCGCCGGTTTTGATTAGCGCACAAATCGAAAGCAAAAAGATTTCTGGCCAGATCGCCGAAATTCTGCGTGGTGTTGAACTACAACAAGAAGTTGGTCAAGACGAAATCGTCACGCTGTTCAGCGCACGTGGTGCTGAAGTCAACGCGGTAGCACAACTTGCTGACAGCCTGCGCGAGCAAGCAGTCGGAGATGTTGTTACGTGGGTTCATAACCGCAACATCAACTACACCAATGTCTGCACATTTAAATGCAAGTTCTGTGGATTTTCAAAAGGCCCACTTAGTTTGAACCTCCGCGGTACGCCATATCTTTTGACTCTTGATGACATCGCTGCTCGAGCTAGCGAAGCCTGGCAACTTGGTGCCACCGAAGTAACTCTGCAGGGTGGCATTCATCCAGATTTTGACGGCGACTATTACATAGATGTTGCCCGCGCTGTCAAAACTGCCGTACCCGAGATGCACATTCACGGTTTTACCGCGCTCGAAGTTACCGAGGGCGCTCGCCGACTAAGTGAGCCGCTACACCAATACATCATGCGCCTTAAAGAAGCGGGATTGGCATCTCTTCCAGGAACTGCCGCAGAAATTTTAGACGACGACGTTCGGGCGATTATCTGCTCAGACAAAATCAACACAGAAGAATGGCTTGAATGCCACCGTGTTGCGCACAAAGCGGGCTTGCGCTCAAACATCACGATCATGTTTGGCTCGGTCGAACATCCTCAAAGTTGGGCAAAACACATTGTCCGAACGCGCGATCTGCAAAAAGAAACCGGTGGATTCACCGAATTCGTCGGCCTTCCATTCGTGCACATGGCATCGCCGATCTATCTGCAACACAAGTCACGACGCGGCCCAACATTCAGAGAAACAGTTTTAATGCACGCCATCGCTCGCATCGCTTATCGCGGCCTAATCGACAACATTCAAGTTTCATGGACAAAAATTGGGCACGCCGGTGCGACTCAACTTTTGCAGGCTGGGTGCAACGATCTAGGTGGCACGCTGATGAACGAAAATATCTCGCGCGCAGCCGGCGCAAGCCATGGTCAAGAGATGAACGAAGAATCTTTCAGAGCAATAACCTCGCCGCTCGGGCGCACTTTGCGTCGACGCTCAACGCTCTACGAAATGAGCGCGGTCTAAAGACCAGATACGGCGCGAGTTTGCTCGATGTCGTGCTTGAGTTGCATTTTCAACGCATCGATGTTTTCGAATTTACGTTCGCCGCGCAAAAAATGTGAGAACGAAACGCGCACACTTTCGCCATAAAGATCGCCGTCGAAGTCAAGCAAATGCGCCTCTAACAGCGAATGATCGGCATGCTCATAAAAAGTAGGCCGTCGGCCAAGATTGATCGCACAAACATGCGTGTCGCCGTTTGTTCGTGTCAATACCCCGGCATAAACACCATCAGCAGGAATGCAGATCACTTTAGGCACTTCAATGTTTGCCGTCGGAAAACCAATTGTTCGGCCTCGTTGGTCGCCTTTCACTACTTTGCCCCGTACCTCGAAGTGGTGACCAAGCAACTGCGTAGCAAGCTCAACTTGACCGCCGGCCAAAGCTCGGCGAATAGCTGTGCTGCTGACTGGTTCATCGACACCGTCACCACGACTGATCAGTTCAATTGGTGTTACATCAAAATCAAACTTCGGCCCAAGTTCGCGAAGCAATGCAACATTGCCACCACGCTTATAACCAAAATGAAAGTCTTCGCCGATTATCACACGCTTGGCGGATAATCCATCCACAAGAACACGCTTCACGAAGTCGGTCGGTGTTTCACGACTCGAAGCCTCGTCAAACTTGACGATACATGTTGCGTCGAGCCCAGTGCTCGCCAGCAATTCAAGTTTTTGATCGAGATCAGTCAGCAAAAGCGGCGCCGATGCGGGTCGAACGACACTTGCCGGGTGGCGATCAAAGGTCACCACGACGCTTTGCGCATTTAAAATTTCAGCCTGCTGGCGCACTTGCTCGATGACTGCCTGATGACCGCGATGCACGCCGTCGTATGCACCGATTGTGACGACACTGCGTTTGCGTGGCGCGCTTTGACCAAAGTCAAAAGTTGTGTCGTTGACAATTATCATCAAAATTACGCTACTGCGTTGGCCATTACGACGCTTGGCTTAGCGCGACCAGATGGGCTCAGTTCGTAAACAGCCAACACGGCATTTTGCTCATCAACCAGAACCCACGGCGCCGGCGAATCGAACTTTTCTAATTCGCGACCGTGCTTGATCATCGTCTGCATCTGTTCATCAGCAATAACCCGGCTCATCGTTCGCACTGCAGTTATTGGTGGATGAACAATTGCATCATCAAGTTGTGAACACTCGCTCTGCAAAAAACCGCCGACGCTGATTCGACGCAGATTGCGCAAATGCGCCGAGCCGCCGAGAGCCCGGCCCAGGTCATCGGCAAGTGACCTTATATATGTACCCGAACTGCAATGAACCTCAACGTCAACAACGCCAGGTTCAGACATGCCAAAAACTTCAAAACCGTGAATAGTCAACGCGCGTGCAGCACGCTCGACTTCAATGCCTTGTCGTGCAAGTTCGTGCAGACGAACACCGTCAACTTTGAGTGCCGACACCATCGGCGGAACTTGCAAAATCTTGCCGACGAAATTTTCTTTGACGACGCGTTGCACTTCGTCAACTGTGATGTGCGACATATCGTGGGTTGCGGTCACCGTGCCAGATGAGTCAAGAGTTGACGTCGCCGAACCTAAAACAATTTGCGCCGTATACGTCTTGTCGAGACCAGAAAGAAATGTAAGCAGCCGAGTTACATAGCCGACACCAACCAACAACACGCCAGTCGCATCTGGGTCGAGCGTGCCGGCATGACCGATGCGACGTTCGCCAAGTTGCTTGCGCAAAACACTGACCACATCGTGACTCGTCATTCCTGATGGTTTGTCGACGATCACCAAACCATGGCGCGTTGGTGGCTTACGCCTCGCCACGTGAGTTAACTCTCAGACTTCTTGTCACCAAAAAGTTCTCTGCGACGAATTTCGTCTTGGCGTAAAACTTCTTCGATTCGCTGCGCGGCACGAATCGCGTCATCGGGTCGAAACTGCAGTACCGGTGTTCTCCGAGCGCGCACTTGGTCGGCAATCACACTTTGCAGACGTTTGCGATGATCGTTGAGCGCTTCAAGAATCTGTTCATCGCCCTCGGCACCTTGCATCGAATCATAAAAAACGATGCCGCGATTCATTTCAGAGTCAACATCTACCGAAGTAATCGTCACGAAACCCAACCGATCGTCATCGATTTTGGCGAGTTCATCGGCAATTACTTCACGCAAGGTTTCGCTCAACCGAGCGGTTCGTGCGACGCGTCGCCGAGTGTCGGTACGCGCTGGTTTTGGGCGTCGTCGCTGATTAGCCATACGCCGTTTAGGATACGGAGGTCATGGGCTCAACTGCAGACACTCCATCAACGGGTCGCGGGGGCTCAATACCTGCCTATCGATATAGCGCTTCACTGGCTGCTGGTATCGAGCAAAAGTGGCAAGACCACTGGGATCAAAACCGCACTTTTGAAGCACCCAATACGGCCGGGCCTCTCGCCGATGTCGCAGGCGTTGCAGGTCGCGAGAAACTTTTCATTCTCGACATGTTTCCGTATCCGTCTGGGGCGGGTCTGCATGTCGGACACCCACTTGGCTATATCGCAACTGATGTCTTCGGTCGCTACAAACGAATGACGGGTAAAAATGTTTTGCACTCAATTGGCTATGACTCGTTTGGTCTGCCAGCCGAGCAACATGCAATCGTCACCGGCATTCATCCGCGAATCAACACTGAGTCGAACATTGCCAACATGCGCCGACAACTTCGCCGACTTGGCTTAGCCCACGACCAGCGACGAAGTGTCAGCACTACCGACGAAAGTTATTATCGCTGGACACAATGGATCTTTCTTCAAATTTTTAATTCTTGGTATGACGAGAAACTTAAAAAAGCACGCCATATCAGCGAACTTGAAAAAGAGTTTGCAACTTCAAAACGAAAACTGACCGCATCTCAGTCGACAAAAGACTGGAGTCAACTTTCGAAAGTTGAGCAGCGCAAAATTCTCGACGACTATCGATTGGTCTATCTCGCCAATGCGCCGGTGAACTGGTGCCCAGGTCTCGGCACAATTTTGGCGAACGAAGAAGTTACCGCCGAAGGTCGCAGCGACATCGGAAATTATCCCGTGTTCAAACGCAACATGCGCCAATGGACAATGCGTATCACTGCATATGCCGATCGTTTGCTAGACGACCTCGAACGACTCGATTGGCCAGAGTCGATCAAACTCATGCAACGCAATTGGATCGGCCGAAGCACGGGAGCACGCGTGAGGTTTGCATCTTCGGCCGGCGAGATTGAGGTCTTCACAACCCGACCCGACACGCTTTTTGGTGCGACGTTCATGGTGCTGTCGCCCGAACATCCACTTGTTGATGCACTGACTACAAAATCGCAACGGTCGGCGGTCGAAAAATATCGTGAGTCGGCACGCAAACTCAACGACAACGAGCGCCAAAATGACGATCGTAAGAAAACCGGTGTCGACACTGGCGCAACTGCAACCAACCCAGTTACTGGCGAGCAAATTCCGATTTGGATTGCCGACTATGTGTTGATGGGCTACGGCACTGGTGCGATTATGGCGGTGCCATCGGGCGATGAGCGTGACTTCGAGTTCGCCCGCGCCTACAACTTGCCAATTGTCGCCATTCAAATGCCGCCAGACGACTGGTTTACAAGCAACGACATTGCACCAACTACCGATTGCGCGCTGTGGCCAAAAGCGTTCGTCGGTGAGGGCACTTACATTAACTCGTCAAACAAAAATCTTTCGCTCGACGGCAAGCGTTCAATGAGCGAAGCAATTGTGCAAATTAACGCGTGGCTTGAAAACAATAAATGTGGCGAGTCGGCAATTACCTACAAACTTCGTAACTGGTTGTTTTCTCGACAGCGTTATTGGGGTGAGCCTTTTCCGATTGTTTACGACGAAAATGACATGCCACATTCAGTGCCAGATGAGTTGTTGCCGGTCAAACTTCCTGAACTCACTGATTTCAAACCTCAAGCCCTCGACCCCAACGACGAAACAACTGATCCGATGCCGCCGCTCGCGCGAGTTACCGATTGGCTGAAAGTCGAACTTGACCTTGGTGACGGCAAAAAAACTTATCGACGCGAAGTCAATGTGATGCCGCAATGGGCTGGCTCGTGTTGGTACGAGTTGCGTTACCTCGACCCAACAAATAGCGAGCGCTTCGTCGACGCGCAAGTCGAGCGCTACTGGATGGGCCCGAAGCATGCTGGTCACACTGGCGGCGTCGACTTATATGTTGGTGGCGTCGAGCACGCAGTTTTGCATTTGCTTTATTCACGCTTTTGGCACAAAGTGCTGTTCGACCTTGGTCATGTTTCAAGTGAAGAACCTTTTCACAAACTTTTTAATCAGGGATACATTCAGGCGTACGCATATCGCGACTCGCGCGGTCAGACGGTGCCCGCCAACGAAGTTGTCGAGCAAGATGGCAACTACACATTCGAGGGCGAAACTGTTGCTCGCGAATACGGCAAGATGGGCAAAAGTTTAAAAAACATCGTTACGCCTGACGAAATGTATGACGAGTTCGGTGCCGATACTTTCAGACTTTACGAAATGAGCACTGGCCCCCTTGATGCCAGTCGCCCATGGAACACCCGCGACGTTGTCGGCATGCAACGCTTCTTGCAACGCACCTGGCGCAACATGGTCGATGAAGAAACAAATGAACTGCATGTCACCGACGAGCCAGCACCAATTGAATTGCGTCGCGCACTGCACCGTTGCATCGACGGGGTCAGTCAAGACATGGAGAACTTGCGATTCAATACCGCAATTTCAAAACTGATCGAACT
>CANLHV010000080.1 GCA_947490975.1 Acidimicrobiaceae bacterium
ACTTCGCCTTCTGTCGCGCGCAAAATGCCGGCGTTATAGCCACCACACAAACCACGGTCGGCAGTGATCGCCACATAGCAAGTCGTGCGAATCTCAGGTCGTGCCTTCAAAAACGCTGAAGAATTTCCTGCACCACCAGCTGCCAAGTCTTTAACAACTTCAGTGATTCGTTCGCTGTATGGCACGGCGGCGGCAACTCGCTGTTGGGCTTTGACAATACGCGAGCCAGCAATCAATTCCATTGCCCGCGTGATCTTCTTGGTCGCTAAAACCGATCTGATCCGACTGCGCAATATGCGCTCTTGCCCGCCTGCCATTTTGGTTTAGACCTACTCAGTCGCGAGCGTTTTTGCGCTCGCTGCTTCGCCAGTTTCACCAGCATCAGTTTTTGTTGGATCAACAGCGCCTGATTTTTTGGTCGGCACAAAGCCAGCCTTAAACGCAGCAACGATTGATGCCAAATCTTTTGGCACGTCTGCCTTTGGTTCTTGGCGAATGCCCGAAAGCAAACCAGCATGGCGTGAGCGCATGTGCTCGAGAAGTTCGTTCTCAAAGCGGCGCACATCACCAACCGGAATGTCGTCAAGATAACCCTTGGTTCCCGCAAAAATCGAAACAACTTGCTCTTCAACTGGCATCGGCGAGTTGAGAGGTTGCTTCAACAACTCAACCAAGCGATAGCCACGCTCAAGCTGCGCTTTTGAAATCGCGTCAAGTTCGCTACCGAAAGTTGCAAATGCTTCGAGTTCGCGAAACTGAGCCAAGTCAAGTTTCAGCGTGCCCGAAACACTCTTCATCGCTTTGATCTGCGCTGCGCCACCTACACGGCTAACCGAGATACCTACGTCAACGGCCGGACGAACACCTGACTTGAACAAGTTGTCTTGCAAATAAACCTGACCGTCTGTAATTGAAATTACGTTGGTCGGAATATACGCCGAAACGTCACCAGCCTTTGTTTCGATAACTGGTAGTGCAGTCAATGAACCAGCACCGCGCTCATCGCTCAATTTTGCAGCGCGCTCAAGCAAACGACTGTGCAGGTAGAACACGTCACCCGGGTAGGCCTCGCGACCTGGTGGACGACGCAACAACAGCGCAATCTGACGATATGCCTCAGCTTGTTTTGACAAGTCGTCGTAAACAACAAGCGCGTGCTCGCCGTTTTCCATCCATTGCTGACCGATTGCGCAGCCTGCATATGGTGCCAAGTATTTGAACGGCGCAGGGTTTGACGCCGGTGCAGCAACAACAACTGTGTATTCAAGCGCACCGAATTGGCGCAACACTTCAACGGTTTGTGCAATCGTCGAACCTTTTTGGCCGATCGCTACATAGATGCACTTCACACCTAAACCGCGTTGATTAAGAATCGTGTCGATCGCAATCGTCGTCTTGCCGGTCTTGCGGTCGCCAATGATCAGTTCGCGCTGACCGCGACCAATCGGTGTCATTGCGTCAATAGCTTTGATGCCAGTCTGCAACGGCTCATGCACAGGCTTACGACCCATGATGCCCGGCGCCTGCACCTCAACTCGGCGCATCGTCGCGCCAACGATGTCACCCTTGCCATCGATCGGCTGGCCGAGTGCGTTGACAACTCGCCCCAACATCGCATCACCAACTGGCACCGACAAGATTCGGCCAGTCGCCTTCACAGTTTGATTTTCTTCAATCGATTCTGCTTCACCGAGCACAACAACACCGATCGAATCTTCGTCAAGGTTCAATGCCAAGCCGACAGTACCGTCTTCAAATTCAAGCAACTCGTTAACTGCGCAATCTGGCAAACCACTTACACGGGCAATACCGTCACCAACTTGAGTGACACGACCAACTGTGCGTGCTTCAACCGATGGCTTGTAGCCCTCGAGACCTTTTGTAATCGCCGCCGCAATATCACTTGCAGAGAGTGTGAGATCAGCCATGTTGTGTATGTCCTTTCAGAACTATTTCAGATTCGGGTCTTAATTTGTTCAAGTCGTGTGCGCACAGTGTCGTCGATTACTTCGTCGCCGACAGTTGCAACCAATCCACCAAGTACTGACGGATCAACTACGACTTTGAGATTGAGTTTGCGGCCAGTTGATTTGCTTAGCGCCTCGGCCAAACGTTTCGTCTGATCATCAGACAACGCAACCGCACTTCGCACTTCTGCAACTTCGCGTTGTTGTTCGCTCGATGCGCGTTGCACAAGTCGATCAACAATTGCTGGCAAGTCTCGGCCTCGACCAGAACCAACAATCAACGAAACAAGTTGCACGCTCGTATTGCTGGCTTTGCCACCCATCAACTGCTCGACGACTTGCTGACGACGCTCAGCCGGAATCGTCGCGTCGGTCAAAATGCCACGCAACTGCTCGCTCGACTCAACTGCTCGCGCCATGCGAAACAATTCGTCTTCAACAACCGCCAAGTTGCCTTCGGCTTGAGCAACTTCAAACAAAGCTCGGCTATACGCCTCAATGCGTGCGTCGCTCATTTTGATGCTCCTACGCTCTTAATGAAACTTTCGATCAAATCTTGTTGCGCACGCTCGTTGAGACTGGCGGCAACTGCTGATGATGTCGCGGTGCTCGACAAGCGAGCAATCTCGCCACGAAGCTCTTCGCCGCTTCGGCCACGCGCGGCAGCCAAGTCGGCCACGGCTTTTGCCTCAAGTTCAGCAACTTCTTTAACCAAACGAGCACGACCATCAGCCAAAATTGCAGTCGCTTGCGCGTCGGCTTCGGCCAAGATCTTGCGACGTTCAGCCTCAATATCGCCAAGCGCTTGACGAATACCAGCAGCATCTGTTTCAGATTTGCTTCGAGCAGCCGCCGCACCGTCGAGTTCTTTTTGAATTTTCTCAGTGCGATCTTTCATCGACTTTTTGACCATTGGTCCTGCGAACTTGAACAAACCCAAGAACACGATTACCGATGCGAGACCGCCGTAAATAATTTCTGCGGTCTCAGGCAACAACCAGTGGTGTGTTTGGGTCGGGTCTTCGACCGCGAACAATGCTGTAACTAACAAATTCACGAGCGACTTCCTTCCATTGCTTGCTGTACTGATCGCGACACAACTGCATTATCGGGAGACACCCCAACTGCAATCTGTGTTGCGCGAGCCGTAACAGCAGTTACCGCAGTAACGATCTGTCCTTGCGCCGCGACACGAGCCGCAGCAACTTCGGTTTCAGCCTCGGCCCGATGCGCAGCAATCTGCGCATTAACTTCGGCGATTTTCGCAGAGCGCTCTTTGTCCAGAGTTTGTCTCGCAGCCTCAAGTCGACGCGCAGCCTCGTTACGAATTTCAGCAACTGCTGCTTCGTATCGTGCTACATCTGCCTGAGCTCCGTCGCGTGTGCTCGTCGCATATTCGTGATCTGCCTGAATCGATTCGTATCGACTCGCCATTCCCTTGCGCACCTTCGGCACAAGAAACAGCCGCATCAAGATCAAAAATACGATGAACGACCCAGCGCCCCATACCAACTCTTTAACCTCTGGTGAGATCGGGTTCGGCCCAGGTCCTACTGGTACGCCCTCTTCGCTTCCGGTTTCAGCCGATACGGCATCCAACGAGACGCGCACCTCAGAAAATGAGTTGGTGTAGACAAACGCAGTGAGCATGAAATCTCTTATGCGTACTTCAGAAGAATTACGACAACGAAACCGATAAGCGCGAGCGCCTCAGTAAACGCAACACCAAGAAACATCGTGGTGCGAACCATGCCTGCTGCTTCTGGCTGACGAGCCATCGACTCAATCGCGCTTCCGAAAATCATTCCGATGCCGATGCCCGGCCCAATTGCGGCAAGACCGTAGGCAAAACCTGCGGAACCTGCAGCAGCAATGTTCTTCTCGTCGCCAGTTGCGGCTTCAGCAGCCGCCTTGACGATCTTTGATAGTGCTTCCATTTTTTGTGTCTCCTGTCTGGTTGTTATTAATTAATTACTTAATGTTCTGGATGTACTGCGCCGGCAATATATACCGCCGCGAGAATTGTGAAAATATACGCCTGCAAAAATGCAACCAACACTTCAAATCCGGTCAAGAAGACCAACATGAAGAACGGAAACACACCAATCGGAATCAAAATCTTGTCGCGTGCTTGAAACAGTGCCTCGCTGAGCAAAGCGAAAATCACAAGCAATAAGTGACCTGCCAACATGTTGGCGAAAAGTCGCACTGCAAGTGAGAACGGACGAATGATCAGAGTTGAAATCAATTCGATCGGCGTAATCAAGATGTAAAGAGCTTTTGGCACGCCTGGCGGAAACATCAAATTCTTGAAATAACCAATTGGTCCTTGGTGGCGAATGCCTTGAGCATTGAACACAACCCACACGAGCACGGCCAAAAACATCGGTATCGCCATTCGTGCGGTCGCCGGCATCTGAATGAACGGAATAATGCCAGGCACATTGCACAGATAAACGAACAAGAACAGTGTCAACAAGAACGGTGTCCAACCCAAACCATCGCGACCCATCGTCTGCATGATGATGTTGTTCTCGATAAATTCAACAATCACTTCGGCCAAGTTGCGTGTGCCTTTCGGCGCTACCTTCGGGTCTTTGCGCGCGGCCGAAAGAAATAGCAACGAACCGATCAAAGCTGAAGCGATTGCAATCAGACCAACTTTGTTCAAGCCCGGCACTACATCGCGCCAACGCAACAATTCGTTGATCGGCGGAAACTCAAACGACAAAATACTGTTGATGATCATCGTGTAATGCTTTCAGATTGTTGTGTTGATTTATCTTTAGATTGTTTTTTTGGCTTTAGTCCCGGGTACGCAAGCGACAAAGAAACATATCGCATTTCCCAGAACAATAAACCCAAGTGCGCAACAATAATCGTCAAACCAAGCGGAATGAACTCGACCCACTCAAGGTTTCGAACCGCGAAAACCGCAACAGCCACAAGACCCATGCGCAACAGATAGCCAAACATCATCGACGCCATCATCAACGCATACGAAATTCGAGCGGCGTAAGCCACAAGTGCGGCCGCCAAACCAAAATTGCCGAAAACAATCGCCAACGCATAAGCGCACGAGTAGGCACCGTTCAATCCCCAAAACGCAGCAGACAGACCCAGCAAAATCGGTGACGCAATCAAACCGCGCTTAACAATGTCGCGTGCAAGCGCAGCCTCAGGCGCCGGCCCCGTATCACGCATCGACAAAATCGAAATCTTTGTGTCTGTATCAATCGCCATCATCTACTACTTCTCTGCCAGAACTTTTGCGCCACGCATGTGGCTTGTCGCTGACTCACGGCGCTTTACTTCTTGTCTCTGCATGTCGACGTCGTAGACATACCAAAGTCGCGCAAAACTACCCAGCATCGAAAACAAAGTACACACAATGATGAGCAATGGTTTTGTCCCGAAAGCGTTATCCAGCATCAAACCGATTACGAAAAATACGCCAACACTTACGGCGATCTCAACACCTCGACCAAGCGAGTCGTGCGATGAAACTGCAGTTCGCACGACCGGTTTACGAGTTGGCAAGAGTTTCAACGTTGATCCTCAATTAGTTTTCACCAAACAGGTTTGCTTGGCGCTTGTGAACGGAAATACAAACTAGACGCAAAGCCTCAAACAGCGCAAACTGGCTACTTCGTGAACTTGTGCCGCTTTCAGCGATTCTCGGTTCGCTTAACCCGCCACTTGATTCGAGTCTTTATTTCGTGACCAAACCTTGTCGTGAAACAGGGTGAAACCACCCAATGCCAATGCCACAAACAAAAACGGCCACAGGTTCGTTGGCCCGTCAGAGAGCGCTGGATACAAAACAAAACCTGATAGCAGCGCCGTCCAAAGCCACATAATCACAACCGCACGACGAGGCCCGTGCCCCAGTTTGATTAATCGATGATGCAAGTGCCCAGTATCAGCAGTGGCAAAACCCACACCACTTCG
>CANLHV010000081.1 GCA_947490975.1 Acidimicrobiaceae bacterium
AGAGCCAAAATCCAGTCGTAGGCCAACATCACACATGCAACAACAAACATGAGTGAACCGTCGAGCAACCAGACCAACGCGCCCCAAGAGAAAAACATCGTTAACGTTTCGATGTCGCTCGTCACTCTTGAAACCAGAGCACCTCGACGCTCTTCATTATGGTCAGCAAGACTCAAACGATGAATGTGATCAAACAGCTTCACTCGCATCGAATAGAGACCTTCTTCTGCCCCGATGCCTAGTCGCAACACCGCTTGACGCAACGAGAAAGCAGCGATGACTACTGATAATGCGGCGATTGCGCACATTTGAAGAATAAAGTCCAAACGAATATTGCCAGGCCTTAAACCTTTGTCAATTGTTTGTTGCATCAGAACTGGCACCACAACTCTTGCTAGCGAACCGATAAGGGCGAACAAAAAAGTTAAGCCGATACCCTTAGCCAAAGCCGGCGCAACATTAAAACCTCTGTTTAGGGTTCGAGCAGTATCAAAACGGCCAATTGGTTCGTTCATTACTTGTCCACTTCTAAGTATCTTTTCTGTCGTGTTCAAAGGCGCTTATCAATAGCCGATATGGTTCACTTTTTTCGAGAAGAAATTGATGCGTACCTTGGTCAACAATCCGACCATCAGCCATGAAGAGAACCTCGTCAGCCAATGCAATAGTTGAAGGGCGTGAGGCAACGATAAGCAAAGTGCGACCAGTTGAAATACCTCGAAGACTTGATATTACGTTTGATTCGGTTTTCGGGTCGAGAGCTGATGTGGTGTCATCAAGCAATAAAACAGGTCGGTCTTGGGCAATCGCACGCGCTAAAGCCACCCGTTGCCTTTGTCCGCCACTGAGACTGACACCCCGCTCTCCCATCATCGTCTCGAGACCTTGTTCAAGATCACCAATAAAGTCTTGGCACTGCGCAGCCGAAATTGCTTTCGTTACTCGTTCGCTGCTGATGTCTGCGTCAAGGGTGATGTTGTACCGAAGAGATTCTGCAAATAAGAACGCTTCTTGAAATACAAGCGCGACACCACCTTCTTGCACCGCCAAAGAGCCCGAGATTGGTTCGATTAAACCAGAAATTAAATGCAACAGAGTTGATTTGCCACAACCTGTCGCGCCTACGAGTGCAACGACTTTGCCCTCTTCGATTTTCATTGAAAGATTTTTCAACACCGGAGAACCGTCTTGATGACTAAAGCAAAGTTCATTTATCTCAATTGCAACACCGGCCTGAGCTCGATCTATTCTCAAAATTGGATCTGCCAAAAGTTCTTCGTCTAGAACCTCTCGAATGCGACGCCAACCGGCAACCGAATGTGGAATCTCAGAAAACAAATAGCCGATTATTCGAAGTGGAAAAATCAATAAAGTAAACAAATAAATAAAACTCGACAAATCGCCAACGCTCATATCACCTGACTTCACGCGAAAGGCTCCGAGCACAATAAGCAAGATGTTTATCAAAGTCGGAACAACATCCAGCATCGCCTCAAACACAGAGCGAACGCCGATTGCGCTAATTCGTGCATCCTTTAAGCGTGACGAAATTCTTGCCAGCTTCTCTGTTTCGCGACCTTCAGCACCGAAAGACTTGACAACCATGACACCATCAAAGCTTTCGTGAACAGCCTCAGACAACGTGCCTAACTCTTTTTGTGCAACATTGTAAAAACGATCAATTCGACGTTGATAACCAATATTCAGTGTAAGCAAAATCGGAAACACGACAATGGCGAGAAGCCCGAGTGGTATATCGACATACAACATCCAACCTGCTGAGACGACCATCATCACTAACACCGATGTCGAAAATGGCAGAGGTGCCAAGACTGCAACGGTTGCGTCTGCATCGACTCCGCAACGCGCGACAATGTCGCCAGTCATCCGCTGCCGATGCCATTTGACGGGCTGCTTGACTATGTGGTCAATGACTTTTTCAGTGATGGTTTCACACGTTCGCCATTCGGTTCTTCCAGCGAAACTTCTTCGCACCACCACACCGAGAGCTCTCAACAGACCAATGCCAATAACAATGACAGAACCTGCAATCAGGGCCGCGAGATCGACCTCACCCTTTTCGAATCGAACCAAAATCACTCGATCGATCATCCACTTAAGACCAATAGACGAGGCCACCGTACAAATGGCAAACAGTGCAGCCCCCGAAACTGCAATTACAAACAGGCGGGGATGAAAACGGACTATCTGGTTGACAAGCTTTGCGGCCTCACCAAGTCTGCCCTTTGCATCTGCCTTGGCTGAGTCTCTAGTCACAATCGCTTCATCTACAAAACTCACCACATAGTTCTATCACTAGAGCACATCACGTATCGTTGTAGCAATGAAATTCGTATTGCGAACAATTGTCGCAACGGCAATCGCGTTGATTATCGCAATGTGGGTTTACGCACTATTTTTTGCATCAAAAGAGTCAGTGAATAAATTTGGAGATCGCTCTTGGGCAAGCCGTGCACAAGAGCGATGTTTAGTCGCCAGAGAACAGCGAAAGAGTTTGTCTGATTACAGAATCGTTGATTCGTTGGGCCAAGATGCACTCGTCGAGCGAGCGGCATTGATCGATCGTGCAACAGACACTATTGAAAGTTTCGTGAAAGAGTTTCGCGACAGACTTCCGACAGACGCCAAAGGTCGCGAATTGGTCGGACTCTGGCTCAATGATTATGAGATATACATTGCCGATCGAAGAGAGTTCTCCGACAATTTACGAGCCGGAGTGAATGAACAATTCGCTGAAACGCCGATTGAGGGACTGCCGATTAGCGAGAAAATTGCGACCTTTGCCGCCGATAACGAGATGTCGTTTTGCAAACCGCCAATCGATCTCTCGATTTAAAAATGTAGTTTTGCCGACCATCCAGAGTCTTGCGAATATTGACGAATGACTCTGGCTGGCGCACCAACTGCGACACAAAAATCAGGTAAGTCTCCGGTCACTACCGAATTTGCGCCTACGGCGACATTTTTACCGATTCGTGAGCCAGGAAGAACTACAACGCCGTGCCCTAGCCAAGAGCCGCTGCCGATTGAAACTGGTCGCTCGGGTTGACTCTGTTGCGATATCGGACGCTGAACATCTTCATAACCGTGGCTCTGATCAGTTATATAAACGTGATGTCCCGTCCACACATCGTCGCCAATGTCAATTGATAAATGTCCAACAATTCCCGAACCTCGGCCAATCAAACACCTGTCGCCGATTTTCACGACGGGGTCAGTCAGACACTGCTGACCAGGCACCATGCCCGCCGAAAGCGCTACGTGTTCTCCGATCATTGTTCCCTCGCCGATATGTATGTACCGCTCATTGAAAATAGTTGTAAATGGAAACAGAATTATCGACCCTGCACCAAACTTTCCAAACGACGCTGCCCTTTTTGAATCTGGGCTAATAGCCGACTTGAACTTGAACTTCTGCCAAAGTCTTGCTACAAAATCACCAAGCAGGTTTCTAAGCACCTAATTAGCGTAATCAAGTCGTATTAGATTGAAAGAGTGATTCAAATCTCCAATCGGTATGGAACTTTTTCAGGCTCTAAATACAACAACCACGTTGATGAGTTTCTTGGCATCCAATACGCTCGGGCCGAACGTTTCGAAGCACCTGTCGACATCGAAAAGTACAGCGAGATTGTCGAGGCCAATTCGTTTGGGGCACAATGCCCTCAGGTACCGGGCTTCATGGAAGACATTCTCAACACGAAAGAATTGCCTACTTCAGAAGAATGTCTTTACTTAAATATCTGGAAGCCATCTGAAGTCAAGTCACCTCTTCCAGTTTTATTCTGGATTCACGGCGGCGCATATACAAATGGCACTGCCGCTACGAGTTGGTATCACGGTGCAAATCTCGTAGAACTTGGCGATGTCATAATCGTTTCGATCAATTATCGACTTGGTCCGTTCGGTTTTATCGCAGCCAATAATTGGGGTCTCCTTGATCAGATAAGTGCACTCCGCTGGGTGAATAGAAATATCGAAAGCTTTGGTGGTGACCCCACCAATGTCACAATCTTTGGAGAGTCTGCTGGTGGAAGCAGTGTCGTCGCACTTACGGCGTCGCCATCGACTAAAGGTTTAATTGCAAAAGCGTGGGCGATGAGCCCCTCGCTGCGTCAGTTGCGCACAAATGCTGAAGCTGCCGAAGCGACGGCTGCATTTTTTGAGGTTGCGCGCGTCGATTCACTAAATGGTCTTAAAGCATTAACGACGCAACAAATCATCGACGCAACCGCTCAGATGTTTTTGAATCTCGATAACTACATCTCAACGTTTAGTCCTACACGTGGTGGCTCTGCGCTTCCTGAAACTGCTTATGAGGCTTCGGCAAAGTCGCAAATACCACTTGTTGTGGGTACAAACCGTGACGAGAATCGACTTTGGGCAGTCTTGAATCCTCAGCCGTTAGAGATTTCTGGTGCTAAAGAATATTTCGATCAAGCATTCAAAGAGTTCTCACCAGATGCTTGGACAATCTACGAACAACATCTGGGTAAGTCATCTCCAGTTCAAATGGTTTCTTCAATGCAAACTGATCGTGACTTTCGCGTTCCAGCATGGCAGCTATGTGATGTCAGAAGCGAAGTTGGCAGTAAGACGTGGATGTATTGGTTCACATGGCCGACCCCAATTTTTGACGGTGTCTTGGGTTGCTGCCATGCGCTTGACCTGCCATTTATGTTCAGCAATCTCAACAAACCCAATGTTGAGTTATTTACCGGCACTGACCCCAATCGTTCGAAGATATCGGGGCACTTCACAACCGAGCTGCTCAGATTTGCGAAAACAGGCGAAGTTTCATGGCCGAATTACACGCCGTCAGCAAGAAGCACTTTACGGATCGACGTCGAAACCGAAGTGCTATCAGAGCCCGACCCAACTATTCGAAACCTTTGGAAACAAATCTCTTAAATTCGCTCTGGCGCGAATCGTCTGAACATTTAGCCACAAGCAGACGTGCATTAGACACAGATCTGCAATGTGATGTGGCGATCATCGGTGGCGGCTACAGCGGCTTGTGGACGGCTTATTATTTGAAGCAGTTCGCTCCTGATTGCCGAATTGCGGTTCTTGAGTCAAATCAAATCGGCTTCGGAGCAAGCGGTCGCAACGGTGGATGGTGCAGTGGCTTTTTGCCGGTTTCGCTTGGCGAACTTGAAGCGAGTCATGGACGACAAGCAGCTATTGAGATGTATACCGAGAGCTTCCGAACCCTCGACGAAATTGAAAGTGTGATCACCAATCAAAAGATTGATTGCGATTACCACCGCGGAGGAACAATAAATGGTGCTACCAATTTGGTCCAGAAGTCACGCATTGATGCCGAAGTATCTGAAATGCGTCGTTTCGGTTTTGATGAAAATGACTACAGAATTCTCACTACCAACGAGGTGTCGTCGCGAATCAAGATCATCGGCCTTACTTCTGCCTCATACACGCCGCATTGTGCTGTTTTGAATCCGGCAAAATTGGTGCAAGCACTTGCGAACGCGGTTGAAAGATCTGGCGTAGAAATCTACGAAAATACGAATGTAGTTGAATATTCTTCAGGCCTTGTTAAAACCAACCGCGCTAGTTGTAAAGCGAGCGTCGTGATTCGAGCGACCGAAGGTTTTACTCCTCGATTGAAGCGTCACCGCCGCACACTTGCTCCTCTTTATTCATATATGGTCGCAACCGAACCACTCAGTACACGTCAGTTATCAGATCTTGGTTGGCAAAATCGAGAAACATATCATGATGC
>CANLHV010000082.1 GCA_947490975.1 Acidimicrobiaceae bacterium
TTTGTGAAGCAACCATTTCGCTGTGATCGCGAGCAATCTTGTTCATCTCTGAAGCAAACGCACCCGGCGCAATGGCCGTGACGACGATGTCGTCTTGAATCAAGCGCAGCGCCATGCGTTTAGTCATGTGAATTAATCCGGCTTTGCTCGCCGCGTATGGATAAGTTTCCATTTCGTTGATTGAAACGCCGTCGATTGATGCAATGTTGATGACTTTTGCCAAACGTTTGTTTTTTGCGGCTGCTGCTCGCAACTGCGGCGCGAGCGCCTGGGTCAAAAAGAATGGTGTCTTCATGTTGAGGTCGACTGTTTTATCCCAACCAGATTCTGGAAACGAATCAAATTCTGCCATCCACGCGGCGCCAGCATTGTTGACCAAAATATCGATTGCAGATTCGCGTTTGGCGATTTCGGCGGCAAATGCAGTCACGCCCGCTTGAGTTGCCAAGTCACTCGGGATCGAAATGCATTCTCCGAATTGCGAGAGCTCTTTGGCTGCAGCATCGCACTGCGCTGCTTTACGCGCAGTGATATAAACGCGCGAACACCCGTGCTCTAAAAAGCCCTCCACGATCATCGCGCCGATGCCACGTGATCCACCAGTAACAATTGCAACTCGATTTTTTAAAGAGAAAAGATCTTTCATGCTCACGATGCTACGACTGGCAAACACTCGCAGCCCCAGCCAAGAAATTAGAAATAAGTGATGGTAGTAAAGCAGTAGCAATTTGGTAGTATCAACAGCAATGAAACTTAGTGTGAGTTTGCCCGACGACGAATGTGTATATCTTGACCAATGTGTTGCCGACGGTTTGTATCCATCTCGCTCTGCTGTGCTGCTTCGGGCGCTGCGGCTATTGAAAAGTGCAGACCTCGGCAAAATGTACGCCGAAGCATTTGATGAGTGGGTCAACAGTGAAGACGGCAAAGACTGGGACGCAATAGATGCATCTGACGCAAAAACTGCGTCAAAAAAAGATTAAATGCTCAGAGGCGAAATTCGACTGGTCAATTTAGACCCAGCAATCAGTGGCGAAGCCAACAAAGTTCGCCCTGCAGTTGTTGTGAGCAATGATGTTTTGAACAACACAACTAGGGCGTTAGATCGCGGAGTTGTAACCGTCGTACCGATTACGTCCAACACTCGCAAGGTTTACCCATTTCAGGTTCATTTGCCTCGCAAGACAACGGGGCTGAGCACAGATTCAAAAGCCCAAGTTGAACAAATTCGCGCCGTCGCGATGAGCCGCATCGGTAAGCGGGTGGGTCGCCTTACTGCTGATTTAGAAGAAGATTTGAATGTTGCGCTCAAATTGCACCTGGCGCTCTGACTAAAAATCGTGTCAGGTCGCAGGGGTAGCGTGGGGATATGGCAGCCCCACAAATGCACTCAGGAATAACCACCGACGATGCGATGAACTTGGCGATGTCGCCAGGTGCCGTGCCGCTTTACGAAGCCGTGGTTGCGTTTATAAAAAACGAGATTGATCCAGTTACCGAAGAATATTTCAAGCTTGGCGAAGGCCGACCTGATCGCTGGCAATATGGCAAAGGTCAACTCGAACTGCTCGAGTCGATCAAAGCCAAGGCAAAAGCCAACGGGTTATGGAATTTCTTTTTGCCCAACTCTGAAACTGGTCAAGGATTATCGAATCTTGACTATGCGTATATTGCCGCTGAACTTGGCAAGAATCCAATCGCATCAGAGTGTTTGAATTGCAGCGCACCTGATACGGGCAACATGGAAGTTCTTGAGCGTGTTGGCACGCCCGAGCAAAAAAAGAAGTGGCTTGAGCCGTTGTTGAATGGCGAGATTCGCTCGGCATATGCGATGACAGAACCAGATGTCGCTTCAAGCGATGCCAAAAATTTAGAGTGCCGCGCGATTCTCGATGGCGATGAATGGCTGATCAATGGCGAGAAGTTTTATATTTCTGGCGCTGGTGATCCACGATGCAAAATTTTGATTTGCATGTTGATGACAAGCCCAGACGGGCCACCGCATAGTCGACACTCGCAAATTTTGGTGCCAATAGATACACCGGGCGTTGAAATAGTTGGCGCGATGCACGTGTTCGGTGAAGATGATGCGCCACATGGTCACATGCATTTGCGATTTACAGATGTACGAGTGCCGAAGTCGAACATGTTGTTGGGCGAGGGTCGCGGTTTTGAAATTTCGCAGGTTCGTCTCGGACCAGGTCGAATTCATCACTGCATGCGCTCAATCGGTGCGGCCGAGCGTGCGCTTGAGTTGATGGTGCGTCGTGGTTTGAGCCGAGAAGCATTTGGTAAACCACTCGCTCGACTTGGAAAGAACACCGAAGTTATTGGCAAAGCGCGAATCGAAATTGAAGCGATGCGACTAATGGTGTTGCGTGCTGCACGCGCGATGGACACGATGGGCAACGCCGAAGCGCGAGTTTGGGTGAGCGCAGTTAAAGCGATGGTGCCAGAGCGCGTTTGCAAAATTATTGACGAAGCGATGCAAGTTTTTGGTGCGACTGGTATTTCGCAATGGACACCGTTGGCTCGCATGTATGCAGGTCAGCGCACGCTGCGACTCGCCGACGGCCCCGACGAAGTGCACTGGCACGTCGTCGGCCGGGCCGAACTTGCCCGACACGAAGGTAAGCCTTTAGGCTTCGGAGAAAATTCGGCAAAATCAAAAGGGGCCAAATAATGGATCCAGTAATCAACACTTTCGGCCTTGAGCCGATGTCAAGCACAGTCTCTGGACCAAACGTCGCAGCGACGCTTGCGCAATATGTTTCGCCACACGGCACTCGTGCGTTTATCATCACCGACGCTGGCGTAAATGGTGCTGGTGTTGTAAAACCGATTACTGACGCCCTGACAACTGCAGGCATGAAGTGGCAGGTGTTTGATCAGGTGTCACCGAACCCGACCGATCTGAACGTCGTCGCCGGTGTTGCTGCAATCAATAAGTTTGGGCTTGAGGGCACTGTTGTCGTATTAATTGGTGGTGGCTCAGTTATGGACTGTGGCAAATATATTGCGCTCGCAGCACCAAACGGTGTCGACCATGTTGGTTTGGCATTTGCCCCAGAACTAGACGCCAACGATCGAATTGATTTTTCGACACTGGCACCAAAAGTCAGCGCTTCAAAACCGGGCTTGCCAACAATTGCGATTCCAACTACTTCGGGCACTGCATCAGAGACAAACGGTGCTGGTTTGATCACCGACACGTCAGACCCTGCGCATCATCGCAAACTTTTGTTCATCAATCCGCTGCTTCGTCCGCGCACGATTTTGCTCGACCCGACTTTGACAGTTGGTATGCCAGCAAAGGGCACCGCTGCTTGTGGCATGGATGTATTGACTCACGCGATCGAGGCTCATACATCAGTGAAATCGAACCCATATGGTGATGCACTCGCATTGCACGCGATTCGACTCGTTGCAAAATATCTGCCGATTGCAGTTAAGAATGGTGCCGACCTTGAAGCGCGAGCAAACATGCAAATTGCATCGCACTTGGCCGGTCGTGCATTTTCAAGCGGGCCACAACTAGGTATGGTGCACGCACTTGGTCACCCGATTTCTGGTCAGTTGCATCAAGCACATGGTCAGACTCTGGCCACGATGTTGCCGCACGTGATGCGTTTTAATCGCGACGTAGTCGCCGAGCGATACGCCAATGTCGGTGAAGCACTAGGTACTGAAGTTGACCCAGATGCTGCAATTGCCGCCGTAGAAAAACTTTCGGCGACTGTTGGCACCAATCGCAAACTCAGTGAACTTGGTGCAACTAGTGACAACATTGGCGCATTGACACAAGACGCATTGCGCGACTTGACAATTTTGACGACACCGCGCTACCCATCGCGCGGTGAAGTGCACGAACTTTACGCCAAAGCGCTTTAAGCGACTAACTTTCTAGCGAATTTATAGTCAGTGGTTTGAGCGCAATCCAGGATTGCTTTAATCCTGGGTGCAAGTTGAGATCTGTGACTTGTTCAATCGGCGACCATTTAGTTGCAGTTGATTCTGGGTTAGCGATGTGAGCACCCGCGTCGCTCATCGCGTGAGCGATAACCGTGTCGTAACTCCACGGGCCGTGGTTATCTGAAAAAACATGTTTAACAGTTAGTGCATCGATGTTGATGCCCATTTCTTCGTGTGCCTCGCGCAGCGCCGCAGTCACTGAATCTTCATGAGAGTCTTTTGCGCCACCGGGCAGCCCCCATGTGCCGCCGCCATGTGTCCATTCGGCGCGAAGTTGCAATAAAACTTGCGGTTCTGGTGTATCGCGACGCAAGATCAGCAAACCCGCTGCGCCAAACCGCCCCCAATGGCGATGGCCGCAGTCACAATCGACCCATCCGTCGCCGTCACGTTGTCCCATTAGTCAATAACAGTATTACGAAACGATGTCTAACGCGACTGCAGACTTTGGCACGACGTTGCGCACTGACCAATTGTCTCCGGCCAAAATTCGGCTGGCCAAAATTAATGTGAGCATGATTGCGCCGGTGCCGATGAAAGTTGTTGTGCGACCGAGATGGTCATATGCGACGCCAGAAAAACTTGCGGCGACACCCCCAGCCAGAGTTTCCATGCCACCGAGCAGACCTTGCGCACCTGCTTGTCGTTCAAGTGGAGCACTTGTACCAACCGCAACACCTGCACCGGTGACAAAGAAGCCGTCGTTTAGTGAGTGAAAGAGAAACACGACCATCATCAAAGTAGGTGTTGGCATCAAGCCGTAGCCGGCCATAAATATGGCACCAAGAATCATCCCGAAACTACCCGCGCGGTATGGTCCGATGCGTTGCACGAATTTTCCGCCAAATGGACCGAGCAAAATTAGTGGCAGTACAAAAACAGAGACGCCAAAGTTGGCCATCCATTGTGCAGCGTCAAGATCGTCCATCATCAACACCCAAAGTGAGTCGAATACGCCAATCATGAAAAACAGTGCAACGCCGATCAATATGCCCGAAGTGATGGCGCGATTCTTCAACAAGTCAATCGCAAATCTCTCAGTGGGGTGATTCTCTTTGGCGGTTTCAGGCACCGCAATGCGACTTACGACGATTACGAATAGCGAAATAATTGTTGCAAGAAATATAAATGGGCCAGGAATGCCGAAGAACTCGGCGAAAATTACTGAGATAACCGGACCTGAGGCAAAGCCGGCGACTTCAAAAGACAAAATACGACCAAGATTGCGACCAAAGTTGTCGGGATCAGCGACGATAATTACGCGTCGCAGCGCTGGCAATGCGCTGCCCGCGCCAAAACCCATAATGATGCGCGAGATGAGAAGAATTATGAATGTTTCGCCAAGCGCCATGCCGATGCAACCAATTACTTCAAGACCTAAGCCAAGAATTATTAATCGTTGAGCCCGACCACGGTCGGCGAGTGGGGCGATGCTGACTTGGCCGAGAAATGATGTAAAGAAACCGACCCCAACGATGAACCCAAGTGCCGACTCGGCGATGCCGAAGTTGTTGCGAAAATCGTCGAGCATTGTAAACATCACGCCGTATAGGCAAGACGATGAACCGATAGCAAAAAGCAGCGTCAATACAATTCGCTGTTTATTCACCCGACAAATCTAGCGTTTTTAAATGAAGCAGCAGTTGCGTAAGACTGAACAGTATGAAAAATGAATCGGCAAAAATCAGTGCATCACAACCGCTTGACTCTCTAATTGCA
>CANLHV010000083.1 GCA_947490975.1 Acidimicrobiaceae bacterium
TTGTTGAGTGTGATGTGGGCGAGGGTGCCGTTATTTAGGTGAATTTTGCAGTTGCTTGCGTCGAGAAATGCATCTTGATGGTGCAAAACGAATGATTCGTCGTTGACAGTTATTTCAGCAGTTTGAGAAACTGCAACGAGCATTTCGCACTTTGCTAATTCGCCAGGGCGATCGACAAAAGTCATTTTTCCAGATGCCTTGCCGCGCATAGTCATTAAGTTGAGATCGACGATTGGACCATTAACAAGTTTTGCGGTCGTCGGGATATCGCCCGCGAATTCGGCGACTTCACCAGGTCGGCAAATGACTGTTTCGCCGCCAACGTTTAAAACCATTTCGCCGCCAGAAATGATTAAAAGTTGCCGATGGATATTTTCGAAGTGTGAAAAGTCGCAGTCTTCGATGACTGGCGCAATCGCAACTCGCCATGTCCATCCCGCAACGCCAGGTGTTTGGCTGGCAATCTCGTAACTTGTGCCACGCCCGTTGGGCCACGGCGCCTGAAAGTGATCAGCAAATTTTTGTAATGGCATAAAACAAAACTAGTGGCTCGTAAATATCGAGGGCAGGCCACCAGTGTGAATGAACACAACATTCGCATTGGATCCGAATTCGTTTTTTGCATCGAGCCCAAGCAGGCCTGAAAAACCTTTTGCGCTGTAAACAGCATCAAGAACCCAAGCACCGCGATGTGCCGCCCACTTCGCGGCGTCGCTGGCTGCCTGAGTTACAACTGCGTAGTCGCTGCCCATGTAATTAGGGTCGATGACTACGTCGTCATCAGTTGCTCGCGATGTTTCGTTGAGCAATGTCAAAGTTTCGTTCGCTAAGTCTTTGATGCTTCGTGAACTCAGCGCCGTGCCTTTAGCGACACCAATGCCAATAATTTTTGGTAGTTGCGCTAGAGGATCGCGTGCCCGCGCGCGAGCAAGACCCGCGACCAGGCCAGCGTGTGTGCCGCCGCTTGAAGTAGTAAAAACAATCGCATCAGCCGTGAAGTTTTGTGTCGAGCACTGCTCAATGATCTCGTCGAAGGCGAGCGCGTATCCGACGGCACCGATGGCAGTGCTGCCCCCAATCGGAATCGAGTGCGGCTTTTCGCCCCGGTCAACAAGTTGTTGAGTGAGTTGTGTGCGAAACTCTTCGAGACCCGCCCAATTTGTGTCAGCCAGACCAGTGTGATGCAGCGTTGCGCCAAACATTTGAGACAAGAGTTGATTGCCTTCGAGACGATTTGGTTTTTTGCCTGAGAGAACTAAATGTGTTGGCAAGCCAAGCCGCGCACCTGCCGCAGCTGTCATGCGACAATGATTTGATTGTGCTGCGCCAACGGTGACCAAAGACTTCGCGCCATTTTGAATTGCATCACCGCATAAAAATTCGAGTTTGCGTGCTTTGTTGCCACCGGCGCCTAGCCCTGTGAGGTCGTCACGCTTTACCCATAACCTCGAACCGCTAGAGAGTTTGTCGCCATCTTCGAGCGGCGTCGGCAAAGTTGCCAGTGTGATGCGGTTCAATTTTTGTTGCGCCATACGACGCCTTCTGGCCAACGACCAACGCCACCGTCTTGCAACAACATTCCGCTGAGTGTGCGCTCGGTGTGTTGTGATCGCCAAAGCAACATTTCTTGGGCGAGCGGCAACACACGCTCTGGTTCGTCAAAGGTTGTGCGCCAAGTGGGGTCGAGCGCCAAATCAAATGCGAGCCAACTGCCATCGCCGAACTGCACATAGGCCGCGTCTTGAGTGCGCCGCACAGTTAAATGTTGGCGCTCGAGGCGGCGGTCGCGTGGCCAATTGTTGGCGGCGCCTTTTTCAGAGCTGTCTATATATATGTGTCGCCAGTCGTATTCGTAAGTTGCTGCGGTTCGCCAGCGCGCGGGCTTTTCGCCGCGCAAAAAGTCAGTGAGTGGCTGGCCGTCACATTGCAACGGCACGGGTTCGCCGATGGCCTCGGCGATTGTGGGCATGATGTCGACATTTTCGGTGAACTCAGTAATTGTCTCGCCATGAGTTTGTGGATTACTTGGGTCGCGAATGATGCCTATCGTGCGATAACTGACGTCGAAGAAACCGAGTTTCTCTTTTAATCCATGGTCACCAAGTTGGTCGCCGTGGTCGGCAGTAATGATGATCAAAGTATTTTGCCAGTCACCGCGATCGCGAAGTTTCGCAAACACTCGACCCATGTGATGATCAACTTCGCCGATCATGCCGTAATACTGCGCACGCATGTCGCGCAAACCTGCTTCAGTCTTTGGCGCTCCTGTGCCCTCTATGTTCATTGCTGCTTCATGAAATGGATGGCGAGTTTCACTCGCAATTATCGGCAAGTCAACATCAGCAGGCGAGTATTGTTTCGCCCACTTGCCGGCTGCAGCATATGGCGGGTGAGGTCGCAGATAACTGAGATGAGTGAACCAAGGTTTTTTGGTCTCTTGAGTTTCGAGCCAATTAAAAAATTCGTTAGTCAAAAACGTCGAGATGCTCAAGTCTTCGTGACGGTCAGGCTCGGTACTTAATGCTTTGTTGTAGTCACCGTTAAGGTCAAAGCCGTTTTGTTTTAAGTGCTCAAGCCACGGTGGATAAGGCTCTGACAAATTCAGAATTCGATTAAAACCCGGTAGAACTTCTTGATAAGTAGATAGTCGTTGGTCATTTGCTGAAGTAGTTGTGCGCGGGTCGACACCTTGGTCGGTGTAACCAAAAATTGTTGGTTGATAGCCAGCACGAAGTGCCATGCGGGCGACATTGTCGAATCGGTTATCAAGTGGTGTGCCATTAGCAACTACGCGATGGTTCATTTGATATGTGCCCGTGTACAAACTCGCTCTACCAGGCGAGCACGGTGCCGCTTGGCTGAAATGATTGGCTAGCCGTACGCCATTGCGCGCGAGTTCGTCGAGGTTTGGCGTGCGAACAACTTTGTGTCCGGCGCAAGAGATGCAGTCGCCGCGAAACTGGTCGAGCGTAATCAGCAATACGTTTGGCTTCACATCTCGCAGATTACTACTGAGGTGAGATTTAGTCTTGTGCTCTCGCGTTCTCGCAGGCTTGAGGTGAAGCTTTGATGACTTTGTTTTTAGCCTCGATCGGCGATTTGTTTATGCCCTTGCGCCAGGCATCTAAAAACTTCCACGGCCAAATTTCACCTTGCAGAACTTTGACTTCACTTTGCGGGCAAATTCGTGACATGCCGAGATGGGTGTGACACTTGGTTATGCGGGCATTACCCGATGAACCCATGACGCCAATCCATTGACCAGGTTCGACTCGTTCGCCGCGTTTGATCTTGACTCGACCAAGATGAGCAAAAAAATATCGCACTCGGTCGTCGCCGTGAAGCGTGATCGTGAGCCCACCGCGAGTGCCAGGTGCGTCGACTTCTTCGAGCCATTTATCCTTTGTTTCAACATCAACCACAACGCCAGAAGTTGGCGCGAGAACTCGCGCATAACAGCCGTGGACGTCTGTTGCTGGGTAGTTCAAATGATCTCGTGAATATGTCACCGGAACTTTCGAAAACGGAAACACATATTTGATCTCGCGCTTGTTGGTTGAGTCGTCAGAAGTGGCGTTTGCGGCTGACGAGGTGACAATGAAACTTGTTAAAACTAAGACGACCAGTCGACGAAGCATGGCGCTCTACGTTCTCGCTGGCTACTTATCTTTAGATAAAACTTCTGACGCGCGTTGTACTAGCAACTCGCGTTCGTGATCTGAAAGTGGGCGAGAGGTTCTGACGTTAAGTTCGACACGATCGCTGTCGCCAGCGGCTTGAATGTCATCGACGAACAGAACTGTTGTCAGACCCTTCGTGCCCGCCAAATCACGCATTGTGTTTGAAACCGTGTTGAAACTCGCGCCGCTTGAAGAAATGTTCATCTCAAGTTTTGTCGTCACAGGTTCTTGGCTGAGGTTGCGAACACTTGATAAAGCGCTGTGCGGGATGTGAACCGTGCTGACACCGTCGCGCAATCGAGTGGTGACCATGCCGACGTGTTCAACAAAACCGTGGACAGGTTTTTGCCAGCCGAGTTCAGCCTCGATTTCATCGCCGACGCCGTAGCGATCTTCGAGCAAAACCGCGAGACCAGTTAAATAATCATTGACGCGGTGTTGACCACCGACGGCGAGACCTGCACCAAGAAAGCCGGCGCTCGACAAAAAGAATGCCGCGTTTAAATCGAGAATGTTGAAAACAGCGATCAGGGCGATTATCCACGCACCAAGACTGATGAAGTGATGCAACATTCGGGTGGCTGCATCGATGCGTTGACGGCGACGATGTTCACTGCCTTCGACTGTTTCGGCGCCAACTCGACGCACACTGTTGCGCCACCAATTTGCAGCATTGGCTGAAGTACGGTCAGCTATGCGTCTGACGGTGGCACGCAAAATCGCGTACGAAATTCGTGTGAAAATGAAACAGCCAATTACGACAAGAATTGCAATTACTGGGCGTGTTAAAAATCTTGTTAGCCCAGATGCTTCTTCGGTTTGCTTTGCAGAAATGACGATCGAAGAAAGTGTTGTAAACATCTCTATCTAGTGTGCCTCACTTTTCTGCGGGTCACGCACCACTAAGGTTAAAACCGTGAAACTAGCGAGAATCTCGGTGATTTTTCTGTTTGTTGTTGTTTCTGGCTGTGGTGCGCAATCGGCGTCGCAATACGCAACCGAGACTTCGGTTACTTCCGAAGCCTCGGGGCTAGAAGTGACCGAAACCACCGTTGACGATGTATCAACTACTACTTCGACTGAGACAACGGTCGAAACAACGACAACGACGACAACAACTACGACAACGACAACTACGGTCCCGCCGACGACAACTACGGTTCTCGACACGCTTTGCGTGAAACTGACGCAATGCCAGTTTGCAAACTTGGTGGGTGTTGATTTCTCGCGATTGCAACTTGATTTTCAGAACTTCAGCGTTGCTAGTTTGACGGGCGCGAGTTTCGCGGGGGCGAATTTAGCGAAGTCGTTGTTTACTAGGGCTGATTTATCGAACGTCAATTTCTCTGGAGCAAATCTCTCAGGTGTTGACTTTACGGCTGCAAATATGGTTGGCGCCAACATGGAAGGCGCCAATTTAACTGACGCAATTTTCTGTGATGTCGATCTAAAGACTTTGACTGGAACTACCGAATCGCAACTTGGCAAAGCCAAGAAATTTAAATCAAAAGGCAAGATTTACTGCCCGTAACGGTTAATTGCAACTCGGTGGTATGCCGAATTTGTGCGATTTAAATTAATCTCGCTCGTTGGGTTAAGTTTGAGAGAACTTAGCTCGATGGGGGTCGAAATGAGTGTTGCAATACCGGGGTCGATAAACGACGTAAATGCGCAGTGGCTTGCTGATGCCACAGGGTTAGACATTAAAACTGCAGACATCGGCATCATTGGAGTTGGTGTCGGCGTGGCCAGTGCGGTTTATCGCGCAAAGCTAACTGGCAATAGCTGCCCTGAAAGTGTGATCGTAAAAATGCCGGCGCTTGACGAGGCTGCAGTTTTCACTTCGACAATTCTGCGAATGTACATTCGCGAAGTTCGTTTCTTCAAAACTTTGGCCAAAGAGTGTCCGGTG
>CANLHV010000084.1 GCA_947490975.1 Acidimicrobiaceae bacterium
TGTTCGAAGTTGCACCAAATGTCTGGCAAGTGCGTGGCTACGACATTTCGAACATTACTTTCATCAAAGGCACAACTGGCTGGGTCGTAATTGATCCGTTGACGGCAGACAGCACCGCACGTGCGAGTCTCGAACTGTTGTCACAGCATGTTGAGCGGCGACCAGTGACTGCGGTTATTTACACGCATTCGCATGCCGACCATTTCGGTGGCGTTCTTGGCGTCACTACAAAGGCCGATGTTGAATCTGGCAGATGTCAGATAATTGCGCCGGTTGGTTTCTTGCATGAGGCAATCGCCGAAAATGTAATTGCCGGTGTGGCGATGAGTCGCCGCGCGACATATCAATTTGGTCCACTGCTACCGCCTGGGCCGCAAGGTCATGTTGATAGCGGGCTTGGCAATTCAACCCCAACCGCAGCACCTTCATTGTTGGCTCCGACTCGTGATATCACGTACACAGGCGAAGAACTCGTCGTAGATGGCGTGCGAATTGTGTTTCAGCTCACACCTGAAACCGAAGCGCCCGCCGAAATGAATTTTTTCTTCCCAGATTTTGGATGGCTATGTATGGCCGAGAACTGTTCGCACACTATGCATAATTTGGTGCCGATCCGAGGCGCTCTTGTGCGCAATGCATTGAACTGGTCGAAGTATATAAACGAGAGCATTGAACTATTTGCTGATAAAACTGACGTGCTGTTTACATCGCATAATTGGCCGCGCTGGGGTCGTCAAGATGTGCGCGACTTTTTAACTTTGCAGCGTGATCTTTATCGCTGGATTCACGATCAAACGATGCGACATGCAAATCACGGCATGACAGCATTAGAAATTGCCGAGTTGCTGGTGTTGCCTGACGAATTTTTAGCGCACGAACACACCCGAGGTTTTTATGGCGATCTGGTGCACAACATCAAGGCTGTTTATCAGCGTTATTTGAGTTGGTATGACGGCAATCCCGCCAACTTAAACAAGCTTTCACCGTCTCGGGCGGGTGCTAAATATCTCGAACTCGCCGGAGGCATCGACGCTTTGCTTGACAGCGCACAAAAGTCGTTTGACGCCGCCGAATATCGCTGGGTGGTCGAACTTGTCAATCATGCAGTTTTCGCTGAGCCGACGAATCAGCGTGCACGAAACCTGCAAGCCGATGCGCTCGAGCAACTCGGCTATCAATCTGAGTCAGCGACATTTCGCAACGCATATTTGATGGGCGCACAAGAACTTCGCAATGGTCCGCCACCGCGAACCGCAGCGCGAGTGCGCGCGCGCAGCCTGATTAAAGCGATGACAATCGATCAGGTCTTTGATGTGCTCGGAGTACGTGTGATTTCAGAAAATCTGGGCGGCATAGCGCTAGCGATTAACTGGCTATTCACCGACATGTCAGGCACAGCAGATGAAAAATGGATTCTCGGTGTGTCGAACCGCACGCTTTATGCAACCCAAGGTCGACACAGTGAGTCTGCATCGGCAACTGTCAAACTTTCGCGCGATTTGTTTTTAGAGATAATTGCTCAGGCGACGACTTTCGTTGATGAGCTAAAAAACGGCACGATCACGATTGACGGTGACGCTGGCGCGTTGCTGACGATATTCGGCAACCTAGATAATTTTTCGACCGGCTTTGCGATCGTCGAGCCGTAAAACTAGTTTTTAGAGGCGACGTAAAACAGTTACGAGTTTGCCGTAAACGACAACTTCGTCGCTCTCAAACACCATCGGCTTCATCGCCGAGTTTGATGGCGTCAATGTAATTCGGTTGCCGCTGCGTGAAAACGTTTTGATCGTTGCTTCATCGCCAGGTATGCCAGCGATAACGATGTCGCCGTTGTTGGCAGTCGACTGTGAATTGCAAACAACAAAGTCACCGTTCAAAATGCCAGCATCGATCATCGAATCGCCGCGAACGCGCAACATAAACAATTCGCCGTCGCCGGTGAAGTCCATTGGAAGAGGCACAAGTTCTTCGACATTTTCTTGGGCCAAAACATTGACACCCGCGGCAACATCACCAACGAGTGGTACATGTTTTGTCGGGCGGTGCTCCATGGCGACGCCACTTGATGCCTCGTAACGCACTTCAATCGCGCGAGGCTTTGTCGGGTCGCGGCGTAAGTATCCGAGTTTTTGAAGTGCAGCCAAGTGGTTGTGCACGGTGGCCGATGAACTAAGACCTACGGCCTCGCCGATCTCGCGCACCGATGGCGGGTAGCCCCGTTCGCGCATGTTAGAGACGATGAAGTCGAGGATGCCTCGCTGCCGCTCGGTCAGAGTGCTGTTTTTGGCCTGGGCGGCGTTTATTGGGGTCGGGTCAATGTTTGGGCTCATATCTAGAGCGTACGCCCGTTCGCCCCTAAAGTCAAACACCTGTTCGGAGAACAAATGTTCGTAAAAAGGGTTGTACTGCGAACACCCGTTCGCTATGGTGGAAGCAAGCGGAAATACCCCCAAAAAGCATCACGAAAGAGGCGTCATCATGGCAATAGCAATCAATAACTTCCCAGTTGCAGTAGTTAGCCGTCGAAATATGGCGCCGGTCTACCGCCGCCGTCGAGCAATGGTTTCTTTGGCTCTGGCTGCTTTAGCGGTCACGGTTAGCTTCGCAATGCTCGACACGAGCGCCGCGGCCGATCGGCCAACAGCCGAGAATCTGGCGACACCAAAATTCGTGATTGCCGAATCGGGCGACACACTGTGGGCAATCGCACAGCGCATCGCACCAAATAGCAACATCACCGAAGTGGTTGACCAGTTAGTTCTTATGAATGGCGATCAAATAACAACAGGGCAACTCGTTCGCATTCCATAATTTTCGGCCGCAGTTCAAGGCTTAAACGGTTTCAAAATCGGGCTGATGATTGCGAGTAATCTTGTGTTGATGAGATGCGTTAGTTGTCAATGCGAAGATACAAAAGTTATTGACTCGCGTGTTTCAGAAGAGGGCAGTTCGATTCGCCGGCGGCGTTCTTGTTTGAAGTGCGGCCATCGGTTTACCACTTACGAGCGTCTTGAAGAAGTGCCTCTTTACGTGATCAAGCGAACCGGCGACAAAGAATTATTCGATCGTGCGAAGATCATTAGCGGTTTGCAGTCTGCAGCCAAAGGTCGGCCAGTCGAAGACTCGGTGTTAATCGAGATTGCCGAGCGTGTTGAAGACGACATGCGACTTACGGGCGATGATGTGACGAGCAATCAAGTAGGTCATGCCGTGCTCAGTTTGTTGCGCAGCATTGACGAAGTCACCTATATGCGATTTGCAAGCGTTTACAAAAACTTCGATGCTGCAGCCGATTTCAAGCGCGAACTTGCGTTGCTCGAAAAAGAATTACGTAAGTAACGATTTTTATCGAACTAAATCTTTCGCAAATAGCGAATGAACATGAATCCGTTGTCTTCAAGAATGTGTGCAACTTCATAGTCACTGTGCAATGGCGGCGCCCCATTTGCTAATCGAGGGCTGTCAGCACCCGTAACCATTGGGCTGATTGTTAGATTGATTTCGTCAACCAAGTTGGCGGCGAACATTGACGCGTTTAGCAGTGCGCCGCCTTCAAGTTGAACGAACGTGCCCGGCAGTTGACTCATCGCTAGCTGCAAATCAACATTGCCTTTGCCCGCCCGAACTATTTCAAGATCGAATTCGGTGTCTGGTTGTTTTGCATCTTCTGGCATGATCAAAAAGCCAACGCCACTCTTAAATAAGTTGGTGTTTAGGTCCATTTTTCCGGTGCGGGTAACGACACCCACTCGCAAGCCCTTTTTTGAAGGCACTTCATACATTTCTTCACGTATCGTGCCGGCGCCAACCACAATCGTCTCGGCCGCAGAGCGCAATGCGATAAGCACATCTCGATCTGCGGGGTTCGAAAGCAGGGTTGATTTGCCCTCGACGACCGTTGAGCCGTCGATGCTCATGACCATGCACAAACCAATGGATGGACGTCCAGCTGAATGCCGAGAGCGCGGTGCGCCATAGATCTCGCGCAGGTTTACAGTGTCACGAGTAGTGGGCAATAACTGGCGCACGACCGACAGCCTATGAGGCGAGCCCAGTCGATAATTGTTTGTGTGCTTGTTTGAGGCAAGATATTGCTATGGCTACTGAAAAAATTGCGTTTCGAACTTGCCCTCTTTGCGAGGCGGGATGCGGTTTGGCAGTCACCGTAAAAGACGATCAGGTGACCCACATTCGTGGTGACATGCAAGATGTTTTCTCAAAAGGTTTTATCTGCCCAAAGGGCAGCACGTTAAAACAACTCCACTATGACCCAGATCGATTGTTGACGCCGTTGATCAAACGCGACGGCGTGCATGTGCCTGCTACCTGGGATGAAGCGTGGCAAGTTATCGACAAAGGTTTGAATAGCGTGATCGAAAATTTTGGGCGCGAATCAATCGCCACGTATTTAGGCAACCCAGGTGCGCACAATTTATCGTCGATGACTTTTAATCGAGTGTTGTTGCAAGCAATCGGCTCGCGACAAAGATTCAGTGCTTCGACAGTCGATCAGATTCCGAAACAGGTTTCGTCAGGCTTGATGTTTGGTTCGCCAAGTTCGGTGCCAGTGCCAGATCTAGATCGCACTCAGTACTTGCTTATACTCGGGGCGAATCCATATGAATCGAATGGCAGTCTGTGCACTGCACCAGATTTTCCTGGTCGCATTGAAGCAATGCAGGCACGGGGTGGAAAACTAGTTGTAGTCGACCCACGAAAGAGCCGCACAGCCGAGCAAGCCGACGAATGGTTGGCAATTCGACCAGGCACCGATGCGTTGTTGCTAGCAGCGATTGCCAACACGCTTGCAAGTGACGGTCTGCAAGTCGTCAAACAACGACTGGGCACCTATTTGAATGGTCTCGAAGAGCTTGTTGGCGCACTCGCGCCGTTTAGCGCTGCGGCCGTTGCTGTACCAACAGGCATTGATGAACAAACAATTTTGCGAATTGCCCGAGAGTTGCGCGACGCGAGTTGTTCGGCTGTTTACGGGCGAATCGGCACGTGCACAACTGCGTTCGGTACGACGGCGTCGTGGCTAGTCGATGTAGTCAACGTGTTTACCGGCAACCTTGATCGCGTCGGTGGGGCGATGTTTCCGTTGCCGGTCGCAGGCAGCGGCAATACGCACGGTGAACCCGGCAAAGGCAAGGGTTTTCGCATCGGCCGCGGACACTCAAGAGTGAGCAAACACCCCGAAGCGCTCGGTGAATATCCGGCTGCGGCAATGGCTGAAGAAATTGAAACACCAGGCCCAGGCCAGATACGAGCGATGGTTGTCGTTGGAGGAAACCCAATTTTGTCGACCCCAAATAGCGAGCGGCTTGCAAAGTCGTTCGCTGAACTTGACTTCATGGTCAGCGTCGACATGTATTTGAACGAAACCTCAAAATTTGCTGACGTAATTTTGCCACCGCCATCACAATTGCAACGCAGCCACTACGACTTGGCGCTTTTGACATTTGCTGTGCGCAATGTTGCAAATTACAGCGAGCCAGTCTTGCCACTTGGATCAAACGATCTAGATGAATGGCAAATTTTGGCCAAGCTTTCGGCAATTGTTTCAGGACTTGG
>CANLHV010000085.1 GCA_947490975.1 Acidimicrobiaceae bacterium
AACAATTTTTTTGCATCTTCATCTGAGACTGCGCCGCCGATGATGACGTCTTCGCCGTTTTTCCAGTTTGCTGGTGTCGCAACTTTATGTTTTGCAGTTAGTTGCAACGAGTCAATCACTCGCAAAATCTCGTCAAAGTTGCGACCTGTTGATGCTGGGTAGGTAATTGATAGTTTCACTTTTTTGTCGGGTCCGACAACAAAAACGCTGCGTACGGTCAGAGTGTCATTGGCGTTTGGGTGAATCATGTCGTAGAGATTGCTAACTTTACGATCGGGGTCACCAATCATCGGAAAGTTAACCGGCGTGCCCTGGGTTTCAGCGATATCAGACTCCCACTTGTTGTGTGATTCGACTGAGTCAACCGAAAGACCAATGACTTTGACATTGCGTTTGTCAAACTCTGGTTTGATTCGCGCGACATAACCCAACTCGGTGGTGCAAACAGGAGTGAAATCTTTTGGATGGCTAAACAGCACACCCCATGATTCGCCGAGCCATTCATGAAAATTGATTGTGCCTTGAGTTGTTTCGGCTACAAAGTCGGGGGCTGTGTCACCTAGTCGAATAGACATTTTTGGTACTCCTTGTTGTTGGTATTGCTGGGGATTGACCGTTTCTAAGGGCTTTGCTGATACACGTGCTTACGGGGCAAGGATATCTGAATCCCGAGTAAATTAGTCAACTTTTACCCAATGTTCACACTTCGGCGCTACACCCAATAGATAGGTTGATGGCAAGTGAAAAAATCTTTGAAGCCAGGTGTTTTGCGGCTTACTTTCAAACGGCGACGATCATGGCTGGCTTTTGCTATGTCGGCACTGTTGGGTTTTCAGTTCTTACCGACACCTATCGCAGGTGCTGACGCGCCAATTGGTGACTACATCGTTTTGTTAACTCAAAATGCTGATCTTCAAACAAAAATTGCCAAAGAGGCGCGTCTCGGCAATTCGATTAGTGATGTTTATGACGGGTCGGCGAATGGCTTTGTTGCTGAACTTGATGCCAACGATGTTCGGCGACTCAAAGCCGACCGCGAAGTTCTAATCGTCGAACTCGATCGCGTCATTCGCCTCGATGACAATTCAACGTCGAGCTCAACAAGCTCGTCGACGTCGATAGCTTCAACAACGACATCGACTACAAGTTCGAGTACGTCGACAACAACAACTACACCAATTTCGACAACTAGTAGTTCGTCTAGTACGACGAGTTCAAGTACAACTAGCTCAACGACAAGCACAACTTCAACTTCTTCTACAACTTCGACGACCGTCCCCGCAACGGCTGGTGCGAACGATCCGCTTGAAGGCACTTCGATCGTCATGTTGCGACCAGATGTCGATGTTCAGGCGTTCGTGGCTGCAGAAAATGCGTTGGGTGGCGAAGTTATCCAAGCATTTACACAAGCAATTAGTGGATACGTCGCGCTGTTGAGCGAAAGTCAAATTGCACGCCTTAGCAAAGACCCGCGTGTGATGAGCATCGAACCAAACCAGATAATCGAAATTGAAGGCGACCAAGCCAACCCGCCATCTTGGGGTTTAGATCGAATCGATCAACGCACTCGCACTTTGAACGCGATGTATACATATAACTTCGGCGGCGCTGGCGTGACCGCTTATGTCATTGACACCGGCATTCGTGCCGATCATGTCGAGTTTTCAGGTCGAGTTGCTACTGGTTACGGCGCTATTGCTGACGGTTATGGCTCAACTGACTGCAACGGACACGGCACTCATGTCGCCGGCACAATTGGTGGTTCGACAACTGGTGTTGCTAAGTCGACAAGGTTGGTGCCAATTCGTGTGCTCAACTGCCGTGGCAGTGGCGCAATGTCTAACGTTATTGCTGGTGTTAACTGGGCTATTAGCGACCATGCAGCAGGCACACCGGCGGTAGCCAACTTAAGTCTTGGCGGCGGTTTTTCGAGTTCTCTCAACACAGCCATTGCAAATGCAGTCGCCGACGGCATAACTGTTGTGGTTGCTGCGGGCAATAGCAACCAACTGGCGTGCAGTTATTCGCCGGCCTCGGCGCCATCGGCGATAACGGTAGGCGCGACAACTTCAATTGATGCGCGCGCTAGTTATTCAAATTATGGATCATGTCTCGATATTTTCGCGCCAGGTTCGGGCATCACTTCGGCATATCACTCTTCGTCAACATCTCTGCGCAGTTTGTCTGGCACTTCAATGGCCGCACCACACGTCGCTGGTGCGGCGGCTCTTTTACTTGAGGCCGACCCGACAATGGCTCCGGCCGCAGTTGCTGCAAAATTAGTTACTTATTCGACTCCAGATGTTGTGTCATCGCCGGGTGCTGGGTCGGTGAATCTTTTTCTTTATACAAAGTCCGCATGGCTTGCCCCAACGCCGATTGCTCCAAGCACTCCGCGAGACCTTGTGGTTGTCGCCGGCAATTCGAGTGCGTCGCTTACCTGGCTCGCACCGACATCAGATAATGGCAGCAGTGTTACCGACTATTTAATTGAGTTTTCTTCGAATACTGGTGCGACTTGGTCGACGTTTAGTGACGGTGTTTCGACATCTACAAGCGCGAATGTGACGGGCCTAACGAACGCGACTAGTTACTCGTTCAGAGTTAAGGCAGTTAGCGGTGCAGGCACGAGCGATGCCTCAAATGTTGTAACTACAACTCCTGGTATTCCGGGCGAGCCCACTTCATTGCGGCCGACTGCGCTGAACCAAAGCATGCGATTGAGTTGGTCGGCGCCGGCGCTTAATGGCGGTTCGGCGATCACCGACTATTTAATCGAATACACGACTGACATAAGTGCTGGTTACACGCTGTTTGATGACGGTGTTTCAACTTTGACAACCGCAACGGTCACAGGTCTAACTAATGGCACAAGTTATTTTTTCAGAGCCAAAGCTGTCAATGGTGTCGGCACTGGTCAACCGTCGGGCATTGCTTCTGGTGCGCCATGGGCGATCGTCGTACCGAGTGCGCCACTCGACGTTCGCGTGACAAACATCGAGTTAAATCAAATCTCTCTAAGTTGGACTGCACCAGTTTCAGATGGTGGAAGTTCGATCAGCGACTACCGAATCGAGTATTCGTCAAATGCTGGTTTGGTGTGGGCGACATTCGCTGACCCGACTAGCACCATTCGTTCGACGACTGTCTCTGGTTTAGTAAGCGCAACTTCTTATATTTTTAGGGTCAGTGCGATAAATATCTCAGGCGCGGGTGCTGCATCAACTGCGACCACGTCCGTTGCGCCAGGCATTCCGTCGGCACCGTGTTGCGTGAATGATGTTTCAATTGGCCCACGCAGAGTGGCAATTCAATGGGGCGCACCAACATTTAATGGTGGCTCCGAACTAACTAACTACATCATCGAATATTCAAAAAATAACGGCACAACTTGGACAACATGGGATGGCAACACGGGTGTTGTCGGCTGTGTTTGTGCCAATGTTGCGCGAACTGTAAGTCCTCTAGAAGATGGCGTGCCGCATATTTTCAGAGTGCGTGCAAAAAACGCAATTGGCATTGGCGAGCCGTCTGAACCATCAGAGGCCTTCACCCCATGGACGCCAGTTGCGCCAGGTGCACCTCGAACTGTTGTGGCTACTGCGCGCACCGGACAAGTCGATCTTGATTGGGAAGAACCTACGACCGACGGTGGGGCACCGATCAGTGACTACACAATCCAATATTCGATTGACTCTGGTAAGTCGTGGACAACACTTGCAGATGGCGTAAGCGCATCAACATTCTCGGCTATTCGTTCGCTAGCGGCTGGTGTTAGTCACATTTTTAGAGTCTCAGCGACTAACGAAGTTGGTACGGGTTCGTGGTCATCACAAAGTTCACCGGTCACCACAGTTAGCGCATTAATTAATGATCCATTCTCGGGCGCGACTGCGATTAGTAATTCGACCGGCAATACTTCGAACTCGACGCTCACAGCAACACGCGAAACTGGTGAACCTAACCATGGCGGATACGCACCTGCCGCGTCGATTTGGTACAAGTGGGTCGCCACCGAAACTGGCACTCTCGTGTTGACAACTAGTGGCAGCGACTTTGACACAATTCTTGGCGCATACACGGGCGCGAGCGTCAACACTTTGACAATGCTCGCTGTTAACGATGACGCAGTTGGCGAAACTGGCCTATGGAGCCGTGTCTCAATCGCAGTAAATGCTGGCGTTACTTATTTTGTGGCAATCGACGGTTATAGCGGCAAAAAAGGTGCAACACGCTTGAACTGGACATTCACCGTTGCGCCAACACCGCAAGCCCCTGATGCGCCTCAAAATGTTCGTGCAAGCGCTGGCGATTCGATCGCAACAGTAAATTGGCTAGCGCCGGCTAGCGACGGAGCCTCGAAAATTAATGCGTACGCCGTGACATCATCACCGGGCAGCAAGTCTTGCTCAACGACGGGTGCGCTGTCGTGTGTTGTGCGTGGCTTGACCAATGGCGTGAGCTACACATTTACGGTTACTGCAACAAATTCGATTGGCACATCGCTTTCTTCTAGTCCGTCGTCTGCAGTGGTGCCTGCAGCCGGAAGTGAATCTGGCATTTCTGTTTTGTCATGGGGTTTAGATCGCATCGATCAACGTAATCTGCCACTCAATACTCGTTACATCAGCAATTTTTCGGGTGCGGGTGTAAGTGCGTACATCATCGACACCGGAGTTTTGTCGAGTCATAGCGAGTTTGGCAGTCGAGTAATTTCAGGTTTCAGCTCAATCGCCGATGGTCGAGGCACACAAGATTGCCACGGTCACGGCACCCATGTTGCGGGCACCGTTGCGGGCACCAACTATGGCGTTGCTCCTTCAGTCAGTGTTGTGCCTGTTCGAGTTTTAGATTGCGCGGGTTCGGGTTCAACTTCCGGAGTTATCGCGGGTATTGACTGGGTTATCGCACATCACACATCTGGTGTGCCAGCAGTCGCCAACATGAGCCTGGGTGGTTCGCGCTCAGCCGCACTTGACCTTGCGGTTGCTCGCGGTGTTGCTGACGGCGTCGTGTTTGTTGTGGCAGCTGGCAATTCGAGTGCTAACGCGTGCAACTACTCGCCGGCAGCAGAAACTTCGGCGATCACAGTTGGTGCGACTACATCAGCAGATGCGCGAGCCAGTTATTCAAACTACGGTTCATGTGTTGATGTTTTCGCGCCGGGTTCAAACATCACATCGGCGTGGTACACCTCAACTTCTGCAACAAGCACAATTTCTGGTACATCAATGGCTGCGCCGCATGTTGCAGGGGTTGCTGCATTGGCGTTGAGTGCAGACCCTGCACTTTCTGTAGGTCGAGTCACAACTTGGATCACATCTACGGCGACATCTGATTTGATCTCTGACCCTGCGGGTTCGCCGAACAAACTTGTTTACTCGCTGCTTAGTTCTACACCTCCGGCACAATCCATCAGTTCGCCGACGATTACACCACCATCTGGTGG
>CANLHV010000086.1 GCA_947490975.1 Acidimicrobiaceae bacterium
CCAACACCGGCCTGATCAATCGTCTCGAACGGGTTTCGCTTAAGCAAACCAGCTTCAAGATACGCAGGCATCATTCGACTCTCGACATCGTCGCGCGAAAAACCAAAAGTCATCTGCGTCAAGTCGTTTGTACCAAAACTAAAGAAATCAGCATGGTCGGCCAGTTCGTCTGCACGCAGAGCCGCACGCGGCGTCTCAATCATTGTGCCGATCGTGACTTTCGGCCGCGTGATCTTCTTGCCTCGCGCGCCACGCTTACCAAGACCTGCACCTTTGTCTTTCATTCGAGCCGAGTGCTCAACGAGCACACCCTCAACCCACGATCGCGCGAGAGCCAACTCTTCACGAGTCACCGTCAACGGAATCATCACTTCAACAATCGGCTCGTAACCTTCATCAGCAACTTGATCGGCAGCCTGCATCAACGCACGCACCTGCATCGCATAAAGACCAGGCTTGATCACACCAAGTCGAACACCACGAGTGCCAAGCATCGGATTAACCTCTGCCCAATCGTGCGCCGCGCGCAACAACTTACGTTCTTGCTCATCAAGGCCAGTCGTCGCTGCCTTAATCTCGAGTTCGTCGACATTCGGCAAGAACTCGTGCAGCGGTGGGTCTAACAATCGCACTGTCACTGGCAAACCAGACATCGCCCGCAACAACGAAGCAAAGTCTTCTTTTTGAACTGCACGCAACTCTTCGAGCGCCGCAGTTTCTTCAGCAGGCGTGCTCGCCAAAATCATTCGACGCACAACCGGAAGTCGATCTGGTGCCAAAAACATGTGCTCGGTTCGGCACAAACCAATGCCCTCTGCACCATATTCACGTGCCTTCGAGGCATCTTCGGCAGTGTCGGCGTTTGCGCGCACCGCAAGTTTGCCTTTGCGAATCTCGTCAGCCCATTTCAAAATTGTTTGAAACTCTTTAGTCGGCTCAGCCGCAGTCAACTGCATCGCGCCCAACATGACTTCGCCTGTTGTGCCGTCGAGAGAAATCACATCGCCCTCGCGCACAACAACGTCGCCGGCGCGAAACATCTTGCCGTCAATCTGCACAGCGTCAGCACCAACAACAGCAGGTGTTCCCCAACCGCGCGCAACAACTGCGGCGTGACTCACGAGTCCGCCACGCGAAGTCAAAATACCTTTCGCCACCATCATGCCGTGCACGTCTTCTGGGCTCGTCTCGCTGCGCACCAAAATAACTGCCTCACCACTTTTCGCAGCGGCTTCTGCGTCATCGGCCGTGAAATAAACCTTGCCCACTGCAGCACCCGGCGACGCCGCCAAACCTTTAGCAACTGCTTTTGTCTTATTAGTAAATTGCGGATGCAAAACCTGATCTAAATGTTCTGCGTTCACTCGCATCAGCGCTTCTTTTTTGCTGATCTTCCATGACTGTTTGCCTTTTCCCGTTCCGGCGGTCATGTCAACAGCCATCTTCAGCGCTGCGGCACCAGTGCGCTTGCCCACGCGAGTCTGCAACATCCACAACTTGCCCTGATCGATTGTGAATTCGGTGTCGCACATGTCGTGATAGTGACGCTCAAGTCGATCGAAGATCGCCAACAACTCTTTGTGCACGCTCGGAAACTGGCGCTTCAACGCATCAAGATCTTCAGTGTTGCGAATACCAGCAACAACATCTTCGCCTTGCGCGTTGATCAAATAGTCGCCGTATGGTTTGTTTTCACCAGTCGCAGCATTGCGCGTAAAACCAACGCCGGTACCCGAGTTGTTGTCGCGATTGCCGAACACCATCGCCTGCACATTGACCGCAGTGCCAAGATCGTGGCTAATCTTTTCGCGCACGCGATATGCAATCGCCCGAGCGCCATTCCAAGAGCGAAACACCGCTTCAACAGCACCGCGCAATTGCTTGACTGGCTCTTGCGGAAACTCTTTGCCCGTTTCAGCTTTAACAACCGACTTAAATGTCTCGCACAGCGTCTTCAACGAAGTCGCTGACAACGCCGCATCGTTCGTAACGCCAGCAGACTTCTTCGCATTTTCAAACGGATGTTCAAATTTTGCGCCATCAATGCCCAACACAATTCGGCCGTACATCGCAATGAATCGGCGATAGCTGTCGTATGCAAATCGCTCATCGTTGGTCGACTTCGCTATACCCTGCACGCTTCGATCGTTAAGACCCAAGTTCAAAACTGTGTCCATCATGCCTGGCATCGAGAACTTCGCCCCAGATCGCACCGACACCAACAGCGGACTCAACGGGTCACCGAGCTTGGCCCCCATCTTTTTTTCAAGTTGTGCAACATGAGTCGCCAATTCTTTGTCAAGAGTTTTTGGCCAGCCACCTTTCATATATGCGCGACACGCATCTGTGGTGACCGTGAAACCGTGCGGCACGGGCAGTTTCAACACACTCATCATTTCGGCGAGGTTTGCACCCTTTCCGCCGAGCAAATCTTTCATGCTCATTGGTGCGCGACGGTGTTTGTGATCGAATGCGAAGATAAAAGGCATAGTGCAGTTTACGCGCCAATCTCGATTGAACGGCTGTCTGCCGACCGTTTGATCAAAGCCAACGCAAATTCTTGGCAAACACTCGTATAACTACCAATTTCTTCACCGTTCAAAACCACCGGCTCGCCCGCTCGCGCGCCAGTGTCTGCGCGAATCAATTGCAATTGTCGTGGCGCCTTCGCACCGCGTGAGTCCATTCGCTCAACTAGCTCTTGGCCCGGGTAACAACCTTTCGTAAAACTCACTGCGCAATCCGTCAATCCCGTTTCTGCAGGCATCGAATCACTAGTCATATCGACGCCCATGGTTGGCCACTTCGCCATCACGCGCGCTAATTCGAAATCTTCAGTCGAACCTTGACGCAAATCGCCGGCGACAAAATTGCTGGCATCAAAATCAACAGCAAAGTCTTTTTCACGCCACGCCGACAACGCCGAGTCGCGTGCCAAATACTCGGCATATTCATTTACGGATAAACCTCTCACCGCGACAAACCTTTGCGCACCACTTGAGATCTCACATTTGATGCGAATCTTGAATCGTGACAACCGACTTGCCGAAATCTCACCAAAACCCGCATCGCAATCTAAAACAAAACTTTCTTCAGATTCACAACGCACTCGCAACAAAGATGTGATCTTGCCCGCGGGCTCAAGCAACAGACTGTAATGCGACTCGCCAACCTTCAGCGCCGCAACATCGTTGGCCAATTGCGAGTGCAAGAACTTTCGCGCATCACTGCCACACACCTGCAAAACATCGCGAACATGCTCAATATAAAAACCCGTCATTTTGCGCGCACCGCATTCGTCTCTTGTGCTTGTTCACGTGCTTTAGTCATTCGCCGCGCCGCTGGTATCGCCGCAATCAGTGCTGCTGCTTTGTTTCGACATTCAAGATTTTCTTCGCTCGCAATACTGTCAGCGACTATTCCTGCGCCGGCCTGCAGCGTCGCCCCGTGCGCACCGACAAACATCGTGCGAATCGCAATCGCCGTGTCAAGGTTGCCAGAAAAATCTACATAGCCGACAACGCCCGCATACGGCCCACGCTTTGTCGGTTCGAGTGCATCAATAATTTGCATCGCTCGCACTTTCGGCGCACCACTAACGGTGCCCGCCGGCAAAGTTGCACGCAATACATCTACTGGCCCGAGCCCCGCGCGCAAAGTGCCAGAGACTTGTGAAGTTAGGTGCATGACATGGCTGTATCGCTCGAGAGTCATAAATTCATCGACATTCATAGTTCCAAATTCGGCAACACGTCCAACATCATTTCGAGCCAAGTCAACAAGCATCACATGCTCGGCACGTTCTTTGGGGTTCTCTTTCAATTCGCCCGCCAATTTGCGATCTTGCTCGTCATCTACTCCGCGTTTTCGTGTGCCCGCAATCGGCCGACTCACAACGCGACCATTGCGCAGTTGCACCATCGGCTCGGGCGACGAGCCAACGATTGTCACATCATCGTGTTTCACGTAATACATGTACGGACTCGGGTTAATCTGTCGCAACACGCGGTAAACATCGAACGGGTCAGCATCAAGCTGCACATCAAATCGCTGCGACAATACAACCTGAAAAATGTCTCCTGCTCGAATATGGTCTTTTGCAACTGCGACAGCGCGCTCATACATGCCGTTTGGCATCGACGATTCAACGCTCAACGTGTCGTCACGCAACGGCGGCTCAACTGGGGTGTGCGCAACAGGTCGCGACAAATCTTCGACACCTTTATATACGCGGATAATCGCCGCGTCATACGCCGCATCTCGCGCCGCAACATCAAGACCTGCCACTGGCACGCTTTCAATCATGTAGCAACGTTGACGCCAGTGATCAAACGCTGCAAGCGAGCCGATCATGCTCATCACTGCATCTGGCATGTTGCGATCTTCGTGTGGCGTGTTTGGCAGATTTTCGATTTCACGCACAACGTCGTAGCCGAGAAAACCCATCAAGCCACCTTGCAATGGCGGCAAGTCTGGGTGCAATGGCGCGCGATATGTCGCAAGCAACGACTCGATAGCAGCCAATATTCCTTTGTCGCGCGGCATCGTGCTCGGCACCGTGCCTGTTGTTGTTATTTTTCCGTCGCGCAACACCAACGTCGCCACCGGGTCGCGACCCACAAACGAAAATCTGCTCCATCGTTCGCCGTGCTCGACTGACTCAAGCAAGAACCCTGGTTTATCGCCGACGAGTTTGATGTATGCCGAAACGGGCGTTTCGACATCTGCCAAAACTTCAGCCCACACAGGTATCACCGTGTTGTCTTTGGCTAATGTATGAAACTCTTGCCGAGTCGGCGAAATTTTCATCAAACTTATTTTGAAGTCGCAGCGACAGTGCAACTGTTGACGAAGTTCTCCAAAATTCGCAATCCCTCTGTTGCCGACTTTTCAGGATGAAACTGGGTCGCAAAAACATTTCGCAATCGAAGCGCCGCCAATAATTCACTTCCATAACTGCAAGTCGCCGCAACAACAGACTGATCTTTGGCAACTGCCGACAATGAGTGCACGAAATACATCCACGGATTCTCGCTCAAGCCGGCAAATAAATCGTCTTGATTTTTTATATTCAATCGATTCCACTGCATCTGCGGGCGTTGCACACCCTCGGGTAGCCACTTAATCTCGCCGGCGATAACGCCAAGACCTGCAACTCCAGGGCTCTCTTCACTGCTGTCGAACAGCATCTGCATGCCGACACAAATTCCGAGAAACGGTCGCCCCGAACCAATCGCTTGATGCACGCTTTCTTCTAAACCTGCTTCGCGAAGAGCCGACATGCAAGCACCAAAGTTGCCGACACCTGGCAAGACAACTGCTTG
>CANLHV010000087.1 GCA_947490975.1 Acidimicrobiaceae bacterium
CGTACGGTTGGCCAGCGGCCTTCGGGGCACGACTCGCACCAACAAAACCGGCGACAACTACGAGCGTCACTAAATATGGCGCCATCAACAAAAACTCACTTGGTATGCCCGTGTCAAAGTTGCCGATTTTCAACCGCACCGCTTCGGCGAGTGCGAACACAATCGCCCCACTAAATGCGCCAACTGGGTGCCAACGTCCGAAAATTACGGCAGCGAGTGCGATAAATCCGCGACCGCCGGTTATGTTTTGATCGAAGCGACCGACTGTGCCGATCGGCCACCATGCTCCGCCGATGCCCGCGATTGCTCCTGCGATTAACAAGTTGCGATAACGCAATTTAATTACGTCGACACCGAGAGTGCCCGCTGCTTTCGGATACTCGCCTGCGGCTCGGGTACGCAGACCCCAACGCGTGCGATACATTGCCCAAGTTAAAAGCGCTACCGCGGCAAATGAGAAATAAACAAAAATTGTTTGTACAAAAAGAATTTGACCAATGAACGGAATCTTCGACAGTAGCGGCACCGATATCGGCATCACCGGCACAAGCGAGTTGTAGTCAGGGTTCGGCACTAGAACTCTGAAACTCAAAAACGAAGTGATGCCGAGCGCAAAAAAGTTAATCGCAAAGCCGACGATTACTTGATCGACGCGATATTTGATCGAGAACACTGCAAGTATCCACGCCAGCAACATGCCCGTGAGCATTGCGATGATCGTGCCAAACCAGAGGTTTGTAAGCGACGCGCCGACTGCGCCGGTAAACGCACCGGCCAACAACATGCCCTCAATTGCAATGTTGATTACACCGCTACGTTCACACAGAATGCCCGCAAGAGCACCCAGTGTTATCGGCACACTGCGCGAAACAGTGTCTTGCAACATGCCAACAAGGCTGAACGACTCGCCCGACGTTGCCCACGACAAAAAACTCATCACGAACATTGCAGTAGCAAGCGCCAAAACGATGTTTGAAACTTTGCCCAGCCCACGCCATAGTTGCGCCGCACCGAGGCCAACAAAGACGAAGCCGAAGATATAAGCAAATTGTTGTGCGGGCAGTGACAGCGAAAAACCACCCTCGGTCAGTCTGAAACCCGCATCACCTGGTCGGCGCGAAAAAATCACCAACGTGATTACAGCCAGACCCAGATAACCGAAACCGACGTTGCGAGCGCGCTTTTTTTGCTCTGCTGAAATCATCAACGCTTCACTCACCCGCCCCACCCCCTAAATGTTTGACCTTGGCTTGCAACTTGTGACTTAACCCTGAACATCGCTTTAACCAGAAGTGGTGCAGCAACGAACATCACGATTAATGCGCGCAAAACAATAATCAGATCAACGGGCACGTCAGTGTTTGCCTGCATCGATCGGCCACCTGCTTGCAACGCACCGAACAACACTGCCGCCACAAGTGTGCCAATCGGTGAAGACTGACCAAGTAGCGCGACAGCGATTGCATCAAAACCAATGTTGCCCGCCAAACTTGTCGATGCATAGCCATATGTGCCGAGCACTTCGGTTGCACCCGCCATGCCGGCAAAGCCGCCTGCCAGCAGCATCGCCACAACCGTCAAACTCTTTGACTTCATACCGGCATATTTTGCAGCATCGCTATTTAGACCAGTTGCTCGCAATTCAAAACCCAGTGTTGTGCGCTTCAACAAATACCAATACGCATAAGTTGCCAATATCGCGACAAAAAACCCGGCGTGAGCAACAAGGTCAGACCGGCCATCTAAAAATCCGAACAGTCTTGGCAGATGCGCTTCGTCGGCGATCTCTTTCGAAATCGGATCAGGGCGACCTTCGCGCTGAAAAGTTGTTGTCTTCAATAACCACAACACCAAGAAACTTGCAATGCTGTTGAGCATGATCGTTGTGATTACTTCATGAGCACCCGTGCGCGCCTTCAAAACACCGGCAACGCCACCGTAAAGTGCGCCGCCAATTGCTCCTGCAATCACAGCCAGTGGCACCTGCAACCAACCTGGGCCCGTCATCGTGAACCCAACCCACAATGCCGTCATGCCACCTGCCAACATCTGACCAGTTGCGCCAATGTTGAATAAACCAGCTTTGAACGCCACCGAAACTGCAAGGCCACTCAATAACAACGGCGTCGTACCAGTGATCGTGTTTGAAATTGAACGCAAACCCCAGAACGAACCTTCAAACAAAGATTTATACGCGGTGAAAACCGTCGAGAATGCTTTGCCAAAATCGCCCGACTTCAACGCGTCAATGTCGGTGACGACGATAATTATCGCGCCGACAAGCAGCGATGCTAGAAGCGCCAAAAATGTATAGCGCAGCGACTTGATTAGCTCTTTCACGAGTTGACCCCAACCGCATTTTCTGGCCGCGAACCTGCCATATACAAGCCGACATCCATATGGCTGACTTTCTTTGGGTCGAGATCAGCAACTACCTTGCCGCGATACATCACCAAAATTCGATCAGACAATGCCATAACTTCATCAAGTTCGGTGCTGACAATCAAAATTGCCGTGCCTGAGTCGCGCTCTTTGACAATCTGCTCGTGAATATATTCGATGCTGCCAACATCGATGCCGCGTGTCGGCTGCGCTGCGAGCACCAATCGAATATCTCGACTCAACTCGCGTGCAACAATAACTTTTTGTTGATTACCACCTGAGAGCGTTGAAGCCAATTGATCAGGGTCACTGGTTCGAATATCGTAACTTTGCACCAACTCTTCGGCTTTTTCTTTTGCTTTCGACCACTTCATTTTGAAGCCACTGCAAAATTCAGAATCGTGATATCGAGTTAGAACAAGATTTTCAGTAATCGTCATACCGGTCACCAAACCTTGACGTTGACGATCTTCTGGCACATGACCCATGCCAAGTGTGTGCCGTTGTCGCGGCGACGCTTCGGTTATATCTTTTCCATCGAGAGTCAACGAACCCTGACTTGTTCGCCGCAAGCCGCTGATCGCCTCTACTAGTTCGGTCTGTCCATTGCCCTGCACACCCGCAACACCAACTATTTCACCTGCGCGAACATTGAACGAAACATTTTCGACTATCAAGCGGCCGTCTGGGTCAATGATGCTCAAGTCTCTAACATCGAGCACAACTTGCTTCGGCGACGCAGTCGCTTTGTTTACAGTCAACTGCACGGGTCGACCCACCATCATCTCGGCAATTTGAGACTCTGACGCAGTCTTTGGGTCGGCATCGCCAACAACTTTGCCGCGACGCAAAACATTTATCCGGTCGGCAATCGTCAGCGCTTCTTTCAACTTGTGCGTGATAAAGACAACGCCTTTTCCAGCATCGGTAAGTGTGCGAACGATCGAGAAAAATTCAATAATTTCACTTGGCGTCAACACTGCGGTTGGTTCGTCGAACACAACTATCTTCGCGTCACGCAGCAAAACCTTGACAATCTCAACGCGCTGTCGCACGCCCACAGGCAAGTCTTCGACTATCGCATCAGGGTCGAGGTTCAAGTTGTATCTGTCAGATACTTCACGCACCTGCTTTCGCGCACGTTCAATATCAAGTGCACCGAATCTCTTCGTCGGCTCTGAGCCAAGCACGACGTTCTCGGCAACAGAGAAAACCGGCACCAACATAAAGTGCTGGTGCACCATGCCAATGCCCGCTTTTATTGCATCTGCCGGAGAGTGAAAATTCACTGCGGTGCCGTCGATCAGAATTTCACCCTCATCGGCCTTATAAAGGCCGTAAAGCACATTCATGAGCGTTGATTTACCTGCACCATTTTCGCCTACGAGTGCAAGCACCTCGCCAGTCTCAACTGTCAAATTCACTGAGTCGTTGGCGATAACACCAGGAAATTTCTTGGTGATTCCTCGTAGCTCAAGTTTCATCTTTGGCTTTACCTCGTTGCGAACGGCTGAAAAGAGACTAGTCGGCACGATTCGCTTGCAAAAATTCGCACGCAAAAACAAAGGCCCTACTGCGAGTGCAGTAGGGCCAGAGTTTTAATTCATGCCGTTGTTACGGCACAAAATTAGATTTTGATTGTGCCGTCGGCGATGCCTTGACCGATTGCCTCAACTTCAGCTTGAAGTTCTGCTGGTACTGCTGTGTAAGCAACACCAACGCCACCGTTTGCCAAAGTACCGACATAGTTGTCTGATGTCTTCACACCATTAACTGTGTCAGTGACTGCTGCGAGTACTGCTGCGTCAATGTTCTTCAACACTGATGCGATGTACACCTCTGCAGCATCTGGGTTCGAAACGCTCATGTCAACGTCAACACCGATGATCTTGACCTTGCCACCCGACTCCATTGCGAATTGTGCTGAACCAAGACCCACTGGACCAGCCACTGGGAAAATGATGTCTGCGCCTTCGTCAGCCTGACTCTTGGCAATGTTCTTGCCGTCGTCAAGACTCTGGAAGTTTCCGGCGAATGTGCCGTCTTGCTTCGCTGTGTCCCAACCGAGAACCTTAACTGTGGCTCCCTTTTGAGTGTTGTAGTAAGCAACACCCTTAGCAAAGCCGTCCATGAAGATGCTCACTGGCGGAATGTTGATACCACCGAATGTGCCGACAACGCCAGTCTTGGTCATACCTGCAGCCAAGTAACCGGCCATGAATGACGGCTGGTCAGTTGCGAAGATGAGACCACGTGCGTTTGCGATCGGTGGATCAAATGCTGAGTCAACGATTGCATAGTTCTTGTCTGGGTTTGCTTCTGCTGCAGCTTTTGTTGCATCGCCGAGCAAGAAACCTACTGTGACGATGATGTTGCAACCCTTGTCAGCGAAGTTCTGCAAGTTTGGTGCATAGTCGGCATCTGATGCTGACTCAAGCAAGTCGATTGTTACACCGAGAGATGCTTCTGCATCTTGCATACCTTTGTACGAAATTTGGTTGAAGCCCTTGTCATCAACACCACCAGTGTCGGTTACTTGGCAAGCAAGAATTCCTTCACCTGGCAACGCTGCTGTTGTCTCTTCTGTGACTTCGGCTGTTGTCTCTTCTGTTGCTGTGTCGCTGTCACTACCGCAGGCACCTGCGATGAGTGAAAACGCAGCAATGGCAAGAGCAGCAGACTTCAGTCCTTTGCGCTTAATCATTGATTGTTCTCCCTTTGCACACACCCCGATGGTCTATGCGATTTGTGTGACGAGACTAGCGCATCCTCGTAACAGGGTGAAAAGTGGGCCAGGTAGGGATCGAACCTACGACCAAGGGATTATGAGTCCCCTGCTCTGACCACTGAGCTACTGGCCC
>CANLHV010000088.1 GCA_947490975.1 Acidimicrobiaceae bacterium
TAGTCTTCTTCGCCGATGTCTTCATTCCACAAAGTTGGTTCGGCGACGATGAAATCTTGCATCAGTTTGTAACTCTCGGCGTCGTCGAGCACGATGACTTCGACCCCACGCGACTTGAGAAGCGCTTCGCCACCTAAAAAAGTTCGATTTTCGCCGATGACAACACGTGGAATTTTGTAGAGCAAAATTGCGCCGGTGCACATGTCGCATGGGCTGAGAGTCGTGTACATCGTCGCGCGTTGATAGACAGTTGCCGGAAGTCGTCCCGCATTTTCGAGGCAGTTCATTTCGGCGTGATGAATCGCGCTGCCTTGTTGTACTCGCTGGTTGTGGCCAACTGCGATCACTTTTCCGTCAACAACTAGAGCGCCACCGATCGGTATGCCACCGGCGGCGCGACCTTTCTTGGCTTCAGTTAATGCAAATTGATAGTTGTCTTTGTCGCTCATTTGGTGCCCTTTGGTTTCGTTGGTTTCGTTATTTTTATAGTCGTTTATATGGCTTGAGATATGCGCCCGGGTATGGAACATTTCGTCCCGAAATTGCCAACCCGACAATGACTGCCAAAAATGGCAACGCCAGCAGAATTTCAAACGGCACATCGGCAAACGACGGCAACAATCGCAGTTGCAATTGCCCCGCGTTGACAAGAGAGAACAACGCGGCGCCAATCAGAAGTCGACCGATTGTCCAGCGACCAAAGATTACTAATGCAAGAGCGACCCAACCACGGCCGTTAATTATGTTGACCGTGAAAGTTCCGACGAATGCAAGGGTGATGAACGCACCGGCGAGAGCCATGAAAAGCGAGCCGATGATGATTGCCGTGTATCGAGTTTTAGCGACACCAATGCCTGCGACATCGGCAGCCTCGGGGTTCTCGCCAACAGCGCGAATTTTGAGACCGAGCCCAGACTTCCATAGCAACCACCACACGAATGGCACGGCGATTAAAAATGTTGCATAGGTCAACCAATATTGACTGAAAATCGGGCCACCAAAATTAAGTGGTTGCCACGGGTCGACTCGCACCTGACCGCCATCGGCAGTGAACATGATGCGATTTGCTGTGTTGCAAAGACTGATCATCAAAAGTGTCAAACCAAGACCCGCAACATGTTGATTAACGCCCAGCGTTACCGTCGCGAACGCAAAAATTAAGCCGGCAAGAGCGCCACTGACAAGCGCAGCAACTAAGCCTGCTGTCAGGCTGCCTGTTTGAGCTGCAGTCGCGATGCCGACAAACGCACTGCCGTACATGATGCCTTCGACGCCCAAGTTGAGCACCCCAGATTTTTCGGTGACAAGTTCACCAAGTGCGGCGAGCGCGAGCGGGGTAGCGATGCGCAGGCTTGAGCTAATTATTTCTTCCGTGACGTCAATCATTTTCGACCTTCGCTTCTCTTTATTGTCCAGACGACGCGATACTTTTGAATCACCAAAGCACAGACAACCGTGATCAGCAACACTGCCTGAACTAGTTGGCCAATCTGTGAAGGTATCTCAAGGGCGCGACTCGCCGAAAATGAGCCGACGGTGATTACGCCGAACATCAGAGCCACGAGCAGAGCCCCGACAAAACTCAATGCAGCGAGAGTCGCCACGATCACACCCGTGTATCCAAAATTATTGCTGATGCCAGTTGTCAGTTGATGAGCAACGCCGGCGATTTCGCTTGCGCCACCGAGTCCGGCGATGCCACCGCTGACAAGTGCCGTTATGAGGAGAGTGCGCTCAACAGGAAGTCCGGCGATTCGTGCGGCGTTAGGTGCGAGACCGACTGCGCGAAGCTTTAAACCGCCTGACATTTTTCCGACAAACCACCAGCACAAGCCGATGATTACAACGCCAAGTGCAAGACCAAAGTGAACTCGAGTGTTGGGCCAAACAATCCAAAGTTTCGTCGAATCAGCGATGACATCTGAATCAGGGAAACCCGATTCGCTGTTGCGCCATGGTCCGTTAAGAAGCCCCGTAATAATCAGCAATGCCACGGGGTTGAGCAACAAAGTCGTGACGACCTCATCAATGCCGAGTCGTGTTCGCAAAAGTGCCGGTGTGAGTGCCCACAGTGCACCAAAGAGCATGCCAGCCAACAAGATCAAAGGCACGCCAACAATTCGGGGCAGTGATTCGGCATGGAGACCGACCCAGGTGGCACCAATTGTGCCAGCGAGCAGTTGTCCTTCGGCGCCGATATTCCAATAACCAGCACGAAATGCAATCGCCACTGCGGCACCAGTGAAAACAAGTGGCGTCGCTGACAAAAGTGATTCAGTGAAACCAAATCGCGATTGCAAAGGTGAGATGAACATGTAGCGAACCGCGGGTATCGGCGCACCGCCAGCCCAACGAATCATGATTGCCGAAATGAGAATCGTTAACAGCGCTGCGGCACCAACCAGCAACGGCCCGCGCCACCACGGTGTCGATGCACGAAGGACGAAACGAGCTTTCATTTCGCGATACCAGCCATTAACTCACCAATCGACTCGCGTGATGCTTCAGAATGATCAACGATGCCGACCACCGAGCCGCGGTACATCACAGCAACTCTGTCGGCGAGTTCAAGAATCTCGTCGAGGTCTTCGCTGACGAGAACCACTGCGGTGCCTTGTTTGCTCGCCTGGGCGATTAACGATCGAACATAGTTGGTTGCCATCACGTCAAGGCCACGGGTTGGTTGCGAAATGATTGCGACCTTGGGGTTGCGGCTGAACAATCTTGCGAGCAGAACTTTTTGCATGTTGCCACCCGAAAGTGTGCCGAAAGCCTGTTTAGGATTTGCCTTGATCTCAAATTGAGTGATCGCCGATTCGCAGTGACTGAGCATTTCTTTGCGCCGCAATTGAAATTTGCCCGCAAACTTTTCGACACAATCAAGAATCAAGTTTTCGACAACTTGCAAAGCGTGCACCGCCGATGCATGGCGGTCTTCGCCCAAAATGCCGACGCCGGCACGCATCAGCGATTGGGGAGTATTGCTGCCCAGTTGTCGACCTTCGACTTCGATCGTGCCGCTATCGATTTGAGTTGTGCCGCTCAAGACATTGACGAGTTCTGTCTGCCCGTTGCCTGAAACACCAGCAATACCCAATATTTCGCCGGGTCGAACCGCAAAACTGACGTCACTCAGACCACCGGTTTCTCGTGTAACCCCAACAGAATCGAGCACCAAAATCGGGCTCTGACTCGGACTCGCACTGCGCTGGCGTTGTTCGGCGCCCGACTGTTGTTCGCCGACCATCAGTGTGATCAATTCTTTCGACGTGATGCCGTTTGCAAGTGAACTCGACACGACCTGACCGCGTCGCAAAACCGACACGCGATCAGCAACTTTTTCGATCTCGGCCATCTTGTGACTGATTAAAACGATGCCGATGCCCGCATCTGAGCGCAATCGGCGAATAACTTCGAGCAACGAATCGATGTCGTTTGGGCCGAGAACCGCAGTCGGTTCATCCAAAATCAAATAAGAGCAGCCCGACATCAGTGCCTTCAATATTTCAACTCGTTGCTGTAAAGCGATTGGCAGTGACGAGACAATTGCATCTGGCGGCACATCAAGACCGAAACGTGCCGAAGCCGCGACGATTTCAGTACGCACCCCAGCCAAGTCGATCGCAAATGTTTTTGCACTTGCCAGCGCAATATTTTCGATAACGGTCATATTTTTAACTAACGAAAAGTGCTGCGTGACCATGCCGATACCCGCGGCACGCGCATCGCGCGGAGATTCAATTTTTAACGCAACTCCATCGGCTTCAATTTGGCCAGAGTCAGGTTGCGAAAGTCCATACAAGATTTTCATCAGGGTGGTTTTGCCCGCCCCGTTTTCGCCGAGAAGAGCGTGCACTTCACCCGCACGCAAATCAAGCGAAACATCACTCAACGCAATCGTCTCACCATATGCCTTGGTGATGTTGCGCAAAAAAATTGAGGGGGCGCCACCACGAGATGCGATGACAACCCCCTCAACTGAATTCATAATTTAATTTTCGACTTTAAGGTCGAAAATTTATTTGGTCACCGAACCAGCCGGAACTGCCTCGTTGATGTCAACGCGCAGAGTTCCTGCCTTGATTGCTGCCATTGCCGCTTCGGCTTTGGCAACTACTTCGGCTGGAATTCCACCAGTTACACCAGTGTTGATTTCTGCCAAGAGTGCGCCACCCTTAGCGACCATGCTGAAGTCTTTCAAGTCTTGTGACGTGTATGACCCAGCCTTGACCTGGTTGAGAATGTATTTGACGGTTGGACGCATGTTCCAAACGTTTGAAGTCACAACCGACTGTGGCGCAATGCTCTTTTGATCCATCTGGTTACCAAACGAGAGCAAGCCTTTTTCTGCTGCCGCTTCGATGACACCAGCACGCTCAGCGAACATAATGTCAGCACCTGCTGAAATTTGTGAGAGCGCTGCTTCTTTTGCTGCTGCCGGGTCAAACCACGAGTTGATGAAAGCAACTTTTGCTTCAACTTTCGGGTTAACCGATTGAGCTCCAGCAATGAATGCGTTGACAATGCGATTCACTTCAGGCACCGGAATGCCACCGACGACGCCGATGATATTCGTTTTGGTCAAACTGCCGGCCAAGATTCCTGAAACGTATGCAGGCTCGTGAATCCAGTTATCGAACACTGAGAAGTTTGGCTCAGCAGGTCCGCCACCTGAACCCATTACCCATGCAATGTCTGGGTAGTCAAGCGCAACCTTGCGAGCTGATTCTTCGTTGCCGAATGAGTCACCCATGATGATGTCTGGTTTGTCTTCTTCGGCGATCTGTCGCGCTGCACGCTCGAAAGCGCCAGAGGCGTAACCGATGCCGTCAATGTACTTGTATGTAATTTCGCCAGCGTCTGCCATTTCTTGCAGCGCCTCGTGAATTACTCCGTCCCACGGTTCTTCAATTACCGATGAATAGGCGGCAACGACGCTTAATACGCCGTCGCTTTCGCTCGATTCATCACTACTTCCACTGTTTCCACCGCATGCGGCTAACACGATTCCTGCTAGCGCTAATACGGCAAATGAATTCCTCAACTTTTTCATTTTGCAACCCCCTTTAGTTGTTGAGCCCGAGACTAGTTGTCTTTTTGGGGGTCACCAAAACCGAAGAAGCCATCGGGCCGCGCCAACCCCCACCCGCGCCCGGGCCA
>CANLHV010000089.1 GCA_947490975.1 Acidimicrobiaceae bacterium
TCCAAAATGTCGTCGACAATTTGAAACACCATGCCATATGCGGCGCCATAGTTTGTCAACGCTTCAACGACAGCGCGTTCGTGACCAGCGACGAGCGCACCAATACGAGCAGATGTCGAAAACAAAGAAGCAGTCTTGCCCTCAATGCTGACCAGATATGAAGGCACTGAACGTGAAACATCAAACGCCTTGGTAAGTTCTTCGATCTGACCTTCGCAAAGATGACCGATTGTTTGAGCCAAGAGCGTTGCAACTTCGGTGCCAAGCGCTGCAGCAATTTCTGAAGCCTTCGCCAACAAAAAGTCTCCAGCCAAAATGGCTTGCAGGTTGCCCCATCGAGCATTTACGGTGTCGACGCCACGACGAGTAGCGGCTTCATCCATAACATCGTCGTGATAAAGCGAACCAAGATGAACCAGCTCGCAAGAGATGCCGCCTTGAATGACATCGTCGCTCACTGGTCTGTCGTTGCCAACTGCAGCGGCTGCAATAGTCATCACGGGGCGCAGGCGCTTGCCACCGGCAACGATGAGATGCGCGGCGAGTTCGTTGAGATGTGCGTCACGGGTTTTTACCGCCGTCAATAGCGCCGATTCAACTCGCTGACGATCAATATCCATGAGTGGAAGCGAAAGAAGCGGCGAGGAAACTGCCATATCCACAGGCTAGGCAACTCGCCTTGTGAATTTACGAACTAAGCGTTGTGAGGCTCGTCACGCCAACGCAAGCAGAGGTGAGAAACCGCAACCTTGCGTCGGGCCTACGTCACGCGACATAAATCGCGACGGTTGCACCGATACACTTTACGACAGTTACCTTATTTGACGCACAAGGCGGTCAGAGTTGTTCGAACGATTTACAGACAGGGCTCGCAGAGTCGTAGTTCTCGCCCAAGAAGAAGCCCGCCTGCTCAATCACTCGTACATTGGCACAGAGCATATTTTGCTTGGGTTGATTCATGAAGGCGAAGGCGTTGCAGCCAAAGGTTTAGAAGCACTTGGTATTTCACTCGAAGCGGTTCGAGCACAAGTTGAAGAAATTATCGGACAAGGTGGCTCGTCACCATCGGGACATATTCCGTTTACGCCACGTGCCAAAAAAGTTCTTGAGCTTTCATTGCGTGAAGCTTTGCAACTTGGTCATAACTACATCGGCACCGAACACATTTTGCTTGGTTTGATTCGTGAAGGCGAAGGTGTTGCCGCACAAGTATTAGTCAAACTAGGCGCCGACCTCGGACGTGTTCGCCAACAAGTCATTCAATTGTTGAGCGGATACCAAGGCCCTGGTGGCAAGAGTGAAGGCGAACCTGTTGGGGCCAAAGACACACCACAAGAAAAAGGTGGCAGTCAAATTCTTGACCAGTTCGGTCGCAACTTAACGCAACTTGCACGCGACAAAAAACTTGATCCAGTGATTGGTCGACACAAAGAAATGGAGCGTGTGATGCAAATCTTGTCACGACGCACCAAGAACAATCCTGTGCTGATCGGCGAACCTGGCGTTGGCAAGACAGCAATCATCGAAGGCCTCGCCCAAAAAATTGTGGCCAATGAAGTGCCAGAAACTTTGACCAACAAACAGCTCTACACCCTCGACCTGGGCGCGCTTGTCGCGGGTAGTCGCTATCGCGGTGACTTCGAAGAACGCCTGAAGAAAGTTCTTAAAGAGATTAAAACTCGTGGCGACATTATTTTGTTCATCGACGAGATTCACACACTTGTTGGCGCGGGTGCCGCCGAAGGTGCAATTGATGCTGCATCGATTTTGAAGCCAATGTTGGCCCGAGGCGAATTGCAGACAATTGGTGCGACAACACTTGACGAGTTCAGAAAGCATTTCGAAAAAGATGCGGCACTCGAGCGACGCTTCCAGCCGGTGAAAGTTGATGAGCCTTCTGTTGCTCACACCATCGAAATTCTTAAGGGCATTCGCGACAAATACGAGACTCACCACCGCGTGACGATCACCGATCAAGCACTTGTCTCGGCAGCCAATCTCGCCGACCGTTACATCTCAGACCGTTTCTTGCCGGACAAAGCAATCGACTTAATCGACGAGGCAGGCAGTCGTTTGCGAATTAAGCGAATGACGACACCTCCAGATCTCAAAGAGATTGAAAACAAGATCAATGATGTTCAAGAAGCAAAGAAGCGCGCGGTTGAAGAACAGCGTTTCGAAGAAGCTGGTCGTTTGCGTGATCAAGAGCGTTCGTTGCTTGAAGAACGGGCTCAAAAAGAAGTCGACGTCAAAGCACAAGGCATTGACTTGTTCGACGAAGTGAGCGAAGAGTCGATCGCCGAAGTTTTGAGCATGTGGACAGGCATCCCAGTCTTTAAGTTGACCGAAGAAGAAACTGCGAAGTTGCTAAATATGGAAGGCGAACTTCACAAGCGCATAATTGGTCAAGAAGATGCGATCAAAGCAGTAAGCCAGAGCATTCGCCGCACTCGAGCAGGCTTGAAAGACCCGAAGCGCCCGAGCGGTTCGTTTATTTTCTTAGGACCAACCGGCGTCGGCAAAACTGAACTCGCAAAAACATTGGCTGAGTTTTTGTTTGGTGACGAACAAGCGTTGATCGCTCTCGACATGAGCGAATACATGGAAAAGCACACAGTCAGTCGCCTTGTCGGCTCGCCTCCTGGTTATGTGGGCTACGAAGAGGGCGGTCAGTTGACAGAGGCTGTGCGACGCAAGCCATTCTCGGTGGTGTTGTTCGACGAGATCGAAAAAGCGCACCCTGATGTGTTCAATACGTTGTTGCAAATTCTTGAAGAAGGTCGTTTGACCGATGCTCAGGGTCGCAGCACAGACTTTAGAAACACAGTGCTGATCATGACTTCGAACTTGGGCACCCAAGATTTGCGCAAAGCCAATGTAGGTTTCGGAAAAAATGACGAAGCACTCTCGTATGCACGTATGCGCGACAAGGTCAACGAAGCATTGAAGACGCAGTTCAAGCCTGAATTCTTGAACCGAATCGATGAAGTCATCGTCTTCCATGAGTTGGCGATGAACGAAGTTGTACAAATGGTCGACCTGATGAGCAAGCGCTTGACCGGTCAACTTGAAGGTCTTGGTTTGGGTCTTGAACTAACAGTTGAAGCCAAAGAACTGCTTGCCAAGCGTGGCTACGACCCGCAACTCGGTGCTCGACCTTTGCGCCGAGCGATGCAACGCTTCTTAGAAGATCCGCTCTCAGAGAAACTCTTGAACAAAGAGTTTCATGCAGGCGAAATCATAGTGATTGGTGTTGAAGATGACCCAGAAAAACCAGAAGAGAAACGCTTCTCGTTCAAAGCGGTCGAAGGCTTCAAGCCACCGGTTGCAGTTGAGCTTGCAGGTGCCGGCGAAACAACGCCGACACCCGAATAACTCGCAACCAGTCTGACGCAGCCCTAGGTTGTTCTGCATAAACTATGCAACGCGTGCATAGACATCTTCTGAAAATAAAAAATTTTGGCTTGATTGCAGTTGCGACATTTTTATGCTCATGTCAAGTAAACGCTGTCGTCACTCTTGACGTTGCCCAAAGTGGTGCAGGCTTGGTGACAGTCAATCTGATTGCCGACTCAGAAGTGGTGGCAGCGGCACCAAATCTCGCCGACGACTTGCGATTTGACGACGCGACTGCGGCTGGCTGGGTAATCGCTCGCCCTAATAAAACTGCAGATGGCGGACTTCAAGTTTCTCTCAAACACACATTTGATAACGCTGAACAAGCCGGTGTACTGCTGAATCAGTTGAGTGGCGAGTTCGGACCTTTCAAACAGATGTCGCTATCTCGAACGGGTAAAGACACTGATTCAACTTTCAAACTTGACGGTATTTTGCAAGTTGACGGCGGACTAAACGCATTTGCTGATTCGCAGATGCTCAAAACTATCGGTGGTGCACCGTTCGCCGACAACGTTCAACAGGCCGGTCTCGATCTCGGTAAAGCGATGACAATTGACTTTGTCGCCACGCTGCCAGGAGTTATCGAACGAACCACCGGCATTGATACTGCAAACACGGTGACCTGGCGAGTGCCCCTCGATGGCAGCGAGCAGTCTGTGTTGACAACCTCGCGCAATACCGCAGTAAGGGCAACAGTGGCGCGACTTGTTGCTGGTCTGTTTAAGTATTTATTATTTGCATGGCTAGCCCTAATGGCTGTTGTCGTAGCGAGAGTTATTTATCGGCGCCGTGGGGCGAGTCGCACACCCAGCGAATAATGTCTAGTGCGAGATGGTAAAACTTCGCACCGTATATAGATGCACCGATTGCGGTGCTGGGGTTCCGAAGTGGGCAGGGCGATGCGGTGCATGCGGCGCATGGAACAGCCTTGTCGAAGATGTTGAAGGTGACGAAGAGCTAATTTCAATCGCAACTGGCATGGCCCTTGTGCCACCTGGTGAACCAAAACCAATTGACGCACTAGACGCCAAGGTTTCTAAACCAACAATGACCGGCGTTGACGAACTAGATCGAGTGCTCGGTGGCGGTCTCGTGCCGGGTTCGGTGACTCTTCTTGGTGGCGAACCAGGCATTGGCAAATCAACTTTGCTATTGCAATTGCTTGCAGCATGGTCAGGCAAAACACTTTATGTAACTGCCGAAGAGTCAGCCCAACAAGTGCGCCTGCGGGCCGAGCGACTTGGTGCAATCAAATCAAACTTGTGGCTTGTTGCCGAAATGTCGCTAACAAACATAGTGAATGCAATCGAGCAGGTAAAACCCGAGCTTGTGATTATTGACAGTATTCAGGCAATTGCAGATCCGCAATTAAATTCGGCGCCAGGTTCTGTTTCGCAAGTTCGCGGTTGCGCACATCGACTGGTGCAAGAAGCCAAGGCGCGCGACCTGCCGATTGTTTTGGTCGGTCATGTCACTAAAGATGGTGGGCTTGCTGGGCCACGCGTGCTTGAACATGTCGTTGACACTGTTTTGTCATTTGAGGGCGAACGGCATCATGCATTGAGGTTGTTGCGGGCTGTAAAGCATCGCTTTGGTTCAACAAACGAATTGGGATTATTTGAGATGACCGAACTTGGCCTTCGCAGTGTGCCTGATGCCAGCAAATTGTTTTTGGCTGACCGCCGTGC
>CANLHV010000090.1 GCA_947490975.1 Acidimicrobiaceae bacterium
CGGGCTCTGACTGTTCGATGCCTAGGCGCGGCGCAGGGTTGTGCCGGCTTTTGTGGTTTCGACGAAATAGCCAAGCGCCTGCAATTCGGCACGCAATGCATCGGCAGTAGCGAAATCTTTTGCCGCGCGAGCTTTATCTAACGCCGTAGCAAGTGTTTGCGCGTCAGCATCAACTGCTTTGGCAACATCAAGTTGCAAACCAATTGCAATGCACATTTCGCGCACAGCCGAAGACACACTCGCAGCGCTTTGAGTATCGCCCGCGTCAACTGCGACATTGGCGCGGCGCACGGCGTCAAACAACACGCCCATCGCCACTGGTGTATTCAAATCGTCGTTCATCGCCGCACGAAATGCGTCAAGCGTTGCGACATCTGGTGTGGCAGTCAACGAACTAGTGCGAGCAGCAAACGAGTCGATGCCAGCAAGCGCATTAACCGAAGCGTCAATGTTGTCAAGACCAACTTTGACTGGCGAACGATAATGAGTTTGCAACAACAACATGCGATAAGCGCGCGCATCGTAGCGATCTAACAAGTCGGGCAAGTTAGTAACGTTGCCCAAACTCTTGGACATTTTTTCGCCTTCGGTATCTACGACAAAGCCGTTATGCATCCAATGATGTGCGAAGTCTTTGCCGAGCGCAACGGCTTGCGCGCGTTCGTTTTCGTGATGCGGAAATCGCAAGTCGGCGCCACCGCAATGCAAATCGAAACCTTCGCCAAGCAATTCAAGACTCATCACAACACACTCGCTGTGCCAACCTGGTCGACCTTCGCCCCACGGCGACGGCCACGACGGCTCGCCTGGTTTCGAAAACTTCCACAACACAAAGTCAGCAGGGTGTTTCTTTTGATCGGCACCAAAAACATTGCGGTCACCGCCGCCCGCCAACATGTCATCAATTTTTTGATGCGCGAGCAAACCATAATCAGCCACGACACTCGTATTCATATATATGCCGTCATCGGTGCGATAGGCGGCCTCTTTGGCGACCAGATCGGCAATCAAACCAACTATCTGGTCGACATATTCGGTTGCGCGCGGCACATCTGTCGGGCGCTTCACACCCAAGCGAGCCATCGATTCGAACCACACGTGCTCACACTTTTGAGCGATGTCGAGCCATGGACGACTTTCGCGAGTCGCGCGGTCAATAATTTTGTCGTCAATGTCGGTGATGTTAGAAACAAGTCGAACCGCGACCCCTGTCCATTCGAGATAGCGACGCAAAATGTCGTAAACAAGCGTGGCTCGCCCATGGCCGATATGTGGTGGCCCATAAACCGTCGGACCGCAAAGGTAAATGCTTAGTTCGCCTGGCACACGCTGTTTGAGCGGGCGAATTTGCGCAGTCGCGGTGTCATACAGATTCAGCACAATGTCTAAGGCTAGGCGAGTACCGTTATTTCGTCATGTCACGCGTACCCGAGAAGCCAACGATCGAAGGAGTCGAGGCTCGATTCGTAAAACAATGGGAGCAAGACGGCATTTATCGCTTCGATCGCAGCGCAAAACGTGAAAATATTTTCTCGATTGACACGCCCCCACCCACTGTCAGCGGTTCATTGCACATGGGTCACGTGTTTTCATATACACACACCGACACATTGGCGCGTTTTTGGCGAATGCGTGGCAAATCTGTTTTTTATCCGATGGGATGGGATGACAACGGTTTGCCGACCGAGCGCCGAGTACAAAATTTTTACGGTGTCTCGTGCGACCCATCGCTGAAATATGTCGCGGGTTTTGAGCCACCATTTCGTGGTGATCCTCCGAAAGATGCAAAGCCAGTGCCGGTATCGCGACCCAACTTCATTGAGTTATGCGATGAGCTAACTGCGCAAGACGAAAAAATTTTTGAAGATTTATTTCGTCGACTTGGTCTTTCAGTCGATTGGAGTTTGCTCTACACGACGATCAGTGAACACGCACGACGCACCGCGCAAAGCGTGTTTTTGCGAAACCTTGAACGCGGTGAGGCATACACACAAGAAGCGCCAACTCTTTGGGATGTCGACTTCGGCACGGCAGTCGCACAAGCTGAACTTGAAGATCGCGAACGACCCGGCGCATTTCACAAACTGAAATTTCGCGAGGCCGCCGACGAAAGCAAAGCGATCATCGTCGAAAGCACTCGCCCAGAATTAATCGCTGCGTGCGTCGGTCTTGTCGCCCACCCCGACGATGCTCGATATAAACATTTGTTTGGCAAAAACGCAATCACACCGATTTTTGGCGTCGAAGTGCCGGTGCACCCACACCCACTGGCGCAACCCGACAAAGGTTCGGGTATCGCGATGGTTTGCACGTTCGGTGATCTCACTGACGTGATTTGGTGGCGTGAACTCGATCTCGCAACTCGACCAACGATTGGTCGCGACGGCAGATTCGTTGCGCAAGCACCAGAGGTGATGTCGGCGCAAGCACAAACGCAATATGCAAGGCTCGCCGGCAAGTCGGTAAAGCAGGCGCAAACTTTGACTGTCGAGATGTTGCGCGAAACTGGTGAACTCACAGAAGAACCGCGCGCGATAACGCACCCCGTCAAGTTTTATGAAAAAGGTGACCGACCGCTCGAGATTGTGACAAGTCGGCAGTGGTATATCCGCAACGGTGGACGCGACGAAAAATTGCGCAATAAGTTGTTGACCCGCGGCGATGAACTGACGTGGCACCCAGACTTCATGCAGCATCGATATGCGAACTGGGTCGGTGGACTCAACGGCGATTGGCTCGTCAGCCGACAACGATATTTCGGTGTGCCGATACCGCTGTGGTATCGCCTCGATGCAAATGGCCAAACTATTTATGACAACCCACTCGTGCCGAGTGTTGATCAGTTGCCTGTTGATCCGAGCACCGATGTGCCACACGGCTTCGTGGCTGATCAGCGTGGCGTGCCGAATGGTTTTACAGGCGACCCCGACATTATGGATACTTGGGCGACTTCGTCACTCACACCGCAACTTGCCGGTCATTGGGTTGATGATCGCGAAATGTTCGAGAGAATTTTTCCGATGGATGTTCGACCGCAAGGTCACGACATCATTCGCACGTGGTTGTTTTCGACGATGGTGCGTTCGAACTTTGAGCACGACGTTGCACCGTGGAAGAACGCTTGTCTTTCGGGTTGGATTCTCGACCCCGATCGCAAGAAGATGTCGAAGTCGAAAGGCAATGTTGTAACGCCATCAGATTTGTTCGACCAATACGGCAGCGATGCCGTGCGATATTGGGCGGCAAGTGCGCGACCAGGTGTCGACACGGCGTTTAGTGAAGATCAAATGAAAGTTGGTCGCAAACTGGCGACCAAACTTTTGAACTTGACAAAATTCGTTTTGGGTGCCGGTGCAAGCGATGCGACGAACATTGCGGCACAACCAGTCGACCTTGTCGACCAAGCGATGCTTGTCAGACTTGCCGAAGTTGTTGATGCTGCGACAGTTGCCCTCGAACAATTTGACTATGCGCGAGCACTCGAGCGCACCGAAGAATTTTTCTGGTGGTTCTGCGACGATTATGTCGAACTCGTCAAGACACGCGCCTACGGTGAAACCCAAGACTCATCTTCGGCACGAGTGTCACTGCATCGTGCGTTAAGCATCGTGCAGCGATTACTTGCCCCGATGCTGCCGTTTGCAACCGAAGAGGTTTGGTCGTGGTGGCAATCTGGTTCGATTCACCGCGCCACTTGGCCGACAACTGCCGATGTTCTCGAGGGTTTCAATGCTGCACCCGATGCAATTGACGGTCTGGATGCAATTTGTCTCGTGCTTGGCGCTGTGCGACGTACAAAAACCGAGGCGAAAGTTTCACAACGCGCAGAAGTCTCAAAACTGGTCATTACCGCCGACTCACACACAGTTTCGATCTTGCAATCAAACCTTTTAGATCTGCGTAATGCTGGCTCGTTGCAAGAAATTGACTTTGTGATATCAGATTCGAGTTCTGAACTTGCAAAGGTCTCTGTTCAGGTCACGCTGGCTGCACCACTAAACTAATTTCAACATGGCGCGAACGAAACGAGCTAAATCTGGCGTTGCCGCGCGGCCAAAACTGCACTACTTCGTGTTGGTTTTCAATATTTTTGTCATAACGGCACTGGTTGCAAGTGCCGTAGGTTTGTTCTGGGTTAGCGGTCGTCTCAATCAGAGGCTCGTCGTCACGCTCGACAAGCCAACTAAACCCAGCGCCAGCGACGACGGATCAACAATCGGCACCGATTGGGATTTAAACACCGAAAATCTTGATGCCAAGAACTTCTTGTTAACCGGCTCTGACAATGGCGCTTGCACCAGCCCTGACAGTGCAACTTCAGGCGGTATCGGCGATCGCACGAGTTTTGGTGAACGAAGTGACACGATCATGATCATTCGCATTGACCCGAGTTCAAAGCAAGCAGCGATACTTTCGTTTCCACGCGACTTGTGGGTCGATATCGCTGGCACAACCCGACAGAACAGAATCAACTCGGCATTTCAAAGCACAGACCCAAATCGATTAGTTGCAACTATTAAAGAAAATTTCGATGTGCCGATTGATCACTATGTCAACATCAACTTTTGCGCGTTCAAAGAAATCGTCACTGCGGTCGGTGGCGTGAAGGTGCCATTTTCGTATCCAACTCGAGACAAGAAGACTGGTTTTAATGTTGCGGCCCCTGGGTGTATCAATTTTGATGGCGACACAGCACTTGCATATGTTCGCTCGCGATCTGGCTATCGATATTTTGATCCAACCAAACAAGCATGGCTCGAAGACCCGACCGGTGATTTAGGCCGAATCAAACGTCAGCAAGATTTTTTAAGACGTTCAATGCAGCGTGCACTCGACAAAGGTTCAAAGAGTTTGTCGGTGGCCAATGACTTGCTGAACTCAGCGCTAAAAAATGTGATCACTGACGACGAGCTCACCCCTGGTGGCATGTTGACACTCGCCCAGGCGATGCGTGACTTAAACACACAATCAATCGCAACCTACACAATTGACTCAAATCAAAAACGAATTGGTGACATGTCGGTGCTAATACCTTCTTTAAAAACCGAAGAAATGCAGAAAGTTTTGGC
>CANLHV010000091.1 GCA_947490975.1 Acidimicrobiaceae bacterium
TCTTCAGCGACTAGCGAAATTCGTGCCGTTGCTTGTGTAATTGACTGCAAACTGCCACCTGGTGGCGACAACAAAATATGCACTTCGACTTCGCCAACTCGCGCTGGGGTTACTCGAAGATCTGCAATCACATTTGCTTGCACGATTGATGTTTCGAAGGCCGCCGCACCACTAACCGACAATGGCGGCACTGAAACGAGCACTGCAGTCACCGCCAAAACAGCAACGCCAATCATGCTCTCGGCAAGAACAGTTCTTGAAAATTTGATTTCTCTCAAATCTTGCTGATCAACTTTTTTGGATTTAAACACTTGACGAGCCCGAGTGCCGGCGGCAATCGCAACAATTACCAACAGAACTTTGACGCTCAAGACAACTCCATATGTCGTCGAAAAAATATTTTGAAAACCTTCCATCATTCGCCACGCCTGAGCAACACCTGTCGCCACCATGATCGGCATCGAGATTGTCGCCGTAAATGAAAACCACGAAATCACAAGCGACGACTCACTCTGCCACTTTCGACCTAAAAGAACGAGAGTCACCAACCCGCCCATCCATGCCGACACAGACAAAAAGTGCACAATGTCGGTTCCAATACTCAAAGCTGAAAACTCCCGCATTCCGGGGTGACCAGAAATTGAAAAGGTGGCAAATAACCCGATGCCCAAAAGAATGGCCGCCATTCGATAAATCGGTTTATCGTGCGAATTTCGTTGCCTGATCAAGATCAAAAACGCAAGCAATATTGTGCCGCGCACAACTAGCCAGGTGCCAAGTCGTGTCTGTAAAACATCGTCTACAGCACTAAAAAGTTCGCCAACACTCATTGCCTGACCCAGCGCATACGGTGCTTGCAATAGCAACACCAAAACAGAGCCAACAAACGCAGTTATCCAAGAGCCAAAAATTATTTTGTTGACGCGCGAAAAACCAACGATTCGGGTTGCCAACAACATCGCGCCGACCATCACCATCACACCTAAAAAACTCAGCCATCGTGCAAAACCCATCGTCAACCTCACGGCGAACGGCGCGCTGCTTGAAGCCAAAATTTCTTCGCTCAAACTTTCGAGGTTCAAACCTTTTGTGCCAATTTGAAATGCGAACGCCCCTTGCACAGGGTGACTATCAGCAGACACGACTCGCCATACAACCAAATAACTTCCGAGTTGCAGTTCAGGTATCTCGACTCGAATAGTTTTGGCGTCAATCGCACCGTTCGCTTCGACGAATTTCGGTGTCGGCAACGCAACTGGTTGCGAGTTTGAATCGAACAGCCTGATACTGCCAAATGAAACTTCAACTGCTTCGCCAAAATTGAGCACAATTTCTTTCGGTGATTGCTCTAACACCGACGATGCCGCTGGTTCGCTCGACTTCAATCCAGCATGAGCCTCTACTACATCGATTGAACCTGCAACGCCGGCGCAAACAGCAACCGCGCAAACAAAACCGAATCTAAGAAATTTTCTCACAAGGGTTCAGGTTTAGCGAGGCCTTCAACTTCAATACGACCCATCAACCACGCCAAGCGTTGCGACGGAGACAACTTTTTTGCAATCTCTGGTATCTCAGTCATACCCATCGGTTTGCGACTACGCCACAGCATTATCTGCTGATCCAGCTCAAGTCGCACATATAACGGCGTTAAGTCGTCATAATTAAAGCCTAAGTTCAAGTCTGCATGATGAATCTCAACCTCACGCCAGCGCAAAAAAACTAGCGACGACATCTCAATAACCCGACCATTCAAATTGCGCCCTTGTCCCTGCCACGTTTTTTCGTTGGCACTCGCCCACGCTGCTTCAAGCCCGTAAATGCTGAGGCGCAGATCCATAACTAACTCTTCGGCGCTTCGCGTTGACCCACGCTCGATGTCGCCGTTGCGTTGCTCGGCACTCACATATTGTTCGCCCACCTCTCCCCGCACAGCGGCTTGCAACAAATTCACATGACTATCTGCGTTACGCGCCAAATGGGTCAACACATGTCCGCGCGACCAATTCGGCAGAAGCGAACCTTCACGACATTGGTTGTCAGTCAAATTTTCAAGTGCACCGAGCAATCGCTGATGTGCGGCCGCGCAACCTGAGACATGCTCGTTTAACGTGTTGGCAAATTTGCGCTGATCAGACTCAGACATCTATTACAAACTAGTTGCTACTCGCCCTTTGCGGAATAACGACGACTGTGCCATCAGCCTCGTGATGCACTCGGGCCGATACGCCATAAAACTCGGCGAGAGTCTCTGATCGCAAAACAGTTTGAGCATCACCCGATGCAACACACGAACCTTGGTGCATCAGCACAAGTCGATCTGCGTACAAACCTGCAAGCGTCAAGTCATGCATTGCCGAGACAACAGTTAGGCCCTGCTCGCGCCGCAAGTCGTCAACTAGTTCTAGCGCTTGTTGTTGATGGCCAATGTCAAGCGCTGCTGTGGGCTCGTCGAGCAACAACACTGGGGCTTCTTGGGCCAACGCTCGTGCAATCACAATTCTCTGACGCTCACCGCCAGAAAGTGTGCCGACCATTCGCTTTGCGAACTGAGTCAAGTCAAGTCGCATCAAAACTTTATCGATCACTTGTTTGTCATGCATCGACTCAGAAGCAAAATGCTTGATATACGGATTACGACCCAACAACACATATTCATACACCGACATATTTTCTGGCATCAACGGCGTCTGCGGCACGAACGCAATATGTTTGGCACGCCACTTTGCCGATGTAGCAGGTATTTCTTGCTGGTCAATCGCTACAGAACCCGAATAGGCAACCAACCCGGCGGCGGCTCTCAACACTGACGATTTACCGGCGCCGTTCGGGCCGATCAAACACAACCACTCACCAGAATGCAAAATATCGTTAAAACCGTTGACCGCAATTACTCCGTCGTATTCAATTGATAAGTCGCAAAATCCGAGTGTGCTCATGCTTGATTCTTTCGCACTCTCAGCAATAACAAAAAGAACGGAGCACCAAAAAACGCTGTGACTACACCGATCGGTGTTTCAGCAGGGTCGGCCAATATACGACTTGGAATATCCGCCAAAACCAAAAAAATCGCTCCACACAAAATGCTCAACGGCAACACGCGACGATAACTCGAACCAACGATCAAACGCACTGTGTGAGGCACGATTATGCCGACAAAGCCAATCAAGCCACTAACTGCAACAGCCGCTGCCGTACCCAATGTGGCCGCCAAAACAACAGTCAATCGCACCCGACGAATATTCATACCGAGTGCAGTTGCTTCATCATCGCCAACTCGTAACACATCTAACAAGCGACGGTGCATCAACAAAACCCCACAACTAAAAACAACGTATGGCAAGATCAAGCGCACATCTCCCCATGTTGCACTCGATAGCCGACCCAAAATCCAACTGTAAACCTGGCGCACAACATCGTTGTTGCGTTGCAACACAAAAGTTTGAATCGCAGTCGTCAACGAAGTCACTGCAATACCCGCCAAAACTAAAGTTGCGCTTGACCGTGCCTTGCTAAACGTGTTGCCAATCATGTACGTCGCAAAAACAGCGACTAGCCCTCCGACAAATGCAGCCAGCGGCAGCGGGTCAATCAACCAATTTTCGGTTGCTGAGCGGCGCAATGTAAAAACAAGTGTCGCGCCTAATCCGGCGCCAGCAGCCACACCCAACAAATACGGGTCAACCAACGGGTTACGAAATACGCCTTGATAACTTGCGCCAGCAACCGAAAGCATCGCGCCGACCAGCACAGCCAACACAACTCGCGGCATACGAATTTGCCAAACAATATTCCATTCTTCAGGCGAGACACCACTGTCAACTGTGATCAACGGCAAACGGTTAACTAACTCAAGAGGCACTCGCCACCATTGCGGCCCGGCCGGACCAATCATTGTTCCGACCAGAACCGCAATAGTGAGCAGAGCGAAACTCACCAACGATAAATAAGCGACCCGTGTCCCTGCACGCGGCGCAAAATTATCGTTGGCGCGTAACATTTCGGGCTATTTACCTGCTGCAACTAAAGCAAGAGCATCACTAATGCTCTTAACAAGTTCGACCACACGTGGCCCCCAACGAGAAGCAATGTCATCGTCGAGTTGCACGATGTTTTTATTCACGACAGCATCCATTTTTTGCCATCCATCACGAACAGAAACGGTTTCTGGTGTTTGTGCGCAACATTTAGTATCGGCGAGAAAGATCATCGTCGGGTTACTCGACACAATCACTTCACTCGAAAGTTGCGGATAATCATTGCCTTCTTCGACACCATCCGCGATATTTTCGAGGCCGAATAATTTAAAAATCTGGCCGACAAAAGTATTCGAAGTCACCGTGTAATAGGTGTTGTCAAGTTCATAGAAATATGTAATCGACTCACCCATTGCAGTCGCCGACACAGACGATGCTGCAACGGCAGCATCAATGTCTGCTTGCATCTGGCTCGTCAATTGCACGGCAACATCAAGATGACCAGTCAATGCTCCTAGTTGCTCAATTTGCTCATAAGCCTGCTCGAGACTTGATGCTCCGTTGCCGATATAAACCGGAATATCAAGCGCGTTCAACTGCTCGACAAGGTTGCCCGGGTCATAAGAAATCACAACCAGGTCTGGCTGATAGCCGGCTATTGATTCGACATTGGGCTCGTACCCCGAAAGTTTCGTGCCGAGCGCTACTGCCTCTGCCGGAAAATTCGAATATTCATCGACTGCAACTACTTGATCGCCAGCACCAATTGCATAAAGCATTTCGGTGTGTGTTGGCGACAGCGAAACAATTCGCATCGGTTGTGTCTCGAGGGTGACTCCTCCAGCGGTTACTGGATAAGCCACTTCGCTAACTGTTGTTTCAACAACAACGGTCGTGTCGGTTGTGCTGTTCGAATCCGAACATGCAGCAAATAATGCTGTCGCACAAATAAAAAGACCGGCAAAGCCGGCCCGAGTTAATACTTTCATTTTCATTTCCTCCTATCCCTCACGCGGGGACTTTTAGGTTTGGTGCTCGACCGAGGCGACCGGACTAATCACTGTTCTTGCGCAGAGCGCTCGAA
>CANLHV010000092.1 GCA_947490975.1 Acidimicrobiaceae bacterium
TCGTTGCCGAAAAGTGAGTTGATATCTCGAAAGTAGTAAGGCAGATTATCTTCAGTCAACAAATTTACGAATAGCGAACCGCGCACCGCATCTGACATCTCGATCTCATCAGCGCCGAAATCTGAATCGTTTTCAGACCACTGCTTGCCTGGTTCGAAATCTTTGCCCCGACTGTAAGGCACCATCTCGTGCGGAAACCACTCTTTAGCGACACCTAAATGACGATTGAGCAGATCTGAAGCAACGGGCTCGATTTCTTTTAGAAGTGTTAGCTCGTCCACAACTTAACCTTAACTCGCCAAACGATCAACAAGTCGCTGTAACGGAATGTGATAATCGTCAAGCAGTGTCAAGTTCGCCTTACACATGTGTGCATTTTCGAGTACCGAATTTGCAGGGCGCTTGGCCGGGCGCTGCGGGCGCAAGTCTGCAGTTGCGATCGGCTGCACACGATTTGGGTCGAGTTCGGCTGCGCGCAAAACATCTTGCGCAAAACCAAACCAACTAGTTGTGCCTTGGTTCGTGAGATGCCAAATTCCGGTTCGTGATTCTCGTGCGAAGTCAACCAACACTGGCGCGATATCACTCGTGAACGTTGGCGATCCAATTTGATCATCAACAAATGTCAAGGTCGGGCTGGTGGCGGCGAGTCGCAAAATTGTTTTGACCATGTTGTTGCCGTGCTCACCACAAACCCATGAAATGCGAACCACTGAATCTTGATTTAAATCGAGATGCCGCTCTCCTGCGAGTTTGCTTGCACCATAGACAGACTGCGGGTTCGGTATATCGCTCTCTATATAAGGTGTCGCCTTCGTGCCGTCAAAGACATAATCAGTCGATATATATATGACTCTGGCGCCAATCTGACGCGCTGCGTTAGCTACGTTTGCGGTGCCATCGCTATTGATTGCCATTGCTTTTTTGATGTCTGATTCACATGCGTCAACCGCAGTCCAAGCGGCGGCGTGAATTATCGCCTCAGGTGCGGCGCTAGCAATCTTTTGTGAAACCAAGTTTCTGTCGGTTATGTCGAGATCAGCGTGCGAAGTCGCAATCACGTCAAGACCCGCATGATTGGCACTCGCAACGAGATCGGTGCCTAGTTGCCCAGCACTACCAGTGATTAATACTTTCACTATTTTTTCGCTTTCAGCGGCTCCCACCACCAGCGATTGTCGCGATACCAGTTCACGGTCGCTTCGAGAGCTTCATCTAGAGAACGGCTTCGCTTCCATCCCAATTTCGTGATCTTGGTGATGTCGACCGAATAACGCCGATCATGACCCAATCGATCGGCCACATATTGCACGCTTGATTCATCTTTGCCTAACAGAGCCAGAAGTTTGTCGACAAGAACACGATTCGCGGTTTCGTTGCCCGCGCCAATGTTGTAAATTTCGCCTGGCTTGCCGTGCTCGAGTGCAAGATGAACACCCGAACAATGATCATCGACGTAGATCCAATCACGTTCGTTGAGTCCGTCACCATATAGAGGTATCTTTTTGCCGTCGAGCAAATTCGTTGTGAATAACGGAATCGCTTTTTCAGGGTATTGAAACGGGCCGAAGTTATTAGTACAACGAGTTACGACAACAGGCGTGCCGTGAGTCGAAAAATACGACAGTGCGATCAAGTCGCTGCCCGCCTTTGAAGCCGAATATGGACTTCGTGGTTCGAGCGGGTCACCCTCGCGCGATGAACCAGTTTCAACTGAGCCATAAACCTCATCAGTGCCAATGTGCAACACTCGAGCGATATTCAATCTTCGAGCCGCATCAATAACGACATTCGTGCCAAAACAATTAGTCAAAATAAAGTCTTCACTGCCAGCGATTGATCTATCGACATGACTCTCAGCGGCAAAGTGCACGACGGCATCGTGACCGGCCATCGCTGACTCAACATCACCGGGTTGGCAAATGTTGCCTTTAACAAATTTGAACCTCGGGCTGTCGTCAACATCTTTTAGTGTCGAGAGATTGCCCGCGTAGGTCAGCGAGTCAAAGACGGTTATTTCGTGGTCGGTGTTAGCAAAAACCCAACGCACATAATTTGAGCCGATAAACCCGGCACCACCAGTAACAAATATCTTCATTTGACTTATGTTCGCATCGGCCAGAACGGGCGAACCTGATCTTTGATCGCATCACGAGTCGGGTTAGCCGCATCGCGATCAGACAAGATCGGTTTGGCGATGCCCCAGTCGGCCTTGACTGCTTTGTCGTTATATGCCAAACCCAATTCATCTTTCGGGTTGTAATAACTGTCAACCAAATATGTGATCGTCATATCGGTTAGCGACGCAAAACCGTGCGCAACACCAGGCGGAATAAAAATGCCTCGATGATCGTGTGTGCCATCGGCACGCGCGCCGATATCGATTACCTGGGTTGCTCCATCTGTTGGCGAACCGACACGCAAATCGTGCAACACCACTCGACAAGTGCCGATCGGTACATACCAATAGTCGGCTTGATGCAAGTGATAGTGCAAACCAACTATGCAACCCGCTTGACGGTCGCCACGATTGCCTTGCAACATTTCGCGGCCAAGCGGAAACCACTCGCGACGATAAGTTTCAATGAAAATTCCGCGTGAGTCGCCGTGCATCTGTGGCTCGACTATTTGCACACCTTTTATGAGGTCTGATTCTGTAATTTTTGCCATTATTCAAGCTCAACTTTCGAATCGTCGCCGAGCATTAACCGCAAAGCTCGTGGTTGTTGGATGCTTCGAATCACTTCAACATCTCGACCAATCAGTGAGTCTGTGAGTTTAGAAACACCCACAATCGAACTGCCATCAAGTACAACCGAATGCTCCATCTCTGATTTGATCACACGGCAATTTTTGCCGAGCGATGTGTATGGCCCGATGTAACTATCTTCAACAATCGCATCTGGCCCAATGACCACCGGCCCACGAATTCGCGAATTTGAAATCTTCGCGCCCTTCTCAATAGTCACGCGCCCCTGAATTTGCGATGCAGCATCTACAGTGCCATCCATTCGCGGTGTCATCGCATCAAGAACAAGACGATTGCACTCAAGTAGTGGGTCTTTCTTGCCAGTGTCAATCCACCAGCCTTGCAAAACTTTGTGTCGCACCGAAAGTTTGTTGTCAACTAGCCACTGAATTGCATCAGTGATTTCAAGTTCACCTCGCGCAGACGGCTTAATCGAACGCACTGCTTTGTTGATTGTCTTGTCGAATAAATAAACACCGACCAGCGCCAGATCAGATGGTGGATCTTTTGGTTTTTCAACTAACCGAACCACGTGTCCGTTTTTGTCAACTTCGGCTACACCAAAATGTCGTGGGTCTTCAACGTGACACAACAAGATCTGCGCCGACGGTTTGTCGTTCTCGTTTTTGCTTGCACGGGCACTTTCGAAATCAGTGACGAACTCTTCAAGACCTTGCTCGAGCATGTTGTCGCCCAAATACATAATGAAATCGTCATCGCCCAAAAACTTGTCGGCGATCAACACGCAGTGCGCCAAGCCGAGGGGTTCATCTTGAGGAATGTAAGTAACTTTGACACCGAATTGGCTGCCATCGCCGACCGCAGATTTGATTTCTTCGCGCGTCGAGCCGACAATGATGCCAATTTCGCGAATGCCTGCTCGTGCCATCGCTTCTATTCCATAAAACAAGATCGGCTTATTCGCAATTGGTACAAGCTGTTTGGCGCTCGTATGAGTAATTGGTCTTAACCGCGTGCCGGCACCACCAGAGAGAATCAGGCCTTTCATCAGCCCATAAGCCTAGAGCGATGCGACGAACTAGCGTGAACTGTTGTGAATCAAGCCCGCAATGCATTTTTGCACCCGTTTGCCAAACCAACAAAAGACAACTTCATCAAACTTGTGCGCGGCAAGGGTGCTCTCGTTTGGGACGATAAGGGTAACGAACTAGTTGACGGCATGGCCAGTCTTTGGTATTGCGCAGTCGGTCATGGGCGCAAAGAAATTGCGGATGCCGTTGCCAAACAGATCGAGACCCTCGAGGCGTATTCGACATTTGATCCTTTTACAAGCGAGCCGGTTGAGCAACTTGCAGCGAAACTTGTTTCGATCTGCCCGATGCCAGACGCTCGAGTTTTTTTCTGCGGCAGTGGTTCAGAGGCTGTCGATTCGGCAATGAAGTTGGCGCGACTCGCCCATGTTCAAGCTGGTCAACCAGAGCGCACAGTGATCATTTCGCGAATGCGTGGCTATCACGGCACAAACTACGGCGGCACCAGCGCGCAAGGTTTGCCGCTCAATAAAGTCGGTTACGGACCACTCGTTCCAGATGTTGAGCAAGTTGCCAGTGACGATCTTGAAGCGTTGTCGGTGCTCATGACTCAACGTGGCAACAACGTGGCTGCGATTCTCGCCGAACCATTGCAAGGCGCGGGCGGTGTTTATCCTCCGTCGGCTGACTACCTCAAAGGTCTACGCAAACTTTGCGATCAACACGGCGCGTTTTTAATTTTCGACGAGGTGATAACTGGTTTTGCGCGACTCGGCACGTGGTTCGGTGCCAACTTTTATGGTGTCAATCCAGACTTGTTGTGTTTTGCTAAAGCCGTCACGTCTGGTTACCAACCACTCGGTGGTGTGTTTGTCGGCGATGCTGTGCGCAAACCACTTGAGGCTGACCCTGATTTCTTTTTGCGCCACGGCTATACATATTCAGGTCATGCTTCGGCGTGTAGCGCTGCGATTGTGAACCTCGAGATAATTGAGCGAGAAGGTCTGCGCGATCGCGCGACTGTGATTGGCAAGCGAATTGGTGATGCACTCAAAGCACTTGCCCAAGATGGCGTCATTGATCATGCTCGTGGCGATGGCGCTGTTTGGGCCGCCGGCCTTCATGCATCACAGAACAATGTCAAGATTCGCGACCGCATGCTTGAGTTGGGTGCGATTACTCGGGCAATAAATGCCGACACAAATACGTTCTGTCCGCCGCTTGTCATCACTGACTCGCAACTCGACAAACTGCTCGACGC
>CANLHV010000093.1 GCA_947490975.1 Acidimicrobiaceae bacterium
CGGCTAAACAACGTGCTATTCGTTTGCTCGATGAACGTGGCGCGTTTACTTTGCGCCGAGCCGTTGAAGATGTCGCCGACTCAATGGGCGTTTCGCGCATCACCGTCTATAACTATCTCAACTCACTCCACCGCTGAGTTTTCTAAAAACTTTTTAGAGTTTGCGCAGGTGAACTGCATCGACCTTGTGGTCGGCGCCTTTGTGCAGAACTAGTGATGCCCGAGCCCGAGTTGGCTCGATATTTTCTTTCAAGTTCTTGCCGTTGATGCTGACCCAAATCTCATGGGCCAAGGCGAGTGCCTGTTCTTCAGTGAAGTCGGCAAAGTGTTTAAAGAAACTATCGGGGTCTTGAAAAATCGTCTTGCGCAAAGTCTGAAACCGCTCGGTAAACCAAGCCTCGATGTCGTCTTCGCGGGCATCGATATAAATCGAAAAATCAAAATAGTCAGAAACGAAATCGGTCGTGGCGCTGCCCACTTGAAGCACGTTTAATCCTTCAACAATCAAAATGTCGGGCTGATGAACGATCTCTTCTTTGTCAGGCAGCACGTCGTAAATCACATGGCTATACACGGGTGCCGAAACTTCGGGTGTTCCTGCTTTGACGTCACGCACAAATTGCAACAAGCGTTTGGTGTCGTAACTTTCTGGAAACCCTTTGCGATTCATCAGCCCGCGTTCTTCAAGCACGGCATTCGGATACAAAAAACCGTCGGTGGTTATCAGTTCGACGCGCGGATGCTCTGGCCAACGCATCAAAAGCGCCTGCAGAATTCGTGCCGAAGTGCTTTTACCGACCGCAACGCTGCCCGCAATGCCAATCACATAGGGCATCTTTGGCGCCATCGTGCCAAGAAATGTCGCCGACACGCGATGCAAGTTTTGCGTCGCCGCAACATACAGGTTCAACAATCGAGTCAGAGGCAGATAAACCGTCGCCACTTCTTCAAGATCAATGCGATCGTTGATGCCGCGCATCGCTTCGAGTTCTTTTTCGGTGAGTGTCAGCGGCGTTTGCGCACGTAACACCGCCCATTGTTCGCGGTCGAACGTCAAATACCGTTCTTGATCGTTGGGCGAAATCACGCTGTTAAATCTAATTTGCTATGCAGCAGTTACCCGACGTAAAAACTCAATTAATGGCGGATTAACCAACTGCGCGTGCGTCAAGTTAGCGGCATGTGCCGCGCCTTCAATCGGCACGATCTTGCCCGCGCCGACTAGTCCTGCCCGCAGAGCCTCTGCTCGCTCCATTGAGATTGCCGTGTCGGCAGTGCCGTGAAAAATTATCGCCGGGCACTTAATCTCGCCGAGTCGCGATGTGATGTCATCGCGACCAAGCAAGCAGTTGGCTGTGGCTTTAACTGCTTCTCGCGAAAAGTTTTGCCACTTGGCAATCCACTTTTCGTTTTCGCGAGGCTCAGCAATAATGATGTTGGCAATTACGCCAGTTAAATCTGGTACTGGGCCATGTTGCACCCAAGTGTCGACCATCATTCGATACGCGGCCAAAGTTTCTTCGTTGTCGTTATCGGCAGCAGTGTCGATCAATACGAGCGCCGTCACTCGCTCTGGTGCAGTTAGCGCTGCACGCATAGACAAAAATCCACCCTGTGACATTCCACCGATTACACATTTCTTGATTCCAAAATGATCCATCAGCCCGAGGCAGTCACGAGCAGAATCCCAATATGAGAAGTCTTTTCCATCCCATTTTGTTTGTCCAAAGCCGCGTTCATCCCATGTGATTACGCGAAACTCTGGCGACAACGCGTTTACTTGCGCATCAAACATCGTCTGGTCCATCAAAAAGCCGTGCGCCAAAATCACGACTGGTCCGTTACCACCAGAATCTGTGTAAAAAATTTCTTGACCATTTACTTTTGCAAACCCTGTCGCCACAATCGCCCCCAACTGTTGAAATTTTGGTATTGACCAAACGCTACAACTAGGGCACCGATGTGCGAAATTCGCGACGGTTATTTACTAAAGGGTGAAAATCCTGACACAGCGCCAGTGCCACCAGTCAAAACTTCGACGCCAGTTTCGGTCACCAAAACCGTGTGTTCAAACTGGGCGGTGCGTTTGCCGTCGGCTGTCACGGCTGTCCAGTCGTCATCCCACATTTTGTGTTGCCAAGTGCCAAGCGTGATCATCGGCTCAATCGTGAACGTCATGCCCGGTCGCATCACTACCGAGTTTCGTGAATCGAAATAGTGCAGCACCTGAATGTCTGAGTGAAATTGTTCGCCGATGCCGTGCCCGACAAACGCGCGCACCACACCAAGTTTGTGTATTTTCGCGTGATCTTCAATTGCTCGACCAATATCGCTTAACGGACGCCCAGACTTCACCGCTTCAATGCCGCGCCATGTGCACTCTTCGGTTGCTCTGATCAACGCACGACTTTCATCGTCAATTGCGCCAACTGCAAATGTCGCATTCGTATCACCATGCACACCACCGATAAAGCAAGTCACATCTAGATTCACGATGTCGCCGTCTTCAAGTTTTCGCGAGTCAGGTATGCCGTGACAGATCACTTCGTTCACCGAAGAGCAAACACTTTTCGGATAACCCATGTAGTTCAGTGGGCTCGGGTATGCGTTTCGCGCGATGCATAACTCGTGCACAAGAGCATCGATCTCGTCGGTGGTGACACCCGGTTTCACGGCCTGCCCCGCAAGACGCAACACTTCAGCAGCAATTGCACCAGCATGTCGCATGCGTTCAATAATTTCTGGCGACTTAATCGCCGATTCATTCCAGCGAGTCACTTCGCCGCTATCTGCATATGGTGGGCGAGCGATATTGCTCGGCACGCTTCGACGTGGGCTCACGACACCTTGCTGCACGCGACCCTCAAGGGCTTTATGACAGCGCTTATATTTGCGACCACTTCCGCACCAGCACGCGTCGTTTGCCGCGGGCATCACGCTGGGTTGGGTCACAATATTCATCGTAAGATCGTCAATTTTTTAAAATGTTTGATGTTCGAATTCTACCGCTAGTCAATCTTGCCGATCACCAGTCGTTCGTCACCCAAAAGTACTGTGCAAAAACTTGATTGCGGCGCCCATTGCTTGGGCATATGGCTCTGTGCCGCGATACCCCAGGCCAAAGTGGCCACCCGTGATTTCGGTCAATTGTTTAGGTGCGTCAATTAAATCAAAACATCTTCGGTTTGTCGCTAGTTCGCACAATGGCACTTCGTCGTCTTTGGCGATCACAAATAAGGTCGGCACTTTCAAATGTCTTGCCGGCAAACGTTGTTCATTGAATTGTGCTTCGAGTTTGCGCTGCAAGATGAAAACTTGATTCGACCAGTCGGTTGCATATTTCTTTCGCATCCGCGTCACATAACTAACTGCCGCGCCACCCTCTACAACTACTGGCCCTTCGCCTTCGTGCAGTCTGCTCATTCGCACTGCCAGTTCGCGCACAGGCACTGTCGACAAGTCGAGACTCAACCAGTTCTGTCGCGACCATTCGAATTTTTCTGGGCTCTCGTCAAATTTTGTGGCGCTATTGCCACAGACAGGGGTGAAAGCAATAAGTGCTCGTACCCGATTGTCGAGCACAGCAATAAATTGCGCCACGAGCGAAGTTGCACTTTCGCCCCATACGGCAATTTTCTGCTTATCGACACCAGGCTGTTTTTCGAGAAACGATATTGCGTCGCGATAGCCGCGAACCTGCAATAAATTGTCAAACCCATATCTCGGCGTGCCGTCACTTTCACCAAAATTGCGGTGGTCAAACACCAACACGGCAAAACCCGCTTGCGCGAAGTCAGTCGCAAAGTCGTCTAACCAGGCAGCCAATACCGAAAACCCGTGCGCCATCACGATCGCAGACGCGTCTGTGGTGGCTTTAGCGGGTCGATACAAGCGCCCTCGCAGAGTTGCACCCTCCGACTCGAACTCAACTCGCTCGTAATTCATTGCCATATTTTCAGTCGTATTCTCAGCCATTGTGCAACCCTCGCTATCAAAGTGTATGAACTACCCGAATGTAATTAATAATTTTCTTGCGCAAAGTTTGGCGCGAGTTTTTGTGAGGCAATAGAACCTCCGTAGCAACAACATCAATTACACATTCTCGCCAAAACAACTACCGAAAGGGCTAAATCGTGGCGAATCAAACCGTTGTCGAAAATTTGACACGAACACGGGCACGGGCAATGCAAGATCGCGTTGAAACGACTCAAAGTGAACATACTGCGAAAAGACGTTGGCGTATTCCTGAACTCGCAGTCGGTCTTGTTTTGATGCTGGGCGGCGCACTCGGCGCGATTCTCTTGTCTCGGTCGGGTGATTCGATAGTCATTGTTGTTGGTGCTGCACACGATCTGCAGCGCGGCGACAAAATTACGCCAAAAGATCTCGTCGCCGTCGAAACATCGCAATCTCTTTCTGGTTCATTCATCACAGAAGCTCAGGCTTCAGCGCTAATTGGCCAAACCGCCCTAGTTGATCTTCAAGCTTCAACACCATTGACAGTGTCGATGTTTAGCGATCAACAGCAATTGCTACCTAACGAAGCGTTGACCAGTGCTGCAATTCAACAGGGCAATTATCCGATTGATCTTGCAGTCGGTGATCAGGTGCGAATAGTCACTGTGTCCGACATTGCACTAAGCCAAAATGCGCTACCCGAGTTATTTGATCAAGTTGTCACTATTTGGTCGTTGAACAAAAGCGAAAACAACGACAGTGCGCTGGTCACATTTCGAAGTTCGCTTGATTTATCCATGGCGATCGCCAAAGCAGGCGAAGTACACATAGTTCGTGTTGCAGACTTTCAACAGCAATCGCCAGCCGCAGGATCACAAGATTAATGACTGTCGTTGACGCATTTCAGCCAACCATAATTGATCGGTTATTGGTTAATGCGTTGGCATCGAGGCTCGGTGACCTTCTTGCTGATGAGCGACTAGATCGT
>CANLHV010000094.1 GCA_947490975.1 Acidimicrobiaceae bacterium
AGGCGATGCGTGACTTAAACACACAATCAATCGCAACCTACACAATTGACTCAAATCAAAAACGAATTGGTGACATGTCGGTGCTAATACCTTCTTTAAAAACCGAAGAAATGCAGAAAGTTTTGGCAATTTTTCAAGGTCGATCACCAGTCATTGCGCAAGGTGCTTCACTACGTGCCAAGAACTCATCAAACGTCGTGCTGACTGCATATCGAGTTGGGTCGGCTTCAGTTTCGACGATTGTTCGACTTACCGACGGTGTTGTGCCACCGAATGATCCTGCTTGTCGATAACAAGTCGCTGAACCGATCTTGGCTGTCACCTCGCCAGCGCTTGACTAATATAAGCGAGGGGAAATCATGCAAATTTTTATAGCCGTCGTCTTGGTGGTTGTGGCATACGCCCTGGGCACATTTCCGAGTGCGGCGATTGTTGCCGGCAAACAGAATCTCGACATCACCAAAGTTGGTTCAGGCAACCCAGGCGCTTCAAATGTGATTCGCAATTTGGGCTGGAAGACGGGTCTCGCGGTTTTCTTGCTCGATATGGCAAAGGCGGCTATTGCAGTTGGGCTCGCGTGGATTGTCACTGACGACCGACATGATCCGCTTTCGTATTTGTGTTTGTTTGCTGCGATTCTTGGCCACTCATACCCGGTCACCCGCAAGTTCAAAGGTGGCAAAGGTGTCGCCAGTGGCGGCGGCGGAATGTTCGTGTTGTTTCCGTTGACAAGTTTGGTTTTGTTCAGTTCTTGGTTCGTGCTGACCAAAGCAACTCATAAAGCATCGATTGCTTCGCTGACGATTTCAATTGCGTTGCCCTTCGGTATCTATTACGAAGGTGCTGCTTCTTGGGAGATAGCAGCAACTCTTGGGCTGGTCGGATTCATCATCGTCAAACATTTACCAAATCTTCGCCGTCTGAAAACTCACGAAGAACCTGACATCATCTAGCATCATCGCATGCTCGCGATAATTGCATCGTTTTTTGAGTGGTTGAAAGAGTCATCGTCGTCGCCATGGTTTTACGTGGTGATCTTTGTGATCGCCACACTTGACTCGGTGTTGCCGATCGTGCCGAGCGAAACTTTGGTGATTATCGGCGGTGTTACCGCTGGCGCCGGTGATCTATCGATCGCACTTGTAATTCTTTGCGGTGCGGGTGGCGCATTCGTCGGTGACAACTTGAGTTATCTACTTGGGCGTGAAGCCAGCGACTGGGTGGTCAAGCGACGTACACGAACCGAAAAAGGTGCCAAACAACTCGCCAATATTGTCGAACAGATTCATGAGCGCGGCGGCTTGTTGTTAATCACCGCGAGGTTTATTCCGGGTGGTCGAACGCTGCTTACTTTGTCGTGCGGCGTGACACGACAACCTAGAAAATGGTTTATCGGTTGGGCTGTTATTGCAGCAATCATTTGGTCAACATATGCGTCATTGCTTGGGTTCATCGGCGGAAAATCATTCGCCGACAATCACACCAAAGCATTTCTGATCGCCTTCGCGAGCGCGTTCTCAGTGACAATCGTGATTGAAGTCGTGCGGCTTGTTCTGAAGAAGCAAAAGCACAACAAGTAATTCGTTTAATTCACGGCTGTAAAGTTAAAGGCAGTGACTTTGCAACTTAATGTTGACTCGGCGGCTTGGCGCCGTCACGTTTCTGAAACCGCGAAAAACCTTGGCGACCTAATACCAGTCGTTAAAGGCAATGGCTATGGTTTCGGTCGTGCAACATTAATTGAGCACGCCCAAAAAATCTCACGCGATATTGCTGTGGGCACAATTTTTGAGGCACACGATGTGCCGCCCAACTGTCGCGCCTTCGTGCTCACACCCGTCGGCAAAGCATTGCCGCCCAACAAAAACCTCGCCAAAAATATCGTTTTAACAGTCGGCTCAGTTAGTCACGTGCAAAATTTGCGCGACGTCAATTGGCATGGCGATGTCGTCATCAAGTTGCGCTCGAGCATGAATCGTTACGGTGCCGACTCGAGCGAACTAAATGCTCTCGTCGCCGCAGTGCAAGCCGCAGGCCTCACTCAAATTGGTTGGTCGGTACACCCGCCTCTTGACGGCACACCGCAAAGTCATGCCACTGAGATTGGTGACATAATTTCGAACATTGATTCAGACTTGCCATGGTTTGTCAGCCACATTGATGCCGAAAATCTCACCGATCTGCGTAAAAAGTTTGCAAATAAAACAATTCGCGTTCGAAGCGGCACGCAACTTTGGCTTGGCGATAAATCGATGTTCGAACTCAACGCAGATGTGCTCGATGCGCGACCAGTAAAAAGTGGTGCTGTTGTCGGTTATCGCAACATCACTCTTCATCAAGATGGCACTCTCGTAATGATCGGCGCCGGCACAAGCCACGGCGTGCAACTCGTTGGCGCTGAGTTGAGTCCGTTTCATTTCAACTCGACGCGTCTCAGCCTCGTCGAACCGTCGCATATGCACACATCGATGGTGTTTGTGCCTGCAAATCAAACCGCGCCTAAACCAGGCGACATGGTTGATGTGCAACAACCGCTAACTCGCGTTTACCCCGACATTATTTCTTGGATCTAACAGTGCCGACTCACGCAAGTGATCGCCAACTTGAGCAGCGCTTCGCCTCGCTTGATGTTGCGCGCACAATCGCCTTATTTGGCATCATCGTGCTCAACTATCACGGTTACTTAAATTTTCAGAGCACAAGTTCAACGACAGCGCCGTCGATATTCGAGAAGTGGTGGCACCCGTTTGAGGGTGCGCTGGCGAATCCGTTTCCGGTCGGCTTCGTGATGGTTGCTGGCATGGGTGTTGCGTTGTTGTTGCAAGATGTCGCCCGTGCGAACGCGCATCATGACGTAAGCAAAATTGCACGCGCCCACACCGAGGCGCGATGGCGACTCGCCCGCCGCGGGCTTTTTCTATTCACACTTGGTTACGGCATCGAATGGATTTGGGCTGGCACGATCTTGCCCTACTACGGCGCATATTTTGTCGTTGCCAGCATCATTGCGACTTGGTCGGCACGAAAACTGACTGCACTCGCCGTGATTTCGACTTTGGCTGCAGCGGTTATTCAATGGTGGCGACTCGAACAGTCATTCGACGGCAATCTCACCACTTGGCTTTCACCGAGCACGCCAAACACACCGCGCGATCTGATGATCCGTTTATTTGTTGACTACACACATCCGTTGTTTCCGTGGTTGGCGTTTTTTATCGCCGGCATCTTGCTCGGTCGCAATTATCACGACATCGTCAAAATTCGTCGCAAACTTTTGACAGCCGCCGTGGCTACCGCAGCATTTGCTTACATCACAAATGCCATCGTCAATTCGCTTGTTCGCAACGATGCCGACAATGGCATAAGCAGTGCACTTGTCTGGCGTCACTTGGTGTCAACTCAACCGTTTGATCGAAGCGTGCTGTATGTTTTGGCGTCGCTCGGCGTTGTCGTCGCCGTATTTTTGATAATCACAATCTTGTGCGAAAAGTTTCACGATTCGCTTGGCGTACGTGTCGCGCAAACAACTGGTCAACTAACGCTGACAATTTATTTGGCGCACATTTTCATTTATAACTTTGTCGTCACCCAAGGCGGACTAGTTCAGCCGACTGGCCTTGACACCGCAATGACGATGAGCATCGTCGTGTTTGTTGCCGCAGTCATTTGGGCAAATTGGTGGAGCCCGCTTTTTGGTCGCGGCCCAGCCGAACGTTTATATCGTCGCTTCGGCGGCTAGCAACTCGCGCGCGCGTTGCACAAACGCGTTATACAAATTTTGTTGCAACGAATCTGTCGCAGCCGTGTCTTCTGGGTGCCACTGCATGCCAAGTAGCCACTTCGTGCGATGTTCAACTGCCTCGAGAATGCCATCGGGTGCATAGCCAACGGCGACTAAATCACTTGCCAGTTCAGCGATGCCTTGGTGATGAAACGACGCACCATTAACTTGCGTCGCGCCGAGCGCCAGTGCCATCTTCGACCCAGATTCGATATTCACTTGGTGCAGCGCAAACTCTTCGCCAACCGGAAACTGCTTTGGTGCGTGCGCGAGAAGATCGCTCGCATTCGCAAGTTCTCCAAGATGCTGAACCAGCGAACCGCCAAGCACAACATTGGCAAGTTGCATGCCACGACAAACTGCCAGCACTGGCAAGTCGAGTTTTAGAGCCGCGTTAAGCAGCGCAGTTTCAAAGGTGTCTTGCTCGGGCTGCACACCATATATATGTGGCCCGGCGGTCTGCCCGTAAAGCGCAGGGTTGACATCGGCGCCACCCATCAACACGAGGCCGTTGAACCGGCGCATCATCGCTTCGGCATCTTCGGTCGTCAGCGGTTGCGGAGCAATCACAACAGGTTCGCCTCTAGCCCGCAGAATTGCATCAAGATATCGCCGCCCTGCAAATGCAACCGCGTCACGCGAAACCCGACTCGGGGCACCATAGCGACCAGCGAGTGCGATCAACGGCGACATTCATAAAACTCTACCGACTATCACTTCATCAAGCGCTTTAGTCGGGCAGTGATCTGCTCGATGTCTGGGTTAGTCGACCCGACCCAGTTGACAAATTTAACGACATCACGACTAGCGATGTTCAACACCGAGACTTCATTAATTTGCAGAAATACCGCAACGCTCAACCAAGCAAGTCGTTTGTTGCCGTCGACCAACGCGTGATTGTTGATTAGCGACTGCAACATAGCTGCGGCTTTCGAAATTGAATCTGGATAAATATCTGCCCCTGAAAGTGTCGTTCGCGGTCGCGCTATCGCCGAACCAAGCAGGCCGAGATCGCGCACTAACGGCTCGCCATTGACCGCGATTACCGCCAAACTTAGAACGTCTTCGAGTGTTAGATAACTGATCTTGTCGTCAATCAACCAATTGCTCAATGGCTTCTGCGTGAAC
>CANLHV010000095.1 GCA_947490975.1 Acidimicrobiaceae bacterium
GGTGCTGTATTGCCGAAACGATTTATTCCGCGTGAAGCGGCATTAGAACTCAATCGAAAAGATCTGGGTCAGTGCGACAGATTTCTTCCCATAGGGGTTGAAATTGCAACCAACCTGCAGCCGGAAAACTTGTTAGATCGCGCGTGTAACTTGCCATCTCATGCGGAATGAGTTTTGGTGTGCCTGCGGCTTCGGCCATTAACTGTGCTTGACAGCTGCGCTCCATAGTTATGAACCAGAATGCGGCTGCGTCAACTGTGTCGCTAACAGTGAATAAGCCGTGATTCTGATGAATCGCTGCTTTGCCCTTCGGAAACTTTGCGGCGATTTCTTGGCCAGCAGAAATCTCGAGAACGACAGCGCCACCTTGTTCGGTGATCACAGTGTGATCGTCATAAAAGTAACACGAGTCTTGGGTGATCGGGTCAAGTTTGCGACCAAGCGATGCCCACGACTTGCCAAATGGCGAGTGGGCGTGTGCTGCCGAAATTACGTCTGGGCGTGCCTGATGAATTGCAGCGTGAATGCAAAACGCGGCTCGGTTGACAGGCTGCGAGCCATAGACCACATCACCGTCATGATTGACAAGAATTAAGTCGCTAACACGCATGTAGCGAAAACTTTTGGCAAACGGGTTGACCCAAAAGTGATCGGTGAACTCGGGGTCGCGCACTGTGATGTGGCCCGCCACACCTTCGCCGAAACCAAGTCGACCAAAAATTCGCATTGCGCCCGCAAGTTTTTCTTTGCGGTGTTGGCGCTCTTGCTCGACAGTTGCAAACTTCGGTGGCGCAAGTTGCGTGACTGCTTTTGGCGTGAGCTCGACGCCGTCGATCATTTTTTTAGTATTTGTCTGGTTCTCGATGATTGCCATGACTTTAGGTTACGACAAGGCGAGCAAGGCTGCGTTGACGAGCTGCTCAGGAAGCAAGTCGAACGTGCCATAAAGTTCGGCAATTGAGCCAGATTGCCCGAATTCGTCAACGCCGACTGGCACTGTTCGCGCACCAAAGACCGAACCTAACCAGGCCAAAGAATGACTCGCCGAGTCTTGAACCGTGAGAATTGGCAGGCGACGCTCTGACTCGTTGAGCAACACTCCGAAGTGGCCGACGTCGCGCGTTGTTATACCGTTGCGGGTCGCCGTCTGTTGCGCAGTTCGCCAGCCACGATAAATGCGGTCTGGTGAACAGATGTCGAGCACGAGAGCATTGATGCCTTCGTTGTCGAGAAGTTTGGCTGCGGCGACTGCTTCGGGCACGACACTGCCAGTTGCGGCGATAACCAAATCGGCGATTTGATTTGCCTGTGGTTCACGCAATCGATATCCGCCAGCCAAAACATCGGCTCGCAACGCATCGGCGCCGCGAGCAGCCATGAGATCTTCGAATGGTGTTTGATCAATTGGACGAGTTGAAAGACGCAGATACATGCTGTCGCCTTCGGGCTGACTGAGACGATCAAGGCCATTGCAAATCAACCAGTCGAGTGCACGCGCAAAGCATGGCTCTGCGTAAGTCATGTTTGGCAACTCAAGACCCAGCGAAGTTGTGACCGTGCTTTGGTGCGCGCCACCTTCGGGTGCAAGCGTGACACCAGATGGTGTGCCAACCAAAATAAATTTTGCACCGTTGTACAGCGCGTAGATGAGTGCATCAAGACCGCGACAGACGAACGGATCGTAAACCGTGCCGATCGGCAGCAAGTGTTCGCCGTGAAGTTCATGGCCGAGCCCGAATGCGTGCAACGCCAAGAACAAGTTCATCTCGCTGAGACCAAGTTCGACATGTCGACCCTGAGGGCCTTCGTTCCAGCGCAGCAATCTGTCATCACCTAAATAATTTGGCTGCTCATCAGAACTAAAGACGCCGAACTTGTTTATCCAGCCACCAAGATTTGTGCTGACGCTGACATCGGGCGACATCGTGACCATTCGCTCGGCAACTTCGGGAATTGTGCCGAGACCTGTCAATAGTCGACCGAAAACTTCTTGAGTTGAAATCGGTTTTTTGCCGATCGCCAGGCTGACTTCGTACGGAACTTTGAGCACTGGTCTGTCGGGCAACTCTTTGTTGTTGATGTCGCCACCGACGGCGCGACACACACGGTCTTCTTCGCTATCGCGGTCGAATTGATCCCATTCAGTTTCGAGGGTCAGACCGTTGCGCTTGCGCAGATCGTTGATCTGTGATTCTGAAAGTAAAGCCGCATGATTAAGCGGATCGCCAGCGATCGGCAAGCCCCAACCTTTGACGGTGTATGCAAAGACAACACTTGGTTTGTCTGTGACGAGGTCGCACTCGCGATATGCATCGAGCAGCATTTCAATGTCGTGGCCGCCAAGGTTTTGCACTAGTGGCGCTAGATCTTCGTCAGACACGTCGTTAATGAATGCGACAACTTCGCTTGGGGCGCCCTCTAAGAATTTTTCACGAAGCGACGAACCTTGAAGTGCAAACAAACTTTGGTATCGCTCGTTTGACATGTCGTCGATGTATTGGCGCAATGATTCGCCCCCTGGTTGGGCGAAAGCAGTCTGCAACTTGTGGCCATATTTGGCTTCGATCACATGCCAACCAGCGTCAGCGAAGAAGCCCGCAAGTTTTTTGATCTTCATGCCAGGCACAACGCGATCGAGGCTTTGGCGATTGGCGTCGACAATCCACATCACATTGCCGAGACCTTGCAGTGATGGGTCGGCGATTGCTTCCCAGATATTGCCTTCGTCAAGTTCGGCATCACCAACCAGTGCGATGAAGCGAGCTGCTGGTCGTGGCGTGAAGTGAGAGTCGACATAACGCCGCACCATCGAAGCAAACAGCGGTGCAACTGCACCGAGACCCACCGAGCCCGTTGAGAAATCGGCAACATCAGGATCTTTGGTTCGACTCGGGTAACTCTGCAGGCCACCGAGTGTGCGCAGTCGTTTGAGATATGACTTTTCGAGTTCTCCGGTGAGATATTTGATCGCGTGAAAAATTGGTGAAGCATGCGGCTTGACGGCAACTTTGTCGTCACCATTCAAATGACCAAACCAAAGTGAGGTCATGATGCTGACAACCGAAGCACTGCTCGCCATGTGGCCACCAACTTTTACATTGAATTCTGCGTCTCTTCCACCAGGTGCAGGCGGCACTTCACGCTCGCGATTGGCATAGTCGACCATACGTACGGCGAGCCACAAAACTCGTTGTTGAATTCTTTCGAGCACGTCAATGTCGGCGAGGTTTTCTTGTCCAACTGCTTTCTTGCCCATCAGACAATTATGGCTTATCGTGAGAGGTCTTGACTATGCCGCGCGAACTGAAACCTGCTGCGATGGCGGCCCCAGCGGCTGCTTATGCTCACGGCGTGCATGTGCCGGCAGGCTTTGAATTAGTCGTCACTTCTGGTGTTGTGCCGACGCGACGCGATGGCACTGTGCCGGCAGATATTGGCGAGCAGGCGAGCGTTGTTTGGCAAAACATTTTGGCGATTCTCGCTGAGGGCATGATGAGTGCAGGTGACGTCATTTCTGTAACTACGTATGTCGTTTACTCGCCAGATTTTGACGAAATGACGACGCGACTAAAACTTGTTATGGGTGCGCGCGATGCGGCTTTAAATGGTCACTTGGCAGCGAGCACGCTCGTGACTGTGCCAGCGTTGGCTCGACCCGAATGGTTGATGGAAATCTCCGTGCTCGCGGCGAGGCAACCGAACTCGTAGCCTTGAGATTGCATTTATGACTGACAAGCAAACTGATTCAGGGATCTCGGTCGAGCCGTTGTATACCGCCGAGACTTTGGGTGGCTTCGACGCAACTTCGAGACTTGGCGTGCCGGGCGAGGCGCCGTTCACACGCGGCATTTACAAGACCATGCATCGCGATCGTTTGTGGACAATGCGTCAATATGCAGGTTTCGGCACGGCTGCCGACACTAACGAGCGATTTAAGTTTTTGTTGAACGCGGGTCAGACAGGTTTGTCGTGCGCGTTCGACCTGCCGACACAGATGGGTTACGACAGCGACCATCCGCGTGCAGCAGGCGAAGTCGGCAAAGTTGGCGTGGCAATCGACTCGATCGAAGACATGCGTGTGCTGTTGGCTGATCTGCCACTCGACAAAGTGACTACCTCGATGACAATCAATTCGACAGCTGCTGTGTTGTTGCTGCTTTACGAATTGGTTGCTGAAGAGCGAGGTGTGGCGTCGACTGAGATTTCAGGAACAATCCAAAACGATTTATTGAAAGAATATATTGCTCGCGGCACTTACATTTATCCGCCTCGACCATCGATGCGAATAATCACTGATATTTTTGCCTATTGCGCCAAGCATGTTCCGAAATGGAACACGATCTCAATTTCTGGCTATCACATTCGCGAGGCAGGCTCGACCGCGGTGCAAGAGCTCGCCTTTACATTGTCGAATGCGATCGCTTATGTGCAGGCAGCAGTTGACTCGGGTCTTGATGTTGACGATTTCGCACCGCGCCTGAGTTTTTTCTGGAATGGCCACAATAATTTCTTCGAAGAAGTTGCCAAGTTTCGAGCCAGCCGCCGAATGTGGCACGAAATTATGTCGAAACGGTTTGGAGCCAAGAACCCAGCCAGTTTGCTGATGCGTTTTCACACACAAACTGGTGGCTCAACGCTCACCGCACAGCAGCCGCAGAACAACATCGTGCGAGTAGCAGTGCAGAGCATGGCTGCAGTTTTGGGTGGCACGCAGAGCTTGCATACAAATGGTTTTGACGAGGCGTTGAGTTTGCCGACCGAAGATGCCGCACGTATCGCATTGCGAACCCAGCAAATAATTGGCTACGAGAGTGGCGTCACAGATACCCCCGATCC
>CANLHV010000096.1 GCA_947490975.1 Acidimicrobiaceae bacterium
GGTCGCGTCTTTAAAAGCTTCTTGCACGCCTTCGGCCATTCCGCCTGCGCCGCGAACAATCTCGGAGCCGGGCATCTGTAATCGATCGTTGATTTCTTGCAGCACGCGCTCGCGACCCCAGTTGGCTTGTGCGAAAACTCGGGCATGTTCGGGGCCGAGAATCAACATGGCATCAAACGCAAACGGCAACTTCGGATGATGAACTGTGCGCAAACACGCAGCCAAAGTTTGTGCGAGATGTTCTGGCTCGCGCGCAATTTGATCGACGACACATCTTGGGCCTTCGCCGGTGAAAGCAGTGACAGTATTTTGGGACGCATCGAATCCGCGTGAGACCGAAAGCGAACTGAACGGTGAACCAACCTCGTCTTCGGCGAAGCAGAAACTCAACTTGCCTGGGTTGCCGTGAGCGGCGCGATCAACTTCGCCGGGTCGTCCACCGCCGACATTGCGGATAATCAACTGCACCGCACGACCGATTGTTAGATTCGCGCGATTTCCCTGACCGAGAACATTTACACCTGAGTTCATGCCGATTGCTCGCGTGCCCGGGCCATTGCAAACAATCACAGGGCCGACCGGCATCGTGGTCGCCAGAACGCCGTGCATATTGAACTCATCAGTGCAAACTGCTTCGATCGCAGCGATCACCCAAGGCAAATATTCGGGAAGACAACCTGCCATCACCGCATTGATTGCGATTTTTTCGACTGTGAGTTCAACCAAATCTGGGGGAGCAATCGCGACAACTTCTTGGGGCGCTCGCGAGGTGCCAGCAAGCATGCGCATCACACGTTCAGGAGTCGGTGGCACGACTGGTAAGCCGTCAGTGAAGCCACGAGCAAAAAGCGCTTCGAATTCGTCCTCTGCGGCGGCGATGTCAATTCGTCGGGCGTGCAAAACTTCGCCACCGAATCGCACACGAAGTTTGTCGACGACGTCGGGGTCGACGCTCATAGAGCCACAACCTGGTCGAAATTCTGGAAGTTCACTGCCGAGGTCAGCGATGCCGGTTAATTCGCGCCATTCTTTTCGCACCCAACCTGCAGTGCGTACAGTTTCAACACCGTTTTGGCGAAAAATCAGTGTCGGCACAGTTTCGATGTCGGCGTACCAACTGGCGGCTAAATCTAAATCGCTAACAGCATCAACACCTTCAGGAAAAGTTGGATCATCTTGTGTGTAAACCGTAAGTGACGTCAGTTCGCGTGCGAGTCGTGTAATCACAGGCACGATCATCACGCAAGTTGCACATTCGCGCTTGACAATTAAAGTCCAACCGTCGCGCAGTGGATTTTGCGGGGCTGTCATCAACTAATTCGCTAAGAAATCACAAATTAGTTTGTTAACGACTTTGGGTTGTTCGAGTTGTAAGAAGTGCCCAGCGGCTTCAACGACTTCAAATTTTACGTTTGCAGGTGCAATTTTTTTCGCCGACTCGACAACATCGGCGCCAATGCAACCATCATTGGCGCCGTGAAGATAGAGCAACGGCTGTGTTGGCACGCTCGCGGCCATCTGATTTTGCAACTCGCTAAGTTGTGGATCGCGATAGCCGTCGCCAAGAGTTGCGCGGTAATACCCAAGTGCTGCTTGCAAATTTTTTGGGTCGGCCAATGACTTACGTATGAATTCGAGATCGACACTCGCGTCGTAACCAGGCGACCAATCGCGCCACAACATTTCAATGAAAGCATGATTATTGGCGCCGAGAACTAAATCGGCAAGACCATGTTGAAAGAAAAACATGTACCAACTTTTTTTGATTTGTTCAAGATTCTGCACGAACGCCATACCAAGGGCAGCAGTCGGCGGCACTGCCATGCCAACGACTCTGTGCCAGCGGTTTGGTGCATCGATCGCAGCACCGTAACAACTTGGCGCACCCCAGTCGTGGCCGATGATTATTGCCTCACTATCGCCGCCGAGATTTTCGTGTAAGGCATTGGCGTCGCGAGCCAACATCGCAGTTTGATAACAGCCATCTGAAGGCACGGCACTTGGCGCATAGCCACGCATGAATGGTGCGACGACTCGATATCCCATTTCTGCAAGTTGGGGCATCAGGTGTCGCCAGGTTTGTGCCGTGTCGGGAAAGCCGTGCAGGAGCAACGCCAATTTGCCAGTGCCACACTCGAGATAAGAGAAATCGGTGCCGTTCGCTGAGACGCATTCGATCTTCATCTTGATGTCAGCCACAAATTCAAATTTAGTTGCCTGCGACGAAGGTCACCCCATTGGGTCTTTACATCTGAATTGCGATACCAATACCGTTTCATCTGTGGGGGAATCTGGTTTAACTGTGACGTTTCATGGCGTCCGTGGTTCAACGGCGTGCCATGACCCACAAACTCATCGCTATGGCGGAAACACATCTTGCGTTTCAGTTAGTTCGGCGAATGAGTCTCCAATAATTTTTGATCTTGGCACTGGGTTGCGATACATGAATAGTTCGCAAGATGAAGCAAAACCTAAACCATTTGTCGGTGCATGCTTGTTGACTCATTTGCATTGGGATCACATTCAAGGCTTGCCATTTTTTAGACCACTGCTCTGCGAAGAAACCGTGCTGAATGTTTATGCGCCGAAACAAGAAGATGGTCGAAGTTTGCGCGAGATATTTTTGAAAAAGATTTGTCCGCCGATTTTTCCGATCAGCTTGAATGAATTCAAAGCCACAATTAATTTTCACGAAGTTGGTGATGACGACTTCATGATTGGCAACACGAAAGTGATAAGCCGTTTTGTGCCGCATACGGGGCCAACACTTGGTTTTCGCGTTACGGTCGGCGGTTCGACAGTTACGTATCTTTCGGATCATCAACAGCCGACATCAGGTTTTGCGATTACGACTGGCGCCCGCCAGCTTTGTCAGGGCACTGATTTATTGATTCATGATTCGCAATACACACCCGCCGAATTTGAACTCAAGCCAGATTGGGGTCACTCGACACTTGAATTTGCAATGTGGGTAGCCGAGACAACATCGTCGAAGCGTTTGGCATTGTTTCATCATGACCCATCGCGCACCGATGATGCGCTCGATGTAATTGCCCAACGCCTTGCCGGAGTGGCAAAAAATCGCGGCTTTGAAGTGTTTGCCGCAGCAGATGGAATGACCGTTGAGGTTGGTGGCGTAGTCTGAAAGCAATGAATTCGCAGTTTGACAGCAAAGAATTTCGAACGGTTCTCGGACACTTTCCGACAGGCGTCGTGATTATTTCTGGTTTAGACAAGTCAGGTAAACCTCAAGGATTAACGATCGGTTCGTTTAGTTCGATCTCACTTGATCCGCCGCTTGTCGGATTTTTTCCGGGTTTGAATTCAACATCTTGGCCAGCAATTGCCGAGTCGGGTGCGTTTTGCGTGAATGTGTTGGCCGCAACTCAAGGTGAGTTGTGTTGGCGGTTCGCCAAAGAGAGCGACGATCGTTATGAAGGTGTGAAATGGTCACCTTCAGCGTTGAAGTCGCCGATGATCGATGGTTGTGTTGCATATATCGACTGCAAAGTTGAGTCGAGTTCACAAATCGGCGATCATTTGTTTGTTGTTGGGCGCGTTGCGAGCCTTGAATCCGTTGCTGGTGCGGGTAACCCGATGGTGTTCTCAAAGGGAGCCGTTGTCACAACATCTCCGTTGTCGTGAGTTTTGTTTTTGCGCTAACTGTTGCCGCGGTCTTCGTATATGCAGGTGTTGCGAAATTCGCAACATTTGACAATTGGACATTTCAGGCACGAGCTCTAGGTGCGCCCGACCCATTTGTCGTGCTTGTGCCTTTGGCCGAAATTGCACTGGCTGTGTTGCTAGTCGGTGGTTGGTGGTTTGATCAAACGGTTGCAGCAAGTCTGCTCTTGCTAAGTGCTTTCACGGTTTTGCTACTCGTGCGATTGCGTGACCCGGAGAGGCTGCCATGTTCATGTTTTGGGGCCACCTCGCAGCGACCGATGAGCTGGTTAGATGTCGCGCGCAATGTGATTTTGATCGCCGCGCTGATTGCGGCTTATTTGACTAAGTAGCCTGAGCGAGATGCGCGTTTGGATTGACCAAGACCTATGCACAGGCGATGGGTTGTGCGAAGACCATTGCGCAGATGCATTTAAGTTGCTTGAAGATGGCATCGCATATGTTGCTGAGCACGGTGTACCACTAAATGACCCAGGTGGCGCGGGAAGTCTCGCTCGTGTGGCGCCGCGCGATCGTCAAAGTGTGTTGCGTGCTGCTGAGGTTTGCCCAGGCGAATGCATCTTTATTGATGTCAGTGACGAGATGACGGCGACAAATATTTCGCAAGTAGCGTAACGATACGCTGAAAAGATGAAGTGGCGAATCGCAGCAAATGGCGCTGCGCTTGTTGTCGCGATTTCGAGTGTTGCATACATAACAGGTGAGCCAGGCGAGGCTGCGCAGACGCAGCGGTTTGCTACTAACGATGCGAAGTCTGTACTCGCGTCGATAAAAGTCGAAAACGAATATAAGACTGGCTACAAGCGCAGTTTGTTCGTTCATTGGTCAGATCTTGACGGCAACGGATGCGACACCCGCGAAGAAGTTTTGAAGCGCGACAGCATTTCAAAGCCGCAAGTCGACCCCTATCGATGTTTTGTAGTTGCTGGTGACTGGTTTTCAAAATATGACGGCAAAAATCTGAGCGATAGAAGCGATGTTGATATTGATCATGTCGTCGCACTCAAAGAAGCGTGGGATTCAGGTGCGTGGGCGTGGAGCATGTCGCAGCGCCA
>CANLHV010000097.1 GCA_947490975.1 Acidimicrobiaceae bacterium
GAAGCAGTTTCACAGGGTCAGCAGGCGTTCGTTGTTTGTCCGCTAATTGAAGAGAGCGACAAGTTGCAAGTTGCCTCTGCCGAAGACACTTTCAAACTTCTTGGCAAGACCGCACTAAAAGGTTTGAAACTTGGTTTGTTGCACGGCCGGATGTCTTCGAGTGAAAAAGATGAGACGATGAATAAGTTTCGCGATCGAAAACTCGACGTGCTTGTGGCAACTACGGTCATCGAAGTCGGTGTTGATGTGCCGAATGCAACTTGCATGATCGTTCTTGATGCCGATCGTTTCGGAATCGCACAGCTGCATCAACTTCGCGGACGTGTTGGTCGCGGTGTGATTGCCTCGCGTTGCTGGCTTGTAACTAGTAACCCAGAAGTTGCTTCGCCTCGTGTCGATGCGTTAGTCGAATCAACAGATGGTTTTTATCTCGCCGAAGTCGACCTTGAGTTACGTGGTGAGGGCACGATCATGAACACTGCTCAAAAGGGTAGAAGCGACTTGAAGCTTGCGTCGTTGCGACGTGACCGCGATCTTATAGAGTTGGCGCGAGCCGCAGCGAACGAGTTAATTGCAAGCGACCCAACCTTGACCAGTCACAAAGAGATTCGCGATGAAATTGACTTGCTCTTGACGCCCGACGAAGAAGAATTTTTGTTCAAAAACTAGTTGCTCTCATTGCCCTTCTGGTGCGAGCACTATGTCCCAGCGGTCGCGGCAGTCACTGCATCGATACGCAACCACTTCACCAATTTGCCAACTTCCGTCTTCGGGAGGATGAGTCAACAGATGTGCGCGTCCTCCGCAGTCAACACAAATAATCGATTCAGAAGGTGCTTCGGCGCGACCTGAGGCGAACTCGTCTGAATCGCTTGAATCGTACGAGTTGTTGCTCACCGCTTAATTCAACCACTTGACCACCCGATAAACAGTGACTCAGAACAGTGTGCAGTGGCAATAGCGTGAACTCATGCGAATTGTGGCAGGAGAGTTGCGCGGGCGAAAAATTGTTGCCCCACTTGGCGACACAACTCGGCCGACAACCGACATGGCGCGAGAAGCAATCTTTAATGCGCTGACCAGCATGGATGTAATTATCGGCGCGCGAGTGCTAGACCTTTTCGCTGGTTCGGGTGCGCTGGGCATTGAGGCATTATCACGTGGAGCTGCGCATTGCACATTTATCGAGCGCGACAAAGATGCGCTCACAAGTTTGCAAGACAATATTACGAAACTTGACCTGACTAGTCGCACGACTGTTGTGCGCGGAGATGCGATCTCAGGCTTAGCGCGATATTCAGAGATTGACTTCGTGCTGGCTGATCCGCCATATGATTTTGCGAAGTGGCAACAGTTGCTAGACCAAATTTCGGCGCCGCTGGTCGTGGCCGAAAGTAGCCGAGAAATTACGGATGTTTCTGGCTGGGAGCCAACTCGGACCAAACGATATGGGCGCACCCACGTGACGTATTTGAGGCGAGTACCGTAGGGGATGCGATGAAAGCGATGTTTCCGGGAAGTTTCGACCCAATTCATCTTGGGCATGTCGACATTGTGCGTCAGGCGGCGAATTTGTTTGGCGAAGTAGCAGTCGTAGTGATGCACAACCCAGAAAAACCAGTTGGTATGTTTTCGATCGCCGAGCGAGTCGAACTGGCGAAAGCGGCGACGCGCGACATTAAAGGTGTCTCGGTGAATGCGGCATCAGGTCTAGCAATTGATGCGGCGGCAAAGTTTGGCGCCAACTTCATAGTAAAAAGTGTGCGCAATGCCGCCGATTTTGATGCCGAAGTTCAAATGGCAGACACGAATCGAATCGTCGGCTCGGTTGAAACTGTTTTGCTTATCGCTCAGCCCCAGTTTTCGTTTATTAGCAGTCGCTATGTGCGTGATATCGCTCAAAACGGTGGCAATGTTTCAGCGCTCGTGCCTTCGGTTGTCGCCGATGCAATTACTAAAAATAAAAAATAGGGAGAATTATGCCAACCGATGAGTTCGACGATTTTCAAAATTACGACAAGGTCGTAGATTCATTTGACGGCGAAACCGTGCCTGTAGAACTTGGTGATTCAGAAGCGTTTATCACTGAAGCTATTGGCGCTATCTCGAGTGCGCCGAATGCACCATTGTCGAGCGCTCCAAAAATTAATCGCGAACAAGTCTTGGGCATTTTGCAAGACGCACTTGACAGCCTGCCAGTCGAGATTCGCGAAGCGCGATGGATGCTTAAAGAGCGCGCAGACTTTCTAGCCAAAACTCAGCGTGAGGCCGACGAAATTTTAGAAGCCGCAAGAGTGCAGGCCGAGCGAATGGTGCAACGCACCGAAGTTGTTCGCGCATCAGAAGCCCGAGCGCGACAAGTGATTGAGGCGGCAAATGAAGATTCGCGTCGATTGAAGAGTGAGACAGAAGACTTTTTGGATCGTCGTCTCGGTAGTTTCGAGATTTTGCTCGACCGTCTGACAAAAACTGTTGCCGAAGGGCGAGCCCGTTTGTCAATCGTGGCGCAACAACCTGCGCACGAGGTCTCGCTCGACGATGCTGCTAGCGGTCTTTTCGATCAAGACGACGAACTCTAAATCAAGTTTTGGCGTCGCCACTTTTAATAAATATCGCCGAGCTGCTTCGGCGAGCCGGAAGCATTCGTGATGTTGATCGACAGATTGATGCCAGTGAGTTCGACTTCGCTGACTCACGAATTGTTGATGGTTCAAAAATTGATGTTGCTTTAACTCTTGAAGCCTTGACCGACGGCATTGTTGTTCACGGCACGCTGCAAGCCGATTGGCGATGCGAATGCCGACGATGCTTGCGACCGTTATCTGGTCGAGCCGAGGTCGAAGTGCAAGAGCTCTATCAAGCCGTGATCAGCGACCCTGATGCTTACCCGATAACTGGTGAACAATTAGACCTGCTCGAAATGACCCGCGAGAATGTTTTACTGTCGGTGCCACTCGCGCCACTTTGCCGCGCCGATTGCCCAGGTCTTTGCCCTCAGTGTGGTGCTGATCTTCAGTCGGCGCCATGCTCATGTTCGCGCGAGGTGCGTGACGAGCGGTGGGCTGCTTTAGATGCTTTAAAAGCAGACGAAACCCAATCAGGCACCGAGTAAAACGCTTGAAAACTAGATAGTGTTCCATGTCGTTCTAGTAACAGATATTTCTAGTTAGTCCAGAATTTACGAAAGCCGAGTTTGCGATGGCAGTTCCAAAGAAAAAGAAATCTAAGTCAAAGGGTCGCATGCGTCAGGCTGCGAACTGGAAACTCAAGTCGCCAAGTTCGAGCTCGTGCCCGCGATGTGGCACCGCCAAGCGTCCACATACTGTTTGTGGCTCATGTGGTTGGTACAAGGGTCGCGTCGCAGTCAACGTCGACGCGAGTTAATTTCGGACGTTCGCGTCGTTTGTTGTAACGATGCTGCCAATTGCTGTTGATGCCCTCGGGGGCGATAAAGCACCGAGTGAAATTATCGCAGGTGCGCGCGAAGCGGTTGCCGCTGGCATTGACGTAATTCTTGTTGGGCCGCGCGGCTTGGCCGGCTGTGAAGGATTCGAATTAATCGAAGCAAGTGAAGTTATCGAAATGCACGAAGATGCCGCTAGTTCGGTACGAACTAAAAAAGACTCAACGCTTGTGCGTGCAGCCGAAGCAGTGCGCGACGGCAAAGCCAGTGCGATGATTTCTGCGGGCAACACAGGTGCGACGATGGCGTCGGCATTGTTGCGAATGGGTCGTATCGCTGGTGTTAAGCGGCCGGCAATCGCCACGCCGATACCCGCACCGGGCACGACACCCACTGTGTTGCTTGATGCAGGTGCGAACGCCGAAGTCGAGCCAGAGTGGCTGGTGCAATTTGGATTAATGGGCAGTGTTTACGCAGATGCCCGCTTTGGTGTTAAGAATCCGCGCGTTGGTTTGCTTTCGATCGGTGAAGAACCAGGCAAGGGCGACACATTGCGCAAACAGGCTTACGAATTATTTTCGAATGCCAAAAACTTGAACTTCATCGGCAATGTTGAAGGTCGTGACATCATGACAGACAAAGTTGATGTTGTCGTGACCGACGGGTTCACGGGCAATGTGGCACTAAAAACTTTAGAGGGCACGATGCGTGGCGTGGTCAAAGCATTGTTTGCTGCGATCAGTGCGCCCGAATATAAAGAGCATGCTGACGGCATCATGCCGGCGCTCTTGAGTTTGTATTCGACGTTTGATCCAGATACCTACGGCGGGGCGATCTTGCTTGGTGTTGACGGTGTGTGCATCATCTCTCATGGTTCATCTGGTTCGCGAGCGATGTTGAACGGCATTAAGGTGGCAAAAGAGATGGTTGAAGTCGACATGGTCGGCAAAATTCGCCAAGCCGTGCAACAATAAAATTGTGCCTGAATCACTTAATAATCTTTCAGCGAAAATCAATTATCAGTTCACGAACATCGCTTTGCTTGAGACCGCGATGCGTCACAGTTCGTGGACTGCAGAAAACGAAGGCTTCGAATCAAACGAGCGACTTGAATTCTTGGGTGACTCGTTAATCGGCTTTGTAGTTGCCGACGTGATGTATCGGCGTTATCCAGATTTTGACGAAGGCAAGTTAACCGACTTGCGCAAGATCGTCGTCAATTCGACTGCTTTGTCTCGCGTGGCAATCGAATTAGGTTTAGGCGAGTTCGTGTTGCTTGGTCGTGGTGAAGAAGCAGGTGGCGGCCGCACGAAAACTTCAAT
>CANLHV010000098.1 GCA_947490975.1 Acidimicrobiaceae bacterium
TGGGCACCCAAGGCAAAACTAATAGTGGGCATGTCGCTTGGTGGATTAACAACCGTTGCGTTGGCAGGCATGCGCCCCGATCTCGCACCAAAAATTGTCGTCGTTGATATCACTCCTGGTGTCAACTCTGAAAAGTCAAAAGCGATAACCGACTTTGTTAATGGGCCGCAGTCTTTCGCTAGTTTCGAAGATTTGTTGAAGCGAACTATCGAACACAACCCGACTCGCAGCGAGAGCTCTCTGCGTCGAGGAATTTTGCATAATGCCAAACAACTTGAAGATGGTTCTTGGCAGTGGCGATATGACCGTTCAACGCATCCTTCAAAAGAAGATTCAGCAAAACGACTAGATCGAATTGCAGAACTCTGGAACGTGATTGAAAGTCTTAAGTCTTCAATGACTCTTGTTCGCGGCGGAGTTTCGCCGGTGGTTGACGACGCCGATGTCGCCGAACTCATTCGTCGCAAACCTGACGCCGAAGTTTTAGTTATAGATGGCGCGGGACACTCTGTGCAGGGTGATAAACCAGTCGAACTAGCAATTGCTCTGACTCGGATTTTGCGCAGCTAACGACCTATCGTTGGCACATGTCAAAATTGGGTCGACCGATCGGTTGCGAAGGTGCCGACACGCGTAATCGCTTGTTGGTTGAAGCCCGACGTAGTTTTGCGACAGAAGGTTTTGACGCGACAACCAATAAAAGCCTGGCAAAGGCTGCCGGCATAACTACGGCGGCGATTTATCACTACTTTCCGTCGAAAGTCGACATGTATGTTGCCGTCTTTATGGATGTACAGAGCCTCGTGTGCAAGACGATTCAAGATTCGGTTAGTGCCGATCGCGAGATAACTGAAAATATCTCGAGCATGGTCGACGCGCTGGCGACATTGACACGGCGAGAACCCGCGGTCGTCTCGTTTGTGCTGAGCGTTTCTGCCGAAGCGCATCGACATCCTGAATTAATGAAGGCCGTTCTACCGATAGGCAATCAAATCGGTCGAATTCTGCTGACAATCGCTGAGTCTGCCGTTGAACGCGGAGAAGTTAACCCAGAAATTTCAGCACGGTCACTTGAAGACATGTTGATGGTTGTGCTGGCAGGGTTGGCGCGATTCAACATGGTCTACCGCGACTCGAAGCGCACCGCCGAACTGGTTCGGTCGATGAAACTTTTGCTCGCAGGCGCAGCGTTTAAAGTTTCGGCTGCTGTCTAGTTTCTAGTTTTTGTCGACTTGTAAGAGTCGGCAAAGAAGATTGCAAGGCCAACCCAAACGAATGCAAAACCAACTAATCGAAGCGCATTGAGTTCTTCGTTGTAGACAAGCCAACCCAACAGAAAGTTAAATGTCGGCACGAGAAATTGCATCGGGCCGAGCACGCTAAGGCGAACACGACGCGATGCAGCGCCGAACATGAGCAACGGGATTGCGGTCATGAGACCAGTCAGCAACACCAAAACCCATTCGATGCCTGTTGCCATATTGGGTACCGAATCGGTGCGATTGAAGGTGAGCATGACCAACCCAATAGCCGGAAGCAGCAACACGATTACTTCACCTGACAGACTTTCGAGGCTTGTCAGCTTTACTTGTTTTTTAAGGTAGCCATAGATGCTCCATGAAGTTGCAATGAGCAGAGCACGCCATGGTGGCTGGCCGTATGAATACGTCAAGATTGCGATTGCAACAGTGGTTAGCAAAATGATGATGCGATGTGAAGCACGAACCGGCTCACGCAAAATGATGAAGCCAAGCAGCATCGTGAAGATTGGTGCGATGAAATAGCCAAGTGCGGTTTCAAGTACGTGATCGTGGACAACCGCCCAGACATATGTTGTCCAGTTGATTGAGAGCATGATGCTGGCGAGTCCAATAGTTTTGCGAGTTCGCTTGTCTTGAAGCGCACCGATCAAGTTGCGAATTTGTTTGTTAAACGCCAAGATTGCGAGAAGAACAACTGCAGACGTAACGATGCGCCAGCCGATTAGTTCGAATGCGTTGAAGTCGTTTAAGAACTTCCAATAAATTGTGAGGAATCCCCACGTGATGTAAGCACCGAGTGCATAGGCGATGCCCGAGCGTTCAGATGACTTTGGCACGGCTATTCACCCTAGTCAGTAGCCTTAAATCAATGGCTAACGACCTTTCTAAGTTGTGGCAACAAGTTTTGACTGATTCTGAGCGAATCAAAGACACCTCGTTAAGGGCTCTTTTTGATCACGACGAATTCAGAGTGAAAGCCATGACTAAAACTCTGATCGATGGTGAGTCTGAGATTGTCGTCGACTTTTCGAAGCAACTAATTGATGCGCAAGCGTTGAAAACTTTGTTGACCCTGGCTGAGCAAGCAGGGGTTGTCGCGAAATTTGCTGAAATGCGCGGCGGTGAGCGAGTTAACTTCACCGAGAATCAAGCGGCGTTGCATACGGCTTTGCGCTCGCCAAAGACAGCCAAACTAGAACTCAACGGCCAAGACATCATCAAGCAAGTGCACGACGAGCTTGAAAAGGTTCAGAGTTTTTCTGAGAAAGTGCGAAGCGAAAAAAAGTTTAAGAAAATTGTCAACATCGGCATCGGCGGAAGCGATCTCGGCCCTGCTCTCATATTCGACGTGCTGAGTGCGGGCCGCAAACCAGAGATCGAGTGCTTGTTTGTCGCCAATATCGACTCAACAGAAATTAACGCTGCTCTAGCGCGGTGCAAGCCAGAAGAGACTTTGTTCATTGTTTGCTCGAAGTCGTTCAAGACTGCCGAAACTCTGGCGAACGCTCGCATTGCAAAACAGTGGCTTGCAACTGGCCTGGGGGTCGGGCTTGAAAGTGACGTACTTGCTGAGCACTTTGTGGTGGTTTCGGCGAACTTGTTGCAGGCTCGCTCGAGTGATGTAGATGCGACGAACTCGTTTCAGATTTGGCCCTGGGTAGGTGGAAGATATTCGATTGCTTCGGCGATGAGTTTGGCTCCGATAATTGCTTTTGGTTTCGAGACATTCAAAGAATTTTTGGCCGGAATGCGAAGTGTCGACGAGCAGATGCAAACATCTAAACCCGAAGACAACATCGCATTGATTCTGGGATTAATTGATGTGTTTAACTTTGGCACTCGTCGCCACTCGAGTCAGGCGGTTTTGCCGTATGCCTCAGCATTGAGGCTTTTGCCGAGTTACTTGCAGCAGTTGATAATGGAAAGCAACGGCAAATCGGTGCGGCACGATGGCACGCCAGCCGATATTGCGACGTCACCGGTGGTTTGGGGTGGGGTTGGTACGAACTCTCAGCATGCGTTCATGCAAATGTTGCATCAAGGCACACAGGTTGTGCCGGTCGACTTCATCGGATTCGCGCAATTGACGAATGTTGATCTGGTTTCGCACGACGCACTAGTGGCCAATATGTTCGCTCAAGCCAAAGCGCTGGCGTTTGGCGAAAACCAAGCCGAAACAAACGACTCAGCAATCGCACCGCACCGCAAGATGAAAGGCAGTCGTCCGTCGACTACATTTTTGGCAAAATCATTGACCCCGAGAACTCTTGGTGCGTTAATTGCGTTGTATGAGCACCGTGTCTTTGTGCACGGAATCATTGCTCAGATAAATAGTTTTGATCAGTGGGGCGTTGAATTGGGTAAAACTTTGTCGATTGAAATCAACCAGCAGATCAACCAAAGCACTTCGGCAGTTAATGACGCTTCGACAAAAAGCCTGATCGACAAGTATCGCCAGTTGAAGTCAAAGAGCTAACTGCGACCAAGTGTCAGGTAGTTAACCAGAAATTCAGTTGCTCGGTGGGGCAAGTCTCTGCGCCTACGCTGTTCATATGCCAACTGGATTTACAGCGGTGAAAATTTCGCAAGCAGAGAGAATGATGAATCTGCTGGCGTTGCTCGTCGACCGAGCGAAGCCGTTGACTTTGCGACAAGTGCGCCAAGAGTTGGGCAAACAATATCCCGATAGCGATGAAGCAGCACGCGCAGCATTCGAGCGTGACAAAGCCGCGTTGCGCGAAATGGGAATTCCGATTGAGACAAAAACTCTTGGTGGCGATGCAGCCGGTGAAGTGACCTATTGGGTAAATCGATCGAATTATGAACTCAGCGATTTGAGGCTGACCGAAGAAGAACGCGCTGCGCTGCAACTTGCTGTGGCGACTGTTCACCTGGGTGCTCAGCACGGCGAAGAAGCGCTTTGGAAACTCGGGGGAGAAAGAATTCTCGGCAAAGCGTCAATGAGCGTGAATATCGGATTAGTCGACAAAAACATGAGCGTGATCACCGACGCAGTGATGAAACGAAAGACACTGAATTTTGACTACAAAGGCGAGAAGCGACAAGTTGACCCATATGGGATGCTCTCGCGAAATGGTTTTTGGTACATCATCGGCTTTGATCACCTGCGTCGAGACAAAAGAGTTTTTCGCGTTGATCGAATTGAAGGCACAGTTTCGGCAGGTGACGCTCGTGCTTTTAAAACGCCGGTTGATTTTGATGTAGCGGCGGCAGTGCCGACTGAAAAGCAAATGTTGGCTGCAGGCGATAGTGAAGTGACAACAGCAGTCGTGTTGGTTGATGCTTCTTTAGCCGCAGGTGTTCGGCGCGAGTTCGGTGAAAGTTCTGTGATTCGTGACCGCGATGACGGCAGTGTCGAGTTTGCAATACCTTGCGCCAACCTTGACGGGTTCAGGCTGTGGCTTTTTGCGATGGTTGAAAGCGCAGAAGTT
>CANLHV010000099.1 GCA_947490975.1 Acidimicrobiaceae bacterium
GTCAACTAACGATGCGCAATCTCGACATCGCCGACACACGCGAAAAACTCGAGATCTACCGCCAAGCCGGCACTCTCGACGCAAATACTCTTGCCTCGGGCACCTTCACCGAACTCGAATAAAAAATGCTAAAACGACTGCTTAAAAACAAATGGTCGGTTGTTTCAACTCTTCGTTTACCTCTACTACTTGTTGCCCGCTATTACAAAACTTTTCACCAAGTTCGTGATTTGGTCTCTCAACTCGATTCAAAGCAAATAAACCGTACGGCATTTCTTAAAACTGATGCGAGCAAGCGACTATTCGCTGAGCCAATCAACTATGCCGACATCGGCGCGAGAGATGGTCTGCTCGATTTTCTTGAACCATTCGAACAAATTTTAAAGAAGATTTTCTTCGAACCAGATTTTGAAGAATTCACAAAAATGCAAATGAAATACTCGAATCAAGAAGCCAAAGTTATAAATGCTGCAATCTCTGACAGCAATTCAGTTAAAACTCTCTACCTAACAAAAAAAAGAGGTGGGAGCAGTTTGCTACATCCAAGTGGCAACATGATCGGATTGATGGCAATTGGTTCCGAGGGTGTAAGCAGATTTACGGTCGAAAAAACTGTCGACATCGAAACTCGGCGTCTCGATGATGTAGTGAAATACGAAGAAATAAAGATTGAATTGCTCAAGATTGACACCCAGGGATCTGAATTCGAAATTCTCTCCGCACTTGGCAAACACCGACCGTTCTTGATTTGTGCCGAATGTGCAACAACAGAGATTTATAAAGGACAAAAGACTCTTTTTGCAGTTGGCTCTTTACTTGAAGACTTGGGTTACTTTCCTCTCCACTTGATGGATGGTCATCTAGTTTCCAAGAATTCGTCTAATTGGCGAAACAGCATTCAGTTGTATGGTGATGTGATTTTTGTCCCGAATAACTCGGCTCAGGGACGAGCAATAATTGAGCAAGATATTGAGAAGTGGTTCACTTCCCTTTGTATGCACGGCTACATGGACTTTGCATTATGGCAAATTGAAGAACTAAAGATTTCTAAGCCACCGCTTGTAACCCAGACCGAAGAATTGCTGAGAAATAGTTAGCGGTTGACGAGGGCGCGAGCAACGCCAGCAACAAGTGCGGCGCGTTCGCCCATTGTTGAAATCAAAATATGTTCGGTCACACCGTGTGCGCCACCGCCAACTGCGCCCATGCCGTCAAGTGTCGGCACGCCGATCGCCGCAGTGAAGTTGCCGTCTGAGCCACCGCCGACTGCAACACCTTGCAAGTTTTTAATCCCTAAATCTTTGGCGACAGTTTCGGCGACACCAAACAGTTTGCGACCTGCCGACTCATGCATCGGCGGTCGATTGACGCTGCCAGAAACTTTTATTGCTGCGCCGTCAACAACTGGCTTGAGTTGTGACATCTCGCGCTCAATGCGCTCTTTTTCTTCGGGCAACACAACGCGCACATCAACTTTGATCATCGCCGCATCAGGCACAACATTTTCGGCGTTACCAGCCGTCGCCACAGTCGGCGTGACCGTCGTGCCGAGTTCGGGTCGCGCCATTGCCACAATGCGCTGCACCTGAGTCGCAAGTTCTACGAGCGCGTTGATGCCTTTTTCAGGTTCGAGACCCGCATGCGACGCACGACCAGCGATTTGCACGGTGAATGTGCCAACACCTTTGCGCGCAATTTTCAGCGCACCTCCGTCGGCACTCGGTTCAAGCACCAGCACCGCACCAGTTGCACGCGCACGAGCTTCGATCAGTTCGCGCGATGTTTCTGAACCAACTTCTTCATCGGCAGTTATCAAAACTTCAACATGATACGAATCACGAATCGCGCTCAAACCATAAATCGCCTGCACGATGCCGGCCTTCATATCGAAAATGCCGGGGCCACGCGCGATGTCGCCGTCAATTGAAAATGGTCGAGTTGCAGTTGTGCCAAGCGGAAACACAGTGTCATGGTGGCCGACGATCAAAACTTTGGTGTCGTCGCTTCCCTTCCAATGAACATGCGGACCATTTGCCCCAGGGATAATCTCTGCCTTCTTGCCGGTGACATCCGCGAAAAGATCGGCCAAATATTTCGCGGTGTGCTGTAAATGCGCGACGTCAAGCGACGGCGATTCAAGATTGACGAATTCGCCAAGATGCTCGACCATTTGTGGCACGCGAGACTGCATCAGTTCGCGAAGTTCGGTTGCTGATGGCGAACCAGTCATCGGTGCTGCGTCGCGTGCTGCGTCGTTTGCCATCTCTCTATCGTGCCATGTCTCGGTTCAAGAATCTCACCGAGTTAAATGTGCTTTACTGCACACGACCAGAGACTGAAAATTAGTGTGCCCGGGATCGGACTCGAACCGATACAGCGCTTTCGCACCAGGGGGGTTTAAGCCCCCCGCGTCTACCATTCCGCCACCTGGGCAACTCTGTCAGGCTACGCGCGTTTGAGCCTCATCGCTGACTAACAATGATTCGACACTTGCCCACAGCACAGTTCTAGCAATTTCTGCCTCGCGACCGATTAAACGATTGGCCACCACCACGCCTTCAACCATGTCGCCAAGCACCGCAACAAACGGACGACCTCGCAGCAACACCGAAACAACCACGCCACCATTTATGCGACGCAAACTTCGATCAACACCCAGCGCACGAGGTGGGCTGCGAAACCCCGGCGGCTTCAAGCCATGACGATGCGCTTGACTCGCCAACACCCGCGCCGCTACCGCAAATTCGGCATAGCGAGTTGTAGCTAGCGCGATATCACGAGTGGTAGCGAGCGCGACGTCACGAGTGGTCGTGTTCGCGATATCACTTGTGCTTGTCATGCGCCGAGTATTACAGATGGGTATCGCACGGTTATCTAAAACACCCATTATGTAATGTAAGTACTCGCCCCATGACAACAAACGAACTAAACCCGATGCAACAAAATGTTGTCGAAGTGCTCGGCAAACCTGCAGGTTGGGTGCCTCTTCCTTTGTCTGTGGTTGATTCAATTCGCGAGCAAGTCGAAACTGGGCTGGCGCCGCTGGCTAAAAAGCTGAGCCCTGATCGTCCACTATTTATCAGCAAAAGTAGTTTGACTACTGTGCACGGTTGCGAAGCAAACTATTTGGCGTCGCTTGATTCTTTCGAATGGACAATTCTGAATGTGCGTGGCACGGTCATGCACAAAGCAGTTGAACTTTCGATCAACTGGCGCGGGCCAATCGAACCAGCTCTTCTCGTCGACGAAGCGCTCGCGCGTCTCGAAGACGAAGAAAGCCGTGGCCCAAGTGAGTTCATCGCGCAGTTGTCACCTGGCGAGCGCGCTCAACTTCGCAGCTACGCCGTCGATCTTTATACGAAGTTTGAAGAAAGTTTTCCGCCACTGAAAGCCGCATGGCGACCGGTTACCGAAAGCGCGGCGCGTGTCGAACTTTTTGGTGGCCTAATTTTTTTGTCGACACGTGTCGACCTCACACTTGGCGGCCCGGGCAGCAAAGTTATCATCGACCTTAAAAGCGGTCGCATCTATTCGAACCATCGCGAAGATCTTCGGTTCTATGCACTCGTCGAGTCATTGCGTTCTGGTCAACCACCGCGCCGTTTGGCGACTTATTCGCTCGAGTCAGCACGTGCCGATGTCGAAGAAGTCAGCGAAGGCGTTCTTCAGGCTGCAGTGCGCCGAGTTATTGATGGCGCTAACGCAATTTACGAACTAACTCGCGAAGATCGTGAGCCGAAATTGAGCCCGGGCGCTCACTGTCGCTGGTGCCCGTTGCAACAAACCTGTGAAACTGGCCAGCAATTTTTAGAGCGTGGCTTCGAAGACGACTGAAAAGTTAGTTAGCCGCGACCCATGTTTGGGCGCTTGCCGTGATTGGCTTTCGAACGGCGCATACGGGCTTTTTTCTTTTTTGTTTTCTTAGACATGAGTCAATCCTAGTTGGTTGCCCTGCGCCATCGGGCTCGCCCACCTGGATATGGCGAACCTTCGGCGTTTGTTTTCGAGCAAACATAAACCGTTCCTTTATATGTGCCCAAACCATCTACTGGGGCGCAAAACGAACCCGGAGAAATGTCTTTCGCACCGCTCGTCGCCGTCGTGTTGGTCGTCGTGTTCACCGTCGTGCTCGCGGTCGTGCTCGCGGTCGTGTTCGAACTCGCCGTCGTGCTCGCGGTCGTGTTCGTCGTCGTAGTTGTTGCCGTTCCAGCGTTGTTTGACGAACTCGCCTGTGTCGTCGTTGACACCACAGTCGAGCGCACGGTCGTCGACGACGTAGCCGCTGTCGTCGCCGTCGTTACAGGCGAATTAGAAAAACCAGGTGCTGCACTCCAACTGGCAATCGTCAAAGTTGAACACTCATTTGCCAACAAGTTCTTGATTCGCCCAAACTCACTTTGGTCCATCGACAGACCCCATCGCGCCTTCACAGAAATCCAATCACCTAAATAGGCACACCAATAACTTCGCAACGGCGGCATCCAATTCGAAGGATCTTTATCACTCTTCGATGCGTTTACGCGATCAGTCACGGCGATCAATGTGCGACGGTCAGTCAGATCATTGGCAAATGCCTGGCGCTGCGACATGCTCCACGCCCACGCACCTGAATCCCACGCTTCTTTGAGTGCGACGACATGATCAATATCAACATCGCTTCTATCGCTCAGATTTTTGCCGTCATATTTTGAAAACCAGTCAC
>CANLHV010000100.1 GCA_947490975.1 Acidimicrobiaceae bacterium
GCCTCAACCATCTCAACTGCTTTATCGCCGCGCCCAACATCACCGACAACTTCATAGCCCTCTTCTTGAAGACTTTCGCGCAGATCAAGACGAATAATCGCCTCGTCTTCGGCCAAAACAATTCGAATTGCCATGTCGCGCGACTAGTTAATTTCCGAGTTTGTCTAATAGACGATCTTGGAGCAACTCAGTTTCAGCGATCGATGCGAGCAAATAGCGATGATACTTCTGAATAGTCTCGAGAGTTCGCTGCGCTTCGTGATGCTCGAGAGCCGCGTCAGCAGTCTCAGCGACCATCGCTCGCATTTCTTTTTCTTGCGCTTCGCTTTCTACAAATTCAAGTTGCTCAGTCGTAATGCGAAGTTCGTCTCGCAACTCGCGCATCGTCACAGAGCCACGCCGCAAGCGACGTTCAACAAAAGCATCATTGAAATTTTTTATTGTCATTAAGTGCCCGAGGCGGGAGTCGAACCCGCACGCCCTTTCAGACAACGGATTTTGAGTCCGTCGCGTCTGCCATTCCGCCACTCGGGCTTGCCCGCTAAGCGTATCTACCAATGTTCAACGCCCACACTGAGCGTCAACTGCACAATCACTCATATTTCTTCTACGATGTAGACAACACGAAAGGCACTCCTTAGAAGATGCTCGCATTCACCTTTCCTGGTCAAGGATCACAACGACCAGGCATGGGCAAACCTTGGGTAGACCACGAAAGTTGGGAGTTGGTAACCGAGGCATCCGATATCGCCGAGCGTGACGTCGCCGATCTGCTTCTCAATGCCGATGCCGAGACACTCAAAGACACACGCAATGCACAATTGACAACTTTCGTTTCAAGTCTGATGGTGCTCGACGCAGTAGAGCGTCTTGGTTTCGAACCAAGCCTTTGTGCTGGTCACTCTCTTGGTGAATACACGGCGTTGACTGCCAACGGTGCACTCAGTTTCGAAGACGGCGTGCGATTAGTTGTTGAGCGCGCGGCTGCGATGCATGAGGCTGGTATTAAATCGCCAGGTGTGATGTCGGCAGTGTTGGGCCTTGAGGATGATCAAGTTGAAACTGCCTGCCGTCGCGCCGACAGCGATGTTTGGGTTGCCAACTTCAACGCTCCTGGTCAAGTTGTCATCGCCGGCACCTCAGCTGCCGTGGCACTCGCATCTGACCACGCCAAAGAACTCGGCGCCAAGCGCGTGATGTCATTGCCTGTGTCTGGCGCATTTCACACTCCTCTAATGGCGCCTGCTCGCGAGAGATTGCGCGAGGCAATTGCATTGGCCAAGCCCCGAGATTCAGATGTACCAATCGTTTCGAATGTCGACGCCAAAGCGCACGACCAAGGCAATGAATGGACAACACTTCTCTCGGCTCAACTTTCAAGCCCAGTGCGTTGGAAACAGTGTCTGCAAACAATGTCAGAAAACGGAATCAACAACTTCGTCGAACTCGGACCAGGCGGCGTGCTTACCGGCATGGCCAAGCGCACACTCGAGTCTGCGCGAACACTCAGCATCAGCACACCAGTCGAACTCGACAAGCTGATCGAATGGATCGGCGCAACCTCTCTGCCTGCACAACAGCTGCACGAAGGAGAACATCTATTTGCTGTTGAACGGCTAGTAGTTAGCCCGGGCGCCGGTGTCTTTGCCCCGAATAAATCAATTGCTAACGGTGCGCGCATTAGCGTTGGAGATGTGCTCGGCATGGTCGGCGAACAAGAAGTCCGCTCGCTTTTTGATGGCGTTTTGCAAAGTTTCATCAGCGTTGACGGTGAACGACTAACTGCGCACCAACCAATCGCATGGTTACGCACAATATGACTATGACAGCGATCGATTCATGCCGATAATTCCTAAACATGCAGTTGGCGCAAAAATTATTGGCTGGGGCACCGCGTTGCCTGAAAAAGTCGTCACCAATGATGACTTGTCAAAGACAATGGATACTTCAGACGAATGGATTCGCGAACGCACAGGTATTGAACGCCGACACATCGGTGGAAGCACAGCGAGTCTTTCGATTGAGTCTGGTCGCAAAGCAATTGAGATGGCGGGCATTGATCCCTTGTCGATTGATGCCATTGTTCTTTCAACAACAACACCCGACCGCACAGTGCCAGCAACTAGTGCCGCCGTTCAACACGGGCTCGGTCTGCGATGCGGAGCGTTTGATGTAAATGCCGCATGTTCGGGTTTTGTCTACGCGCTAATCACTGGTCATGGCCTCGTCGCAATGGGCATGCGACGCATTTTGGTTATTGGCACCGACACACTTTCGAGAATTACCGACTGGACAGACCGCAACACGGCGATCTTGTTTGCCGACGGTTCGGGCGCAGCAGTAATCGAAGCCACCGCCGGACCAGGTCAGCTGCTTGGTTGGGACTTTGACGCAGACGGCTCGCTCGAAGAACTGTTGTACGCCGAAATTGGCGGCACGTTGCATATGGAAGGTAAAGAAGTTTTTCGTCGTGCTGTGCGCATCATGGTCGACTCGGCTGAAAAATCGATTAAGGCAGCAGGTCTGACCACCAACGAGATTGACCTTGTCGTCCCCCACCAAGCAAATATTCGCATCATTGAAGCCGCGTGCAAACGACTTGATATACCAATGAACAAAGCAGCGATCGTTCTTCATGAAACCGGAAACACATCATCGGCTTCAATACCGTTGGCGCTGTTTGACGCGGCTGACAATGCACGCATAAAGACGGGCGACAATGTCTTGCTTGTTGGTTTTGGCGCAGGAATGACCGCCGCGAGTGCAGTAATAAAATGGAATCAATCATGAGCCGAGTTGTCCTTATTACGGGTGGCGCAAAAGGTATCGGCTTGGCGTGTGCCCAGCATTTTGCAAAGCTCGGCGACAAAGTTGCGATCACATACAACACCACAAAACCGGTTGGCGATTTTTTCGCTGTGAAGTGTGATGTCACCTCTCAAGCAGAAGTCGACGCTGCATTTACTGCAATCGAAGAAAAGCTCGGGCCAGTTCAAATACTCGTCTCGAACGCCGGCGTAACCAAAGACTTGCTCTTGTTGCGTATGAGCGAAACTGATTTCTCTTCAGTGATTGACGCCAATCTCACCGGCGCTTATCGCGTTTGTAAGCGCGCAACACAAGGCATGCTGCGTGCAAGATCTGGTCGCATAATTTTGATGTCATCGGTAGTTGGCCTACTTGGTTCGGCTGGTCAAGCAAACTATGCCGCATCAAAAGCCGGACTTGTCGGACTGGCGCGATCACTTGCGCGCGAACTTGGCTCGCGAACCATAACAGTTAATGTTGTTGCACCTGGCCCGGTCGAAACCGATATGACGGCTGCACTAACTCAAGAACAACGAGAAAAAATGCTGGCCGCTGTGCCGCTGGCGCGAATGGCAAGCCCGCAAGAAATCGCCTCGGTTGTCGCGTTTCTCGCTTCCGAAAATGCTGGCTATATAACTGGTGCAGTAATACCAGTCGATGGTGGTCTTGGCATGGGGCACTAGACTCATTGCATGGACCAACAACTTTTTGATCGCTTTAAAAAATGCGCAGTAGATGTTTTGGCTGTAGACGCCGCCAAAATCACAATGGAAGCCAGTTTCAAAGATGATCTTGGCTCAGACAGTCTCGACCTGGTCGAATTCGTTATGGCACTTGAAGAAGAGTTTGGCATAACAGTGCCCGAAAGCGATCTTGAGGGCGTCGACACTGTCGGCAAAGCCTTCAATCTCGTTACTGCAAAAGTTTCTTAAGTTCTAACCTGCACTAAATTTCATGCAGGGCGCCGGCCACAGAGTTGCGATAACGGGATACGGTGTCGTCGCACCGTGCGGCATAGGTAAGCAAAACTTCTGGCAAGGTTTGCTAGGCCCTGGGGTCTCTGGCAGCCACACGGTTGAAGTCGAAAATTGGGATCCTTCACCATATTTTGCTGGTCCAAAAGAAGCTCGTCGAGCTGATCGCTGCGAACAATACGCTCTAGCGGCTGCAGCCGAAGCAATTTCGCAATCCGGCACACTTCCCTACGAAGCGCCGCGTATCGGCACAATTTTTGGCACGGGTATTGGTGGTCTTCGAACTTTAGAAGAACAAGTAATCGTTCGTGTTGAAAAAGGCGAACGCAGAGTTTCACCATTTCTAGTGCCGATGATGATGTCAAATGCTTCGGGTGCAGCAATTTCGATGCGTTACGGATACCAAGGACCAGCCGAGACAATCTGCACAGCATGTGCCGCGGCAACTCACGCTCTGGGTTATGCCGCGCGACTTGTCGCATGGGGTCTTTGTGATGCTGTCGTATCTGGAGGTGCCGAATCTGCAGCGACGATTACTGCAGTTGCTGGCTTTGCCAACATGACCGCACTTTCAACAACCAAAGTCAGCAAACCGTTTGACGCAACTCGCGATGGTTTTATTTTTGGCGAAGGTGCTGCCGTATTTGTTCTAGAGCGGCTTGATCTTGCGTTAGCCCGAAATGCACAGATTTTCGGAGAAGTTCTAGGTGCAGGCAGCAATGCCGATGCTCACCACATCACCGCACCGTCGCCTGGTGGTGTGGGTGCGATCGCGTGTATGAAACTCGCACTTGCCGATGCCGGTCTTTCACCGAGCGACATCAAACAGGTGAATGCCCACGGCACATCGACACCTCTTAACGATGCCGCCGAGGCAAGTGC
>CANLHV010000101.1 GCA_947490975.1 Acidimicrobiaceae bacterium
CCACGCAAAAGCGCTTCGTCGTAGTGCTCCCAAACTGAAACCGTAAAAGCTTTGTCGATACCTGAATTGGCGTGTGCAAGTTTGGCTGCTGCCAAGATTTCACCCGCCCGCTCATGGCTGGCGCGAATGTTTATGCCATTCGTGCGCTCGCCTGCAATTTTCGCCAAGGCAACGCTGTTCGCACCAATAATCACATGTGGTCTTGGGGTCGCAATCGGAAATGCGACAAGTTCAGCACGCCGTGTCGGCGACCACAGTTCATTCATTACATCGAGAGCCTCGATAACAGCAGCATGACGGTCAGCAAGTTTCGCAGGAGGCAATAAACCAATTGCTCTGCGCTCAGCAGCAAACGGACTATTCGGTGATGAACCCGCACCCAAACCCAAAACAAATCGCCCACCAGAAATCTGTTGCATTGTCGCCACACTGTTAGCGAGAATCGCAGGGTGACGATTGCCGACATTGACAACTAACGGCCCGAGTTCAATCTTTGAAGTCACGTCAGCAAGTGCGCCGAGCAATGTAAAACACTCAGGCATGTCGGGCGCGTGCATAACATCGCCTGCAAGATGATCGACTGTCCACAAAGTTTTGAAACCTGCAGCCTCAGCCGCAAGCGCAGCGTCGCGTGCGATGGGCCAAATTGAATTGCCTGGGTTGATTTGCAGGTCAAAACGCATGACAGAAGGCTAATTGGTAGAATTTGTCTATGAATACGCGGACTGCAACGATCAAACCGAATCTTGCAGTTGTTGACGGCAAGACTGCACCACTCAGCGAAATTCTCGAAGTTCTCGACCGCGATGGCGGTGTGATCGTGCACAACATGCTGAGCCCCGAAGTCGTAGCGCGAATGCTCGAAGAACTCAAATCAACAACGATGACGACTGAAGTTGGCCCAAAGACAAGTCACGAACTCGTCAATCATTTTTGGGGAGAACAAACCAAACGGTTTACTCGCCTCGCACAGCGTTCGCAAACTTTTGCCGACGAGGTGCTCGTCCACCCAATTTTGCTCGGCGTCGCCGATGCTCTGCTCAAGCCACATTGCGCGAGTTACTGGATGAACACCGGCCAAATGATGATCGTCATGCCAGGCGGCAACCCGCAATATATGCATCGAGACTCAGACGACTGGCCGACCATGAATACGCCGACAACTTCGATTTGCCAAATTAGTTGCATGCTCGCGCTTTCTGATTTCACAGCCGAAAACGGCGCGACACGTGTTGTGCCCGGCAGCCACAAATGGACCAACTACAAGCGTGAAGCCACCGAAGATGAAATCACGCAAGCCGCCATGCCACTCGGCAGCGGCATGATCTACACCGGAAAGGTTCTTCACAGCGCAGGTGCCAACAAAACCAAAAACGAAGCCCGCTTCGGCCTTCACATGTCGTATATATATGGCTGGCTTACACCAGAAGAAGCAGGTTGCCTCGGTGTCACCGAAGACCGCGCAAAAACATTGACCCCTCTACAGCAACGCTTACTCGGCTATCGCTGTTACGACGGGTCAGATCTAAATGGCGGTCGACTCTGGACAGTTGACTACGAAGATGTTCCAACTGGTTTGGGATGGAAAAACCCATGACCGAAAAAGAAATCAACGGGCTCAGCGAGAGTTTTAACCGCGAAGAATACAACTCACCCGAAATCTTCAATCGCGAAATGCAAAAGATCTACGGCACGAATTGGTGCTTTGCTGGCATCAGTGAAGAACTCGGCAAAGTCGGCGATCGCTTGGTAGTCGAAATTGGCAACGAAAGCATTCTGATTTTGCGCAATCGCGAAAATCAACTGCGCGCCTATTACAACGTTTGCCAGCACCGCGGTTCGCAACTTTGCGATGCAAGCGGTTCTGGTTTCGGCGCGGCGATTACATGCCCGTATCATTCGTGGAGCTACTCGGTCGAAGGCGCACTCATCGCCACCCCACTGCATGAAAAAGATTCGATTGATCGCTCGACTTTGGGTTTGAAGCCAGTCAATGTAGACGAATGGCAAGGGGCAATTTTTGTTTCGCTCGACCCCAATGCCCCACCTTTAACGACATGGCTAACTGACCACTACTCACGTCCTCTCGAACTCGAAAAATTCAATCTTGCAACTCTCAAAAACGCGCGAACCACGATTGACGAAGTCGAAGCCAATTGGAAGGTGCTCGCCGAAAACTACAGCGAGTGCTTGCACTGCGCCGTTGTGCACCCAGAACTCGTAGATCTAGTACCTGTTTACAAAACTGGCAAAACAACTCAAGAAGATCGTTCCGATTGGGGTGTGAGTCTCACACCTGGTGCGACGTCGTTGTCTTTCAAGAAAGACGAAAACCTGCCGTTATTGCCCTCAATGGATGATCTAGACGACTATTCGGTTTTCGGCGCGTATGTCTATCCAAATATGTTGATTGACATCTCACCGACGGTTGCCGTGCTCACTCGCTACGTGCCTCGCTCGGCAACGCACACGACTGTTTATACGTATTACTTATTCCCCAAAGAAGTTGTCGATAATCCTGAGTTTGATCTTGAGCCGACAATTAGTTTTAGCGACTTGGTCAACCAACAAGATATTTCAGTGTGCGTTCGAGTGCAACGCGGCGTGGCTTCACGTTCGTTTAGCAACGCTTTTCACACAAAAATGGAGCGCTACTGCAAGCAACTCATTCGTCGCTATCGCGCTGAAATCAGTTAAAACTACCTGCGACAAAAACCTCTGAGTTGCGCTCGCTCATCGATTCGATCACCTCTGCGAGTTGCGCGAGATTCTGCAAGAACACATCGCCATGCGCGCGGGTATGAGCAACTGAAAGTGTGAGCGACTCGCTCTTGCCCCACGGCGCCAAAAATACTCCACCGTTAAATTGCTTTAAATAATTTAGGTGCATTGCACCTGTGCTGACTTCTAGAAAGTCGCGATAGTTTTTTGCTGGCTCAGCGCAGAAAACAACCGATACTTTGAAACCAAACTGATATCCGTGTGCACCTTGTCCGCGGCTTTGCAGCGTCGACACAGCGTGTTTCAAAATATATGCACCTACATCGTTTGCTTGCGCATACGCGTCGTCGGTTAATACTTCAGTTAGAACGGCTTTTGTGGCAGCCATCGTCAATGGGTTGCCGTTAAATGTTCCGACTTGGCTATAACTGCCATTCGCAATTGCCGACATCACTTCGGTCGTGCCGCCGATTGCACCACATGGCAAGCCGCCGCCCAATGCTTTGGCAAGACAAATTATGTCTGGAGTAACGCCGTACATTGCAGTTGCGCCACCTTGGTGAATCACTAAACCAGTTTTAACTTCATCAAATGTCAAAAGCGCGCCATGTTGATGAACCAACTTCTTTACCGCCGCCAAATACCCAGGTTGCGGCACAATTATGCCTGCACCCATCAAAATTGGTTCGAAAATCATTCCGGCAATTTGACCGTCGTATTCAGCAAGCACATGTCTCAGCGCGTCAATGTCATTAAATGGCACGATACGAACGCAGTCGGCAATCGCTTGCGGAATTCCGGCGCCCGGGGTGAGCCATGGCTTGTCGGCAGGGCCAAGTTCTTGCGCCGAACGAAAAATTGAAATCGCGACTGAGTCGTGATGGCCGTTGTATGAGCCCTCAACTTTTATGATCAAATCGCGACCCGTGATTGCGCGCATCAAGTGCACGGCATCCATCGTCGCTTCTGTTCCTGAGTTGCAAAATCTCCACTGCGGCAAACCAAATCTGCGTGACAGCTCTTCGGCAACGACTATCGAGTCGGGTGTGGGTTGGGCAAAGTGCGTGCCCTGCGTTACCCGTTTTTGCACGGCGGCAACCACGCTCGGATTTGCGTGACCAACAATGTTGGCGCCATAGCCGGCATGAAAATCGATGTATTGGTTGTCGTCAACATCCCAAACGTATGCACCTTCGCCATGACTGACCCATACTGGGGTCGGTCGCGAACTTGCCCAACTCGAAGGCACTCCACCAGGAATTGATAACGAGGCTCTCTCGTGGAGGGCAACCGACTTAGGCACCCGGCGCAGAAATGTTTGCTCTTCGGCCTCGATTATTTGGTCGAGCGAACGCACATTGCTAAGTTTAGGCCATGACCAACCAACCATTTAGACCAATGGGGCGTCGCGATTTCTTGCGCAACCTCGCTATAACTTCGGGCGCCATCACAATTGGCGGTTCGTTGCTTGCTGCGTGTGGCGGCACCTCGTCGAGCACAACAGTTGATGGTCTAGCAATTGGCACGCCGGAGAACCCGATCAAACTTCCAGTTACAACCGAGGCAATCGCCGACGGCTTGGCCAGCGAATCTGGCACGCTTGAGATACTCAATTGGGCTGATTACGCAAATCCTGAGTCGATTGCAATTTTCGAGAAACAGTTTGGCTGCAAAGTTTCTACAACTATTTATGACACCGAAGAAGCCGCAGTTGCAAAACTACGAAATGGAACGTTTAAACCTGACCTAATTCTTGGCATGACAGATACGGCGTTGGCGAAACTAGTTGCAGCTGATTTGCTTCAACCGCTAAACAAGTCGTACATACCGAATTTTGGAAACGTAATTAAGGGC
>CANLHV010000102.1 GCA_947490975.1 Acidimicrobiaceae bacterium
ATAACAGTGAAAAAGTTCTCGGCGACGACACCTATTTACTATGTCAACGCCAAACCCCACCTTGGGCACGCCTACACGACGATCATCGCCGACGCAGTGTGTCGCTGGCACAAACTCTGTGGCGACGATGTACACCTACTTACTGGCACCGACGAACACGGTCTAAAGATTCAGCAATTTGCTGACGCTGAAGGTGTTTCACCACAGCAGTTTGTCGACAAAATCGCACCATTGTTTGCCGATGCGTGGCAACGCCTAAACATCGATGTCAGCGACTTCATTCGCACCACAGAAGAGCGTCACAAAATTGGTGTGCGAAAACTTCTGCAGGCTTGCTACGACGCCGGCGACATCGAAGTCGACATCTATCGAGGTCACTACTGCGTGGCGTGTGAGGCCTATTACACACCCGAAGAACTCGACAACGACAAGTGCAAAATCCACAACACGAAAGCCGAATATGTCGAAGAAGAAAACTATTTCTTTCGGCTCTCTCGCTACGAAGAAAAACTTCTCAAGTGGTACGCCGATCATCCTGATGCGATCAAACCCGACCACCGCGTCAACGAAGTAACTGGTTTTATCAAACAAGGTTTGCGAGATTTCTCTGTCAGTCGAAAAACTCTGACCTGGGGCATCGAGTTGCCATGGGATAAATCGCATGTCGCATACGTGTGGTTCGATGCACTCGCTAACTACATCACCGCTCATGGTTATGGCACCGACGAAAAACAGTTCGCTGCGCATTGGCCAGTTGACTACCACTTCATCGGCAAAGACATCATTCGGTTTCACTGCGTTTATTGGCCGGCAATGTTGATGTCGGCTGGTTTAGAACCGCCAAAAGGTTGGGCCGTTGGTGGTTGGTTATTGGTCGGCGGCGAAAAAATGTCGAAGACAACAGGCAACGTCGTCAACCCACTCGACTTGATCGACGAAATCGGCGTCGACGGCTTTCGCTATTACGTTTTGTCTGATACAAATTACGGCAACGACGGCGATTTTTCTTACGAAGGATTACTCTCGCGCTACAACTCAGATCTCGCGAACAACTTCGGCAACCTCGCCGCACGCGTCGCAACTGTCGTCGAAAAAAAATGTGGCGGCATTGGCCCAGCGCCTTCTGAGTCGAGCCCGCTAGCGACGATTGCTGCGCAAAGCGTTAGCGAAACAATTCACGAATGGCAAAATGTGCAACCGAGCCGAGCGCTTGATGCCACGTGGTCGTTGATCCGTGCGACAAACGCATTTCTTGAGACCAACGAACCATGGAAGATGGAGCCAGGCAAAGAACTCGACATCGTGATGGGCGACGCACTCGAGGCTTTGCGCATCGTGACGATTTTGGCGAGCCCTGCGATGCCGAAAACTTGTCAAGATGTCTGGCAACGTCTCGGCATGGTCGGCAATGTTGCTGACCAACGCATCGGCACTGACACACAATGGGGTCGCTACCCCGGCGGCACAACCGTGACGAAGGGCGAGCCGCTGTTTCCGCGCAAAAAGATCTAACTGTGAGCGCGATGCAAACTGCAACATCTGAATGGGTCGACACTCATTGCCATGTGACGTACGAAGATATTCCGGGTGGCGCAGATGCTGCGTTGATCGCGGCGCGCGAAGCCGGCGTGAAGCGCATGATTACGATCGGCACAGATTTAACGACTTCGAAAGCAGCCATCGAACTAGCAAATGCAAACAAAGATGTTTGGGCCACAGTCGGTTTGCACCCACACGACGCAAAGAACGGTCTCGACGGATTGCACGAGTTAATAACTCACGACCGTGTGGTCGCAATCGGCGAGTGCGGACTCGACTATTACTACGACCACTCTGATCGGGCAGTACAACGCGAAATCTTTGCCGCACAGATTGCACTCGCCCACCAACACAAATTGCCACTAGTCATTCATACCCGTGAAGCATGGGATGAAACATTTGAAATTCTCAACTCGTGTGGTGTGCCCGAGAAAACTATTTTTCACTGTTTCACTGGTTCGCCAGTTGAAGCAAAAAAATGTCTCGATATCGGTGCATATCTTTCGTTTTCTGGCATCGTCACTTTCAAAAAGGCCCAAGAAATTCGTGATGCGGCAAAAGTTTGCAGTGCCGACAAAATGCTCGTCGAAACTGACAGTCCGTTTCTTGCACCAGTGCCACATCGTGGCAAGTCAAATCAGCCTGCATTTTTAGTTGAAGTTGGTGCGTGTCTTGCCGAAGTGCGAAATGTTTCGGTAGAAGAGATCGCACGACTAACGACACAGAACGCGACGATTGCATTCCCTGGTATCGCTGCGTAACCTGAACATATTGTTACTTTCAACTTTTGAACGACGACGAATTGCTGTAGCGGCGATTCTTACTGTTCTTGTCTTGCCGCTGTTCATGATCAATAACGGCGACGAAAACACCAAAGATGTCGACGTTGCTGTTACTACGACGACACAAGTCGATTCTGGGCTCGGCGAATCATCCGAAGACGGCTCACTCGAGCCAATAATTCTCGGCGGACCATCACCGATTGTGCAAGATGGGTCGGCGCAAATCGCATATCCGGCAAGCAGTTTGACCGGCACCCAAGCAATTGCTTCGTTCAGCAATTTTGATAATGCCCCAGACATCGTTTGCTACTTTCCAGAAGCGCCGCTCGGCATAGTGGTTTCTGTGCAAAATCTCAACAACGGACGAACGACAACGTGCACAAATGTTTTTCGCACTTCTCTGCCATCAGGTGCGACGATGTTGTTGCATACAAAAGTCTTCGAGTCTCTGGCAAACCTTGTTGATGCGCCGATACCAGTGACTGTTTCTTGGTAACTAGTTTCTCGTGACTTTTTCTCGCACCGAAATTGTCGCGATGCTCGACAAGCACGGTCTTGCACCACGCCGCGCCTTCGGGCAGAACTTCGTTGTCGACGCCAATACTGTGCACAAAATTGCCCGGCTTGCCGATGTTGGCAGTGGTGACTTTGTGCTCGAGATCGGTGCGGGTCTCGGCTCTCTTACATTGGCCCTTGCTGAGACAGGCGCAAATGTGGTCGCCGTCGAAATCGACAATGGTTTGGTCGAAGTATTGCGTGCAAACACAAAGCATCTCGCCAATGTCGAAGTGATTCATGCCGACGCAATGCAACTCGACTGGCAACCGTTGCTCACCAAGTCAAAACATTGGCATGTGGTTGCCAACTTGCCGTACAACGTGGCGACGATCATCGTTGCCGACCTGCTTGATGGCATCGCCGAAGTGAAACACATGTTGGTGATGGTGCAAAGCGAGGTCGCCGATCGACTCGTCGCTCGCGCCGGCACTGATGCCTACGGTGCGGTCAGCGTGAAGATCGATTATTGGGCAAGTTCTAAAATCGTCGGACAAGTGCCACCATCAGTTTTCTTTCCGCAGCCGCGAGTCGATTCGGCGTTAGTTGAAATTCGTCGTCATGACAAACCTGGCGTTGAAGGTGTTGTCGCCAAAGAACTCTTTGCACTTGTGCGCTCTGGTTTTGCCAAGCGTCGCAAAATGTTGCGTCGTGCGCTCGACACGATTACAACGCCTGAAGACTTTGTTAAAGCAGATGTCAACCCAGAGTCACGCGCCGAGCAACTTGATCTAGCAGCATGGGGTCGTTTGCGCCGCGCAATCGACGGCCGACTCTCACACGCCACGACCAGCACCGATCACAGCACCCCGAGCCATTAACTATGAGCGACCAAATCGTTTCATTAATCGCGCCGGCCAAACTCACACTTTCACTTCGCGTCACGGGCATTCGGCCCGACGGCTTTCACTTGATTGATGCTGAAATGGTGACGCTTGAGCTTGCCGATGAACTGACTATTGACACGTCACGAACAGGTCTCGCAATCACTGGCAAGTTCGCCGACGATATCGAAAACTCGAGCGACAATCTCGTGGTGCGCGCACTTCAACTCGCTAATCGCCAAGCTCATGTCACAATCACCAAAAATATTCCGTCAGGCGGCGGCCTTGGTGGCGGGTCTGCCGACGCAGCAGCAATTTTGCGCTGGGCTGGGTTCACCGATCTAGCGAGTGCAGCAAAACTTGGAGCCGATATCGCGTTTTGCATGGTCGGCGGCAGAGCGCGAGTATCGGGTATCGGCGAAGTTGTTAATCCGCTCAAAAAAGTTGCCCGCGAAATCACGCTGGTCGTGCCACCATTTCGAGTTTCGACACCCGCGGTTTATCGCGCGTTCGATGAACTCACTGACTTTTGCAAAACGCCACTAAAGCACGCGGGTGTCAACGATCTCGAACCCGCCGCGATCAAAGTTGAGCCGCGTCTCGCAATCTGGAAAGAAAAAATCTCGCAAGCATGCGGCGTTGCACCGACACTTGCTGGCAGCGGTTCGACTTGGTGGCTTGATGGCAACTTCGCGAGCCTTGCCTCGCAACTTGCCGACGCCACAGTTATCACCACCCGCACTAACTAAAAATCAGCGCGAAGAGTCGGCGCGAAGCTATCTATTTGTTGCGTTGACGACGCGAAGAGTCGGCGCGAAGCTAACTATTTGTTGCGTTGATGACGGGTACG
>CANLHV010000103.1 GCA_947490975.1 Acidimicrobiaceae bacterium
CGGCCAGCCCGGCGCGGCCCACGAAGTGCGGCTCAACGGGTGAGCGGTTTATTGGTGATGTTGCCATGGATAATGCAGCGACAACGCGTCAAGATCTCGACGATGGCCCGACAGTTCAATCTCAGCGAAGCCGAACTGGTTGAAGACCTGCAGATGGCCGCAGTTTGCGGTGTGCCGCCGTATACGCCAGATGCATTGATCGACGTATATATGGACGACGGAATGGTGATTGCCGAAGTGCCACTGGTGTTTTCGCGACCACTCAAATTGAGCACCGCCGAATTGTTTGCCGTTTCGGTAATGGCCCAGACAGCATTGCAATTGCCTGGGGCAAACAAGAAAGGCCCATTGGCATCAGCGCTGGCAAAACTCGCGCCGCTAATGCCAGCAGGTGCAGAGACGATCAAAGTTCAGTTGCCGAAAACTCGTTTTGTCAAAGAGTTATTGGCCGCAGTTGAGACCGGCGAGCGACATGAAATTGAATATTTCTCACCCGCGTCGCTGAAACGCACCACTCGAACAATCACGCCACGAAAAGTTTTTGAAGACGCAGGTCGTTGGTATGTTGCTGCTGACGATCATCTTTCGGGCGAAGATCGTGTGTTTAGAGTTGATCGCATCGAAAAATTAGTTGGGACACAAATTTTCGATCAGTTGCGTGAGGTTCGCGACGACGAATTGCCGTGGTTTTCGGAGAGTTTGCAACAGGTCACATTGCGCGTGCAAAAACAAGCCAGATGGATCGTCGAGTCGTATCCGTATGTGTCGCGTGTCGATAACAAAGACGGCAGCGTTGATTTGACCATGTCGATTACGTCAAAGCATTGGCTCGGGCGTTTGTTGTTGCGAGCCGGCAACGGTGTAAAAGTTTTGAAGCCAGTCGAACATCGGCAACTGGCCAGCCAAACAGCACAAAGCGTTTTGACTCGGTATAAGAAAACGGCATAGTCGCGCCGCTAAGCGATATTGATTTAAGCCCCGAAGTGCGCAGTCAATTGCTCGACTGTCGTGACGTTGTGCGCACGCAGTAAGTGCGGCAGAACCAATGCCGTACCCAAGGCATCTGCGAGCGCGTCGTGAGGGCGGGTGACGGCGACCCCATAGCGAGTGGTGACATCTTTGAGTTTGTGTGAATTGACACGCTTTGGGTCGAGTGCACGAGACATTTTTAAGGTATCGAGCGGGCCGTTATAGACGATTTCGGTTTTTAGGCGAGACGCCTCGCCGTTGAGAAAGCCGATATCGAATTTTGCATTGTGTGCAACAAAGATTGTGTCGCGCAAATAGTTTTTGAGCGTGGCGACCATTTCGTCGGGGCTGATGCCACGACGCAAATCAGAGCGCTTGATGCCGTGCACCTTGTATGCGCCGAGTCGACCGGGTTTCCAAAAGAAGCGTTTGACGAAGGTTTCATATTGTTCTTCGATTGTGCCGTCGTGTCGCGAGATGACGACGCCAAGTTGCAAAACGTAGTCGTTGGTGCCTGATAAGCCCGTGGTTTCGGTATCGACAACAGCAAAGCGAATATCGCTGAGCATCTTGTTTTCAATAACCGATTGCATGAAGAGAAACTTAACCGACCGATGTTGCGAATATTACGGAGAAACGATTTGGTCTATTTATTAGCGAGTGCTTTGGCGAAGTTCTCACGATCGAAATAGTCTCGCCAGAGAGCAATTTTTGATTCGCTGACGACGAACAAGCCAGCGACATCGAGTTCAACCCAGCGACCATCGATTTGAAATCTGTCGGTGCGCTCATTCATGACAACACCGTGCTCAAGGTCGCCGCTTGCAACTTGATGGTGAATTATCCACTCGTAGGCCGAGCATTCGGCAAGAAATCCGCCGAGTGTTTGCTCAATTGCGGCACGACCAAAGACCTTGGTTATTGGCACATTGTCGTATTCACAGTCTTGCGACATCATGTCGAGAGCGGCAGTCAGGTGGTGGCCTTGGATCAACTCAAAAAAAGAAGTGACGAGTGCATCTGGGTCTTTAGGTGACGAAGGCATGTCTTCAATCATGACACGCCGCGATGCTTGAACTTGGCGTTAGCGAAATCTAGTAGTGGCGCTGGTTGTCTTCTTGTGGTGGACGAATGACTTTTGCGCGGATACCAATCGGGGCGATCACTTTGTATCCCGCTAAGTGACGTTGTTCTTCGTTTTCGCCACCCCAAAACCCATACTCGTGGTTTTCTCGAGCGAACTGACGACATTCGTGTAACGCGGGGCAGCATTTGCACAATCGGCGGGCTTTGGCTTCGCGTCGAATTCGGGCTTGCGGGCGCTCAGAGTTTGGTGCGAAAAATAAACTGCGCTTGCCGACGCAATTTGATTTTTCACGCCACTTCGCAAGTTGAGTAAGTGCATGCAGAGTTTCGAGATTTATATCGCTGGGATATGCCTCAGAGGTATATGACATGAAACGTACATTATTTTTGTGCTGAAGTGAAGCAGAAACTTTGCTTGAGAAAATTTTTAATTACAAACTTGTAACTACGTTGAGTAAATTTTTAAAGAAGCTCGGCGGCGAGGCTGGCGACTTCGCTGCGTTCGCAAGACTCGAGCGTGATGTGGCCGAAACAACTTTGACCCGCGAAGGCTTGCACCAAGACGGCGAGTGCGTTGTTGCTTTCTCCCATATATGGGGCGTCAATTTGGCTTGTGTCACCAGTAAACACGACTTTGGTGCCGTCACCGATGCGGGTCAAGATTGTTTTCAACGTTGTCGGCTCGAGATTTTGCGCCTCGTCGACTACGACTATCTGGGCTTGCAGGCTGCGCCCACGCAAGAAAGTGACCGACTCGAGCGTCAATTGACCGCGGGCGATTAGATCGTCGATCAACCCGCGTGCATCTTGGCTCGAACGATTATCTGTGAGCGCGACAACTGCGTCGTGAATTGCTGACATCCATGGGTCGAGTTTTTCTTCGAGACCACCCGGTAGAAAACCGACATCGGCGCGACCGACTGGTACGAGCGGTCGGTAAACAGCCAAGCGTTCATAACGATGTTGTTCGACGACTTGTTCGAGACCCGCGGCAATCGCCAAAACTGTTTTTCCGGTGCCCGCACGACCGTCAAGTGCCACGACTGTGATTTGTGGGTCGAGCAAAAGTTCGAGGGCGAATCTTTGTTCTTTGTTGCGAGCACGCAACCCCCAGGCTTCGGGGGCGTTTTGCTGCATCAAACGCAGCTCGTTGTCACGGCAACGGGTGAGCGCAGACTGAGAGCCACAACGCAAGATCGCAAAGTTGTTTTCGTAGAGTCCAGCAGCGCCCTCGACATCTGATTTTTCGACGCCCTCAGATTTATAGAGGCTGTCGATCAGTTCAACCGAGGTGTCGAACGTCGACCAACCCATCGGCTTTTCGGAGCGACCGCCGTTGACGGGGCGATGTTCGAGAGCGGTTAGACCCATGTGGGCGGCTTTGATGCGCAGCGCGGCGTCGTTTGAGACAATGCAGGTTGGTGAAACCGTTGCCTGGCCCAAGGCGGCGCCGATTATGCGGTTGTCTGGCACCGCAGGGTCAAGCCCGTGCTCAATAAGCAGATGTTTTTGAATGCCGTTGACCTCGATTTGAATTGTCGACCCCGGTTCGGTGCCAATAATCGGGGTCGGTTCTTTGAGTGAGCCTCCGGCTTTGCGACGCAAGTCTTCGATCGCACGAAGTGCGCTACGCGCTGCTCGGCCGACATCGTCCATACGTGTTTTTAAACCGTCAAGTTCTTCGATCACTGTCAACGGAATAACAATCGCACAGTTTGGAAAACTAGTCAGACAATTTGGGTCGGCGATTAAAACAGAAGTATCGAGCACGACACGCGAACCGACTGGTGTCGCAAACAGGTCGACGAATTGCTCGTTTGTTTTTTCAGAAATTGATTTTGAAGTGGACAACGAAATTAAGTGTTGCTTCTTCGTCTTGGGCGTTGGTGGATGGGAAGAGCCAAAAGTGCTCTTGAGAGGGCGAATTTACGGGATTTTTAAAAATTTATTTAAAATTTCTTTTTGGGGTCAAAGAATTATCTGGTCAGGCGAATTTTTTGATGGGCAGAAGTCGCCTTCGTGATTCGAGTCGCAATCTCGCCGTAAGGTTTATCCACAAGGCATTTTTAAATACTGAAAACCAATTTTGCGATCTGTTGTTGCTCGCAAACCCATATGTCATAAGGGTTTGGCGAGATGTTGCGATTCGACGGTTATTTGTAGCGACACATGCGGCGACGAGAATATTCGACTGAAAAATTCGTCTTGCGTGATTATTTTTTTGAAAATTTTGCGTTCAATCGAAATTTTGGATCGGGTCTCGCGGAAAGTTCGAAATCGCGTGTGGTGCTTGCAATTTGTTTTCAAACCTACTCAAATAGATGTTCAACGGTAATCCGTAACCGAAGAAAGCAAGGTAATAGAAATGACTAAAGCAGAATTGATTGATGCAGTGTCACAGAAAGCAGGAGTGTCGAAGGCAGATGCCGAACGCACGATTGCAGAATTCTTTGACCTCGTCGTCTCATCCGCTATG
>CANLHV010000104.1 GCA_947490975.1 Acidimicrobiaceae bacterium
TGGGCAAGTCAACAGGTTGCGAGCGTGTTTAAACCTGGTGATCATGGCAGCACTTATAGCGGCACTGCATTAGCCACAGCAGCGGCACGAGCAACTATGCAATTGATGATTGAAATGAACGCTCCCGAAGTTGTGATGCAAAAGGGCGCAGAGTTGACGGCGAAACTTCAGACAATCGGCGGTGTCGTCAACGTGCGCGGACGAGGTTTGTTGTTGGCTGCAGAGTTGTCACCTGAGTTGGATGCCAAGAAAGTTGCGTCACAACTGCTTGATAGGGGCTTGGTCGTCAACGGTGTGACGAGCCACGCATTGCGTTTGGCGCCACCGTTTACGGTTAGTTCAGAAGAAATTGATGAAGCAATTGCAATCATGAAAACGGTGTTATGAGCGTGCGCCACTTCTTAGATGTAACCGATCTTTCGGCGCGCGACTTGAATGCCGTTTTGACGCTTGCTCAGGCAGATATCTCGAAACTAGGCCGACCGCTTGCCGATAAAGGTGTCGCGTTGATTTTCGAAAAACCATCAAATCGCACTCGACACAGTATGGAGATGGCCGTTGTGCAACTCGGCGGTCATCCGATCTTTACTCGTGGCGAAGAAGTTGGCTTTGATGACCGCGAGACGGTCGAAGATGTAACGCGAATTATGGCCGGGTATCACCATGTGATCGCGGCTCGAGTATTTGCGCATTCTGTATTGCAGCGCATGGCGAGAGTTTCGAGTGTGCCGATTATCAATATGCTCAGCGAACAGTCGCATCCATTGCAAGCGATTGCCGACGTCTTAACGATGCGTCAAGAAATCGGTGTTCTGCATCAAAAAACAGTCGCATGGATAGGCGACTACAACAACGTCGCCAGATCACTGGTTGAGGCGTGCGCGCTCGAAGGCATGCATATTCGATTGGGTTGCCCAAAGGGTTATGGTGCCGATGACAACGAGTTAAATCGCATTTCAAAGTTAGGTGCTGCTTCGGTTGAACAACATTCTTCGGCGCAAATCGCGGCAATCGGTGCGCATGCAGTGCACACGGACGTTTTCGTATCAATGGGTCAAGAAGCTGAAACTGCAAAACGGATGATCGACTTCGCAAATTTTAGAGTTGACGCCAGCGTTATGGCTGTCGCCGACAGAGATGCAATTTTCATGCATTGTCTACCTGCGCATCGAGAAGTTGAAGTGACAGCCGAAGTTATTGATGGTGCTCAGAGTCGCGTTGTTTCACAAGCACATAACAGAATGCACGCCGCACGAGGTGTGCTCGCACATTTGATTGGGGTCACAATATGAGTACAAAAGTTCAACGTCAACAGTTAATTGCCAAGATTGTAAGTTCTCAAACCGTGACGAGTCAGCCACAGTTGCGAGAGCTTCTCAAAAAGAAAGGCATTAAAGCAACACAGGCGACCGTGTCGCGAGATCTTGAAGATTTGGGCGCTGTGAAAGTGCGCACTGCGAGCGGCGAAACAACATATGCGATACCAGAATTTGAACCAGATCGTTTATCGCCGCCAGACCAATTGAAGCGAGTTCTAGCTGAATGGGTGGCTGACGTGCAGTTCAACGAACCAATTGTTGTTGTGCGCACGCCACCTGGTTGTGCTCACGTGGTGGCGTCAGCGCTTGATCGATCTCGTCTGCAGGGATTGCTCGGCACCGTTGCCGGTGATGACACAATGTTTTGTGTGGCGAATTCAACTTATTCAGCGAAGCGACTTGCGAAAGACATTAAACAGCTAGCGGGTATCGACAATGACTGACCAGCCGCTATGGCACGGACGTTTCGAAGCAAGCCCGGCCGACTCGTTATTGAAGTTCACAGAAAGCCTTTCGTTTGACAAGCAACTGTGGCGCGATGACATCGTTGGTTCGATAGCTCATGTGCGTGGTTTAGCCCAGGCAGAGATAATTACCCTCGCAGAGAGCGAGATAATCATTCTGGCGTTGAACACTGTCGCCACCGAGATGTCGAGTGGCAAATTTGAATTTGTCGCAAGTGACGAAGACATCCACACGGCTATTGAGAGGCGAGTAACCCAAATTGCGGGTGACACTGGTGCAAAGTTGCACACCGGTCGCAGTCGCAATGATCAAGTGGCAACGGCTCTCAGATTGTGGTGCAAGCGCGAACTTGCGCATGTTGCAAAACTAACTCTCGACCTGTGTGATGTTTTGTCGACTCGAGCCGCTGAGTCGGGTTGGGGTGCTGATGGTGTCTATTTGCCGGGTTATACACATATGCAACGAGCCCAGCCAGTTTTGCTCGCACATCATTTTGCTGCGCATGTGTGGGCGATGATGCGCGATGTTGACCGTCTAACTCAAACAATCGAGAGACTCGACGTTTCACCGCTTGGTGCAGGTGCGCTGGCAGGTTCATCCTTGCCTCTTGACGCAGACTTTGTCGCCAGAGAACTTGGTTTTTCTAGACGTTTCAACAATTCTCTTGACGCAGTCTCAGATCGAGACTTCGTGGCCGAGGCATTATTTGATATTGCTCTCATCGGTGTTCATCTTTCGCGTCTAGGCGAAGAGTGGGTGCTGTGGACGACCCAAGAGTTTGGTTTTGCGATTCTCGACGATGCATATTCAACAGGTTCGTCGATGTTGCCGCAAAAAAAGAATGCAGATATCGCCGAACTCGCTCGCGGTAAGTCAGGTCGGTTGATTGGCAACCTGACTGGTTTGCTGGCGACGTTGAAGGCGATGCCTCTTTCGTACAACCGTGACTTGCAAGAAGACAAAGAACCATTGTTTGATTCGGTAAACCAGGTTTCACTCGCACTGCAAGCCCTGGCCGGCATGATTGCGACAGCAAAGATCAATGCGCCAGCGATGAAAGACGCTGCCGATTCTGAGTTGTTGGGCGCAACAGATTTGGCCGAATGGCTCGTGGCACGCGGTACGCCGTTTCGTGAAGCGCACGCCCATGTCGGTGCGCTCGTGAGCAAATCAATTCGTGATTCGGTAAAACTTTCGCAGTTGGTTGCTGCCGACAAGAAACTCGGACCAGATGCGGTCAGTTTGCTCAACCCAGGCGTGGGTGTTGCGCGCCGTATCACCAAGGGTGGCAGTGGCCCTGTGCCTGGTGTTGCTCAGAGCGCTGAGCTCAGTGCTGCGTTAACAGTGATGCGCACACGAATTGCGGCACTAAACAACACGCGATAACGCCTAATATTGCGTCATGGCATCGACGCAAGATTTCGTCAAAGAGTTCGGTGCTCGTGGGTTGATTCATGACAGCACTGACCGCGCAGCTTTAACAGCTCGGGCCACACAGTCATCCTTGGGTGTCTATGTTGGCTTTGACCCAACAGCTGATTCGTTGCATATCGGTCATTTGCTTGGACAAATAACGCTGCGAAGATTGCAGCTTCTCGGTCATCGTCCGTTCACCCTTGCAGGTGGCGCAACCGGCATGGTGGGCGACCCCTCTGGTCGTAGCGAAGAGCGCAATCTGCTTGATGCTGAGACGTTGCAACACAATGTGCAATCAATCAAACGTCAGCTCGAACGAATTCTCGATTTTGAAAAAGGACCAACTCAAGCGACTTTGGTCGACAACGCTGACTGGACACGAAAGTTTTCGATGCTCGATTTTTTGCGCGAAGTTGGCAAGCACATAACCGTGAATCAAATGTTGGCCAAAGATTCAGTGAAGAGTCGAATTGCAGATACAAATGGTCTTTCGTATACAGAATTCAGTTACATGCTGTTGCAAGCAAATGATTTTCGCCATCTTGTCGAGCATCACGATTGTGAAATGCAGATGGGTGGCTCAGACCAGTGGGGCAACATCACCGCGGGCATCGATTTGATTCGCAAGAAACTTGGTCGTTCTGCATACGGTTTGACTTGGCCTCTGGTTACTCGTGCTGATGGCACAAAATTTGGCAAGACTGCTGATGGGGCGATTTGGCTTGATGCTCGCCGCACTTCGCCTTATCAGTTTCGCCAATATTTTGTGCAGATCGCAGATGCTGATATCGAAAAGATGTTGCTGCAATTTTCGTTGCATCCGATTGAAGTGATCAAAGAGATTGTCGCCGAGCAAAAGCGCAGCCCAGAATCGAGAATCGGGCAACGAAGTTTGGCACGCGAGCTAACTGCGTTGGTTCACGGCGAAGAGGCGGCCGAGGCAGCAGAAGAGGCTGCGGCGGTTCTGTTTGGTGCTAATCCGATGTCGGCGACGCCGGCGACTTTGCACCTAATCGCCAGCGAAGTTGCCGTCACGCAGATGGGCGCAGCGGCTCTCGGTGATGCTGTAGCCGTGCTGGTTGAAACGAAACTTGCTTCATCTAACAGCGAAGCACGGCGGTTGCTGACTCAGCGCAGTGTGCGCGCAAACGGAGAACAAGTTGACGATCAAACTAATTTGTCGAAAATCGCCTTGTTGCACAATCGATGGATGTTGCTACGCAAAGGCAAGACGAG
>CANLHV010000105.1 GCA_947490975.1 Acidimicrobiaceae bacterium
TGAATGTTCATAACCAAGGTTCGATCTTCGCCAGGCGCAACTGGATTACCGATTTCTTCGCGAATCTGGGCGTAGCGGTCCCATTTCTGTTTTTGGCTATCGGCGTTTTGCAACCAATAAATTGCTTTATGGCCGACTCTCGGCACATATTCAATTGTCTCTGGCGAAGTCACCGGTTGATAAACATCGATGTGACGCAATGGTTTGGGTATCAAAGTCAAGTCGTCTACATAACTGCCGCGGTCAGGTATTTCATCTGGAGGAAACACAAAGTGTTTGCCGCGATATGAGAAGCGCTCGTTATACCAAGCAAGTTTTATAACTTCCATGCTTTCTTCGAAAACTTCGCGATTGATGCGGTCATGTTCAGCACTCATCGCATTGTCGCCTGACGCAACAACCGTGCCAAGACTCCATGCTTCGCGCGGCACTGTGCCACGGCCAACACCGAACTCCATTCGCCCACCCGTGACTATGTCGGCGATTGCGAAATCTTCAGCGAGCCGCAACGGGTGCCATTGTGGCAACACATTGAACATCTGGCCAAGTCGAAGATTCTTTGTGACACTCGTCAGATGTTGGCCAAACAAAATTAGATTCGGCAGAACTTCGTAGCCCTCGTATTGAAAGTGGTGTTCGGTAAGCCACATTGTGTCGATTCCGACCTCGTCGGCAGTCTTGGCCCAAGCGACAAGATTTTTGTAGCACTCGATGACGCTGTCATTGCCATAGCGCCGATCTTTAGGCGCGACCTTTCCGGCATCATCCATTGGAACTGTGCAGAAGAAGTTGGCGTCTACTCTCATGGTGCTAACAATATCTCAGTTGCCATGCCAGGCGTTACGCGAGATTAATACTTTTTTTAAAGATTCAGGCCTGTCGGTCATTATGCCATCAACGCCTAGATCTAGCAGTCGAACCATCTCGTCTTCGTCGTCGATTGTCCAAACATGCACTTGAATCTCGGCATTATGGGCCGCCTGAATAAACGACCTATCAACAATCGTCAAGGGCCCCTGACTTACTGGCACTTGCGCAGCGTGAATATTTCGAAAGCTACCCGAGCGGCGAACCCAACTGCCTAAACGCAATTTGGTGACGTCTCTGGGGCCCATCGATGTGCACAAATCTTCACCAAACTGATCACGCAAACTATTGAGGCGTTTGTCACTGAAAGATCCAACGCAAATCCGATCGAACAAATCACCACGGGCGATTCGCTCGGTTAGTGGCTTCAATGCTTGATCTGATTTGCAGTCGATGTTGATGTGGGCGCTGGGCCAAGTGGTTATTAACTCTTCGAGTAGCGGTATTGGTTCAGTGCCGTTGACTCGAGCATTTTTGACATCTTCGTAGTTGAGTTCGCTGATCAGACCGGGCCTTCCGCAAGTTCGCGACAGGTCGTCGTCATGAAACGCGAGCAACACACCATCTTTGGTGGCATGCACATCAGTCTCTATATATATGTATCCGAGGTCGATCGCACGTTGAAAAGCCGGCATTGTATTTTCAGGTGCATCGCTGGCGCCACCGCGATGAGCGAAGGCGATAGGCAAATTATGTTTGAGAAAAGGATGTTTCACTAGACGAAAACTTGGGTTCGCGCACAATTAAATTGCGCGACCTGCATTCTTCCAATATTCGTCTTTAAGTAAGCGCTTATAAAGTTTGCCCGTCGGATGTCGCGGTAGTTCAGGGCGAAAATCGATTGAGCGTGGACACTTGAGATCTGCAAGAGAGGCACGACAAAAAGCTTTCAATTCAGTTTCTAGCTCGAGGGCTTCTTGCGAATTTTTCGGCATCGTGACTGGCTGAACGACTGCTTTAACTTCTTCGCCAAACTCTTCATTTGGTACACCGAAGACGGCGACGTCAACAACCCTTGGGTGATTGATCAGAATGTTTTCTGACTCTTGTGGATAGATGTTTACTCCACCTGAAATAATCATGAACGCTTTGCGGTCAGTTAGATACAGAAAATTATCTTTGTCGAGATAGCCAACGTCACCGAGGGTTGTCCACCCGCGTCCGAGTGGATCTCGCGAACTCTTCGTCTTCTCCGGGTCATTGTGATATTCGAAATTGACGTTGCTTTCGAAATAGACCGTGCCAGATTCGTTCAAGGGCAACTCTTCGCCATCTTCGCCGCAGATATGAACGGTTGCATTAAGCGCCACGCCGACCGTGCCGGGGTGGGCAAGCCATTGTTCAGAATTGCAATAGACAAAACCGTTGCCTTCGCTGCCCGCGTAGTACTCGTGAATAACTGGCCCCCACCAGTCGATCATTTTCTTTTTAACTTCAACCGGGCATGGTGCCGCTGCGTGAATTGCGCACTTCAGACTTGAAGTGTCGAACTGTCGGCGAACCTTTTCGTCGAGTTTCAGCATTCGCACGAACATTGTGGGCACAAGTTGTGAGTGTGTGACTTTATGTTTGGCGATCAACTTTAGATATTCTTCAGCATCAAAATGCTCCATGATGATTGCAGTGCCGCCAAGTCGATGCGTCGTCATTGTGAAGCGCAGGGGTGCGGCATGATAAAGCGGCGCCGGCGAAAGATATATCGCATCTTTGTCGATCGCGAACAACATCGAGCACAATCCGCTTAGCGAAGTTGGGGTGCCCAGGGGGGTCATTGCAAGACCGAGTTTGATTCCTTTTGGTCTGCCAGTCGTGCCACTTGAATAAAGCATGTCAACGCCGTCGACGCGGTTCGCCAATTCGGTCGCAGGTGCTTTCGAAACTGTGTCTTCGTAAGAGTCGTAGCCATCTATTTTTCCGTCGAGCATCAGACGCAACGAAACATTCGGTGTTGTGTTGGCAACCTCGGCCGCCTGGTCGGCTTTGTGTTTGCTTGTGATGAACGCCTTTGCTCCGCAGTCATTGATTATGTAATTGAGTTCGTCAGTCGTCAGTCTCGATGAACATGCCGTATATATAAGGCCCGCATAATGGCAACCCCATAAGATCTCGAAATAACGGGGGTGATTCTCGATACAAAACGCAACGTGATCACCGGGGTTAAGGCCTGCAGTGCGCAAAACTTGACTCAGTCGATTGGCGGCCTCATCTAGTTCTTTGAAGGTGATTACTTGGCCAGTTGATGCCATGATGACGGCTGGTCGATTAGGTGCATCAGCAGCGATCGCCCCCGGAAACATATTTGAAAACTAGTCGGTTTTGATAACCATCTGCCAACTTCAGAAACTTTGTATCAGACAGATAAGTTGGGAGAATCATGGTTGCCATAGAAACCGAAAACATCGTGACCGAAGCTGAGATCAGCGCCTTGGTCGATTCTCTGATTGCGAAGTATCCACCGAATAAAACGAAGGCCATCGAGTTTTTGGGTGCGCAATTTGATGCAGGCTTAGCTTGGGTGCATTTTGAAGTTGGCAACGGTGGTTTAGGAGCATCGCCTAAGTATCAAAAAATTGTTAATGAAGCAATCGCAGCGGCGAACGGGCCATCGAGTTATGCGCGAAATCCAATCGGTTACGGCATGTGTGCCCCGACAATCATTCAGTGGGGCACCGAAGCGCAGAAAGCAAAGTATTTACGATCACTTTTCACTGGTGAAGAAATTTGGTGTCAACTCTTTTCTGAGCCGGGCTCTGGCTCAGACTTCGCAGGATTGTCGGCAAAAGGTGTGCGCGATGGCGACGAATGGATTATCAACGGGCAAAAAGTTTGGACAACTCTCGCGCATCTCTCAAAGTTCGGGTTGTTGGTCGTGCGCACAGATCCGCAAGCAGTTAAACACGCGGGTCTAACTGCAGTCATTGTTGACATGAAAGCAGCCGGAGTAGAAGTGCGACCATTGCGACAAATGACTGGCGAAGCAGAATTCAATGAAGTTTATTTCACTGATGTTCGAGTGCCAGTTGCAGAAACTTTGGGCGGCACCGGTGACGGCTGGCGCGTGAGTTTGACGACTCTAATGAACGAGCGAGTTGCAATCGGCGGGGCAATTCCGCGCAAAGCAACTGGTCCGATTCGCGAGGCTTTGAAAATTTGGGAGTCCCTGTCACCAGAAATGCAATCATCGGCAACTAAAGACGAGTTGATGAAACTTTGGATCAAAGCCGAGGTTTTACGCTTGACAAATATTCGCGCTGGACAGAATCGTCGAATTGGCACTCCAGGACCAGAGGGCTCAATCGGCAAAGTCGCAAGTGCCGAGTTGAACAAAGATACGTACGAGTTTTGTGTCGGCCTTCTCGGTGCAAACGGGATGCTTTATGGCAGTTATGAAATGGTTCGACCAGAAACCGCGATGAGTTTTGATTCTGTGCCGAAGGCATTTTTGCGCAGCCGCGCCAACAGCATCGAAGGCGGCACAACAGAAGTTATGAAGAATATTCTTGGTGAGCGAATTCTTGGGTTGCCCGGCGATGTTCGTGTTGATCGCGACAAGCCCTGGCACGAAGT
>CANLHV010000106.1 GCA_947490975.1 Acidimicrobiaceae bacterium
AACTCGCGTAGTGGCAACAAAACTCGGGTCGTCGTAGCCACACCGAGATCGGCGCGCAAAAGAGCTTCTTCGAGTTCGTCCCAAGTTTCTTGTGTAATTGCCGATCTTGTGAGTGCGCTCGTCAAAGCGCCGGCGAACGACGAACGCACTTTTGCTAACCGATCGTGAACCGTTGCTGTGTTCGCTGGCGGGTTCACTGGCACATTCGCCGGTGTTGGCACAACAGCCTCAACTGGCGTTGCAACTTTGGTCACGCCAATCGGTGCAGACTCAATTGCTTCAACTTGCCCGCTTCGGCGTCGACCAACCACGACGACACCGATACCAAAAACAATTGTCAGTGCCGCTAGCGCCAACAAAATTGTCGGCGCCGCCTCAGCAGCAAACCGTGGCGCGAAAAATTCAAGCGCAAGCATAAATTATTTTATGCCGACTGTGCGGTGACGCGCTCCACGACGACTCGCGAAGAACCACCAGGCTGCATCGTCACACCCAGCAACGAGTCGCCGGCTTCCATCGTGCGCTTTTGGTGGCTGACGATCAGAAGTTGGGCTTCTTGTCTGAATTCATGCACGAGCGCCAAGAACCGATGCAAGTTCACATCGTCAAGCGCAGCTTCAACTTCGTCCATTACATAAAAGGGTGAAGGTCGGCTGCGGAACACTGCAAACAAATACGCCAGCGCGGTCAACGATCTTTCGCCGCCCGACAACAGCGACAATTTTTTCACGTTCTTGCCGCTTGGTTTTGCTTCGACTTCAATCCCGGTGTTCAACAAGTCGTCTGGGTTGGTCAGCGTCAAACGGCCCGTGCCACCAGGAAACAACATCGCAAACAACTTCGTGAAATTATCGCGCACATCTGCATAGGCAGCGGCGAAATTGCTTTGAATCTCTTGGTCTACTTGTTTGATCACTTTCATTAATTCGCGACGCGAGTTTTTTACGTCTTCAAGTTGTTCTTCTAAAAATGTGTTGCGCAGTTGCAGCTCGGTGAACTCTTCAAGCGCCAAAGGATTAATCGGGCCCATCAACCGCAACTCGCGCTCAAGTTCGCGCTGGCGCGCCAGCGGGTTTGTGCCTTCTGGCAACTCTGGCAAAGGTGTATCAATCGCCCGCTGCGGCTCGACTTCTAGATCGCGTCGCAGAGTTTCAATCGCACCTTCAAGGCGAATTTTTACTTCAGATTCTTCGAGTTCGACGCGACGGTTGCGCTCTCGCTGACCTTCGAGTTGTTTTTCAATTTCTGAGCGCTCACGACGAGCCTCGTCAAGTCGGTGCGAAACTTCACGCACCTCACTGCTCTGCCGACGGCGCAATTCTTGCAATTCAATTTGTTGTGCCTCGAGCGTGCGCACATGACCTTCGACGATGCTCGACAGTCGCACTACGGCACCCAAAACGGCTTCAACGCGACTGCGCTGCTCAGACGCCGAACTTCTTGCACCCTGGTCGGCCTGCAAACGTGACTCAATTTCAGCCAAACGCGAATCAACCAGACCTTTGCGCTCGCGCAAACCAGCAGCCTTGGCATCAAACTCGCGGCGCCGTGTGACGACCGATGTCGCACGACTATCAATTTCAACTTGTGTCGAACGCACGCCAGCGAGCCGCTCGCGCACACTGGCAACTTCAACCCGGCGCAAATTGAGTGCCGACTCAGCCTCGGTCAATGCAGTCGCACTAGCGATTGCTCGCGCTTCGGCTCGCCCGAGGGCTGCCGCAGTCACTGCATTTGGTCCAACACGCAAAGAAGTTGTTGCGAGACGATCACCTTTGCTCGTGACGACGACAACATCTGGTCGCTCAAGCACGATGTCAATGCCTCGCTCAAACAAATCGACGAACACAACTCGTGCCAGCAGTGCATCTAATAGAGAGTTAACCGCGTTTGCCGACGCACCGGCTTTTGCTCGCACATACGACCGCAACGAAGACGCGCCCTGCACGGCAACCGGAGCAATTTTCGATGTCCAATCACCCAACGAAACAACAGCGCCCATCGCATCAGACTTTTGCAATCTGCTCAACGCTTCTCGTGCACTCAAATTGTCTGTCATCACCATTGCGTTCAGCGCATCAGCCAAACCAGCATGAATCGCCGACTGCCATTCGGCGTCAATTTCAATCAAATCACTTAGTGCACCAAGAGCGCCGGTTGTGTTGGCAAGTTCGCCCAGACTTGAAGCATTCGCCGCGACCGACGCACGCAATGTTTCGACACGAGCATTGTCGCCGGCAGAAGCGGCAACCGCCTTGGCGTAAGTCGCAGTTGCAGCATCGAGAGCCGACTCAGCGTCGCGCACGGCCTGTTGCGCCGACTGAGCATCTTGTGCTTGATCGGCGATCAACGCCGCTTCATCGCGCGCAAGTTCAACTTCTTGTTTCGACAATTCTGACAAGGCCGCAGAAACACGTTCAAGTTCTTCGCGCGCAGTTGCAGCATCTGCTTCGAGCGAGGCAATTACACCAGAGTCGGCCAACTGACCGCGATCGCGCTCAACCGAACGACGACGCTCGGCCAAAACTGCAATTTGGCCACGTGCGCGACCCAACAACTGCTCGACGCGCACCAAATCGTCGCTGACACCAGACTCGCCGCGAGCAGTGAGTTCGGCTTCGTCAGCCATAACTGCAGTGTCGAGACTTGAGAGTCTGGCGCGCAGAGTTTTTTCGTTTGCTTCGCCTTCAACTTTGCTGACGGCAGAATTTTCTAGTCGCGAACGCAACGCCGCAATTTCACGACCGGCAATGTAAAGCTGCAAATTTCGCATCTCAGCAGCGACAGCACCGTGTCGTCGCGCTGCATCGGCTTGCCGCTCAAGTGGTCGCAGTTGTCGACGTACCTCGCGAAGCAAATCTTGTGCGCGCAATAAATTTGCTTCGGTACCTTCGAGACGACGCTCGGCTTTTTCTTTGCGCTTGCGATGTTTCAGAACACCCGAGGCTTCTTCGATAATCGCCCGACGGTCTTCGGGTCGTGCGTTCAACACGGCGTCAATTTGTCCTTGACTAACAATTACGTGCTGCTGACGACCCACGCCCGCGTCAGAAAGCAGATCTTGCACATCTAATAAACGACAGTTAATGCCATTGATTGCATATTCACTCTCACCGCTGCGAAACAAAGTTCGACTAACGCTCACTTCAGAAAACTCAATCGGCAAAAGACCTGCCGAATTATCAATCGTCAGCACCACTTCGGCCCGACCAAGGGCGGGGCGCTTCGATGTGCCAGCGAAAATCACATCATCCATTTTTTGACTTCGCACCGAACTTGGCGCTTGCGCACCCAAAACCCAGGCAATCGCGTCAACCACATTCGATTTACCCGAACCGTTCGGGCCGACCACCACGGTCACGCCTGGCTCTAGCTCCATCACCGTTGTGTCGGCGAACGACTTAAAGCCTTTAAGCGTCAAAGATTTAAGAAACATCTCGTCGCCGAGATTACTTCATCTTGCAACACCAAGCTTGAAATTCAGTGTTGACACTTCGAGCAGTAACACGTCGTTCGACCCGCCACCACCGTCATCAAAATTCGACCTTTTCCACAGGTCAAACACGGCAGCCCGCCCCGACCGTAAACGCGGTGTTCGTCTTGAAAACTGCCCGTTTGACCGTCTAAATCAACGTATTGAGTGTCTTTCAATGTGCTGCCCCCAGCCATTACCGCTTTGTTCAAAACTTCAACAATCGCCGAATGCAGCCGCGTCAAGGTCGCACTCGTCAATCGACACGGCAGACGATCGGGTCGCAGTTTGGCGAGATGCAAAATTTCGTCGGCATAAATATTGCCGATTCCGGCAACGACATGTTGATTCAATAGCAGCGCTTTCAAGTTGCCTCGACGCTTCTTAAATAACTCGTGCAAAGTCTCAGGCGCGAATTCGTCGGTCAATGGATCGACACCCAAATTTGCCAAATCAGGCATCTGAGTTTTTATCTTGTCAGGATCAAAAACGACGACTTCACCAAATGTCCGCGGATCAACAAACCACAATTCGCTTTCGATCGTGCCGGCATTAGCAAGATGCATCACTACATGCGTGTGTGCTGGTCGCGTTGCACCAGGTTTGGCGATAATCAGCCTTCCGCTCATTCGTAAGTGCATCATCAACTTTTGACCCGAGTCAAGGTCGCACAGCAAATATTTGCCGCGACGCATCGCCGACGTTATTCTCACGCCCGTTAATCCATCAATCAGTGCCTCGCGGCTGGTGCGACGCACCGTTCGTTCGCGACCGACTTCAACTTTTGTTATCTGGCGACCAACAACGTTTTGTTGCAATCCTCGTCTGACAGTTTCAACTTCTGGCAGTTCTGGCATTCGCGTCTCGCCTGGTTTGCGTTCTGGCTTG
>CANLHV010000107.1 GCA_947490975.1 Acidimicrobiaceae bacterium
GGCATCACCCAGCCGATCATTTCTTCGGGTCAACTCGTAATGCCAGTAGGCACCAAAGTTTTATTGCGTGAGACAAGTCGCGACGTCATTCACTCCTATTGGATTCCGGCATTGAACGGCAAGCGCGACGCAGTGCCTGGTCGAATTCACACTTTGCGCCTTGAAGCCGACAAGCCTGGCATTTACGCCGGTCAGTGCACCGAGTTTTGTGGTTTGTCGCATGCCAACATGCGCATGGAAGCCGTGGCTCTGAGCAAAGAAGATTTTGCCAAGTGGGTCGCCAACCAACAAGCACCATACGTCGCTCCAGCTAAAGACACTCTGGCTAAACAAGGTGAAGAAGTGTTTTTGAATCAGTGCGTGAGATGCCATCAAGTTAACGGTTTAACTCGAGCTGATGGCACGCCAGCAATTGCCGCACCAGATGAAAATGTTTGGTCAGGTGCTGCACCTAACTTGTCACATTTAATGTCGCGCAACACATTTGCAGGCGCGATGTTTGATCTGTTGTCAAAGCAGTGTCGCGACGAAGTCTGGAATGCACCTAGCGATGTTGTCGGTGCGAAATATCTGGCTGGCGTCACTGAAGAGTGTTTGAACCAAAAAGATCTGCGCGCTTGGTTGCGCAATGCACCAGAAGTAAAGCCGATGTATGCCAACCCTGCTGATCTTGCGGTCAGCAACGGCAAATATCGCGGTATGCCTTATTTGGCACTCAGCGAAGATGACATCAACAAACTTGTTGCCTACCTCTTAACCCTGAAGTAACCCAAGAAACAGAGCACAACTATGGCCATCATCGAACGACCAGCACCAACAGTGCCAGCAATTGTCACCCCAACTTCGACATACGGTTTGCTTAAGCGTCCAGTTTCGACCACTGGCTGGCGCTCATGGGTGTTCACAGTCGACCACAAGAAACTCGGCATCATGTATGCCGCAACTGCAATGTTTTTCTTCATTGTGGGTGGCGTCGAAGCTCTCTTGATCAGATTGCAACTCGCCGCACCAAACGGCAAAGTTCTTAACGCCGATCTTTACAACCAAATGTTCACGATGCATGCCACCACCATGGTGTTCTTGTTCGTCATGCCGATGGCAGCGGGTTTCGCCAACTATTTTGTGCCGCTACAAATTGGCGCACGAGACGTTGCGTTTCCGAGACTGAATGCTTTTGGTTTCTGGGCGTTTTTGTTCGGTGGCATCTTCTTGAACTTGGCATGGTTTTTGGGTGGTGCAGCTGACGGCGGTTGGTTTATGTACGCGCCGAACTCTGGTCCCGTATTCTCGCCAAGTCATGGCGTCGATTTCTGGGCGCTCGGCTTACAGATCACAGGTATCGCATCACTGACTGGTGCAATCAACTTGATCATCACGGTTCTCAATATGCGCGCACCGGGCATGACTTTGATGAAAATGCCAATCTTCACATGGATGATCACGGTCGTGCAGTTTCTACTTTTGTTTGCCGTGCCGGTGATCACCGTCGCGTTGTTCTTGCTTTCATTTCAGCGTAATTTCGGTGCTCAATTCTTCGATGTGGCGGCTGGTGCCGACCCGTTGTTGTGGCAACACTTGTTCTGGATTTTCGGTCATCCCGAGGTTTACATCTTGATCTTGCCGTCGTTTGGCATTGTGTCTGAAGTGCTGCCAGTGTTCTCGCGCAAACCACTTTTTGGTTATCCGTTTGTTGTGTTCTCTGGTGCGGCAATCGGGTTCGTCGGTTGGGGTGTGTGGGCTCACCACATGTTTGCTTCTGGTCTAGGGCCGGTTTCTGTAGCAGTTTTCTCATTAACAACGATGGCGATTGCCGTACCAACTGGCGTAAAAATCATCAACTGGACTCTCACAATGTGGGGTGGCAAATTGTGGTTCACCACGGCGATGAAGTTTGCAATTGGCTTGATCGTGTTGTTTACAGTCGGTGGTTTGTCTGGTGTAACACACGCGGTTGCACCATCTGACACTCAACAGACAGATACCTACTACATCGTTGCGCACTTTCACTATGTGTTGTTCGGTGGCGCTGTGTTGGGCATCTTCTCAGGTTTCTATTACTGGTGGCCAAAAGTTTTCGGAAAGATGCTGAACGAAAAAATCGGCTCATGGAATTTCTGGTTGATGGTCATCGGACTCAATATGACATTCGGTCCGATGCATATTCTCGGTCTTCAAGGTCAGCCTCGCCGCATGTACCAATGGACAGAAGCTCGAGCAGGTGAAGGCTTCTTCAACCTCGCCTTCTGGAACTTGGTCGCATCAATCGGCTCATTTATTTTGTCGGTCGGTATTTTGATGTTCTTGATCAATGTCGTGGTCACCGCTCGAAATCCAAAAAAGGCGCCACTTGACCCATGGAATGCCCGCAGTCTCGAGTGGATGACATCAAACCCACCAAAAGAACACAACTTTGATGTCATTCCAACCGTGCATCACCTTGATGAATTCTTCCATCAAAAATTCGAAGAAGATGAAGCGACTCACACGATGAAGCAGGTTAGAACAGCCGAAGAAATTATGGCTGAACAAGAGCGCAACGCAGACAAACATATTCACATGCCGTCGCCGTCGTATTGGCCAATTGTGTTGGCATTCGGTTTGCCAATTATTACTTTCGGTTTGATCTATTCACACTTAATTTCGGTAGTTGGTGGCGTGATCGTTCTGTTCGCTGCATACGGTTGGGCACTTGAGTCGAGCACCGCACCAGATTCTGATTTTGAGACCAACACCCCAGGCACCGGTTTAGACAAGGTGGGGGCAAATCATGACTGATGTAGCACACGATCACGCCAGCAGCACTGGCATCTCGAATGTCAAACTTGGCATGTGGGCGTTTCTCGGCTCAGAATGCTTGTTGTTCGGTGGTCTCATTTCGACCTACATGCTTTATCGCGGTCGCGTTTCAGGTGGTCCACGACCTTCACAGATTTTCGACATTCCGTTCACATCGGTCAGCAGTTTTGTGTTGTTGATGAGTTCGCTGACCATGGTGCTCGCGGTTAGCGCGGCGCACAAAGAAGATGATCGCAAAACAAATTTGTGGCTCACTGTCACGGCTCTGCTCGGTGCAACTTTTGTTGGCGGCCAAGTTTATGAATTCACGGCTTTTTACAAAGAAGGTTTGGGCTTTTCAACAAGTTTGTTTGGCTCGAGCTTTTACACACTTACAGGTTTTCACGGTGTGCACGTCACGGTTGGCATCATCATGCTGATGTCATTGGTTGGCATCTTGAAGCGAAGTTCAGTTCCGGGTAAAAAAGCCGAAGTGGTCGAAATGATCGGCCTCTACTGGCACTTTGTCGACATCGTCTGGATCATCATCTTCACACTCGTCTACTTGATTCCGGTTTGATCATGACTACTAACACCGCAGAGACAAAACAAGAACACGGCATGAGTGATGCTGGTTATATTCGCATTGCGATAATTCTGGCCGCCATAACAGGCCTCGAAGTTTCAACTTATTACGTTGACTTCGGCGTTCTCTTTTTGCCTGCCCTGTTGATAATGATGGTGATCAAGTTCGTGATGGTTGTCAGCTATTTCATGCATCTTAAATTTGACAACAAGATTTTCAGTTTTCTTTTTTACGCCGGTCTCGTTTTGGCCGTCGGTGTTTATGCCGCTTTTCTAGCGACATTCAAGTTCTTCATTCAATAGTCATTTGACTGCATAGTTATGTTCGTCGCGAGCGCCGATCTCGTTAGTCCTTGGCGATTTCAAGCGCACCCAGAGGTGTGGCTGTTGGTGGCAGTTGTGCTTGGCGCATATTTCTATGCCGTTCGTGTGATCGGTCCTGTAGTGGTCAAGTCAGGCCCAGTTATCACTAAGCGTCAGCGCAATGCGTTTGTAGCGGGCATCTTGTTGCTCTGGCTTAGTTCTGACTGGCCCGTACACGATCTCGCCGAAGAATATTTGTATTCAATGCACATGATTCAGCACATGGCGCTCTCATATTTCATGCCGCCCTTGGTTCTGTTGGCAGTTCCAAAGTGGATGTTCGATGCGGTTTTTGGTTTCGGCAAAGTTCGAAGTGTCGTTAATTGGCTTTCGAAACCAGTCATTGCTGGCGTGGCGTTCAATGTTGTGGTGATGATTACGCACATTCCGGTGCTCGTAAACCAAAGTGTCAATAATGGCCCCTTGCATTATTCATTGCACATTTTGCTGGTCGTCACTGCGCTGCTGGTTTGGCTTCCGATTTGTGGACCAGATGAGCAACGACAGTTGAAGTCCGGCGGAAAGATGATCTATTTGTTTTTGATGTCCGTAGTGCCGACCGTGCCGGCGGCTTGGCTGACTTTTGCCGAAGGCGCGGTCTATAAGCATTACGACATTGCGGTGCGAGTTTGGGG
>CANLHV010000108.1 GCA_947490975.1 Acidimicrobiaceae bacterium
GTTTGATTCATTGATTTGCTTTGATCAGCCTCAACAGATCTATCGCTTGCAGTATTTTCCGTTGCCGGGCACATTACAAACTATGTATGACCAAACCGCTGACTTTGTGCGCGCCCGAGAGAGTGCCACAGAATTACATATTCGCTTGTTTCCGGGCGAGTACGGTTCACAGCAAAAAGATGCGATTCTCAGGGCAAATAGCAGTGCAATTATTGATAACTCTCAAGATATTTTCTCACAATATTCGAGCAGTCGAATTGTTTTTCATAATTACTTGGGTACTTCGTGGCTTGAAACGCTCGGCAACAATATTCCGACAATTTGTTTCTATGACGTTGATGCTTATCGTTTTAGATCAGACGCCAAGGCGGTGCTTGAAGACCTAGTCAACGTTGGCATTCTGCACATTTCTGGTTTGAGCGCAGCCGAGAAGGCAAATGCGGTTGAAAGCGACATTGAATCATGGTGGCTAAGTGAGGAAGTGCAGATTGCGCGACGAAATTTCGTAACGCAATTCGCCAATTTTTCGACTGATTGGAAACGAATTTGGCACAAAAACTTTTTGGACGTGTTAAAAGTAAGTGAATCGGCGTGAAGAAGATTGATGCAACGTTGAAATCAGTTGCGCTTGCGACAAAAGGCTTTATGCCTGAAGCCGAAGGCGATGCTTTGTACGCTGCTGCCTGTTTGGCGTGTGATGAGTTACCGGGACTGCCGATGGTTGAAGTCGGCACTTACTGTGGTCGATCAACGGTTTGGCTGGGCGCGGCGGCAAAACGCGGCAAAACAGTTTTGTTCACGGTTGATCATCACTCGGGCAGTGAAGAAAACCAAAAGGGGTGGGAGTGGTTCGATGAGTCTTTAGTCGATGCACAAACTCAACGTCTTAATACTCTGCCGACGTTTATTCGAACGATAAAAGAAGCTCAACTTGGCGACGTTGTCGTGCCGGTTGTTGCCGAGTCGCAATTGGCAAGTCGTCAACTTGATTTCGAGGTCGCTTTCTGCTTCATTGATGGCGGTCACGGCAAAGTGCCGACGCAAATCGATTACATGGGGTGGGTTCCGAAAGTCGCGAAATCGGGCTATTTAGCAATTCATGATGTTTTTGCCGACCCTCGCGATGGCGGACAGGCGCCGCACGATTTTATTTATCGACCGGCCCTTGACTCTGGCGAATTCGTAGAAGTTTTGTCTGCTGGTTCTTTGCGTGTGTTGCAAAGAGCTAAACGCAAATTGACTTAGATTTCAATAGTTTCGTCGTATCGAAAGATTCGAGACCCAGACGAAATTGAATAAAGAGAATCTGCAGCCAAAATGATCGCCGCTCCCGTGTATGCAGAAGTTTCGTTGGCTGGAAACACGATCTTGTCGGGATAAACCAAACCGGTCAAGTAAGCGCCATCTTTTGTACGGTGGTGCGAAGTTGTGTTCAACAAAAATTGTGCAGTGTCAAGATCGCCGATTGCCGAAAACGCCATTGAGCATTCGGCGGTCTCTGAGGCGGTAATCCATGGTTCGTCACTGACGCAACGTACACCGTGATCTTGCATCACGAAAGTTTCGAATTGTTCATCAAGTCGAGATTTTGCAGCCGCTCCGTTTAGTGAGCCGCTTAAAACCGGGTAGTACCAGTCCATTGCCCACCGCTCTTTTGGCTCAAAAACCTTCGGGGTGTTGTGGATTGCAAAGTCAATTTTTGCTGCCGCTTCATACCATTCGGGTTTCGGCGTTTTCAGGATGTCGGCAACATTTGCGGCACAGATCAATGCATGCCGTATTGATGAACAGCCTGTTAGTAAGGCGTAGTCCCAAGGCTTTTCGTTTTCTTCGCGCGCCCAAAGAATTGTGCCGTTTGCTAGTCGCATCTGAAGAACCCAGTTCATTGCATTTTCGAGCATTGGCCAAAATTCTTCGAGGGTTTCAATGTCGTTGTTGCAGAGCCAGTGATGCCAGAGTCCGGTGCCGACGTATGCGCAAACATTGCTGTCGAGTTTGAAGTCTTTTACGGTTTCGTCGAAGTTGTAATAGTTCGACCAAGCACCATCGGGGCGCTGCACATTTTTTAGCCATCGGTAAGCACGGTATGCATTTTCGTGCAACCCCATAACGTCAAGTGCCATCGCAGTCTCGACGTGATTCCATGGGTCGCAATGACCATCTTCAAACCAGGGGATCATTCCTGATTTGCGTTGCAAATTTGCGATCGAATTGGCTGTTTGCAGAAGTTGTGCGTGTGTCAGAACTCGTTTTGTAGCCAGAGACTTTTGTTGCAGATTCATCACTTCGCCCCAACCAGCGAACTTTTTGGCTTGGTTGCGTAAACGACATAACTCTTGCCGATTACAGGACTCAACGCCTTGTCGAGAGCGCGAGTGATAGTTGGTGCAGAAATTATGTCCCACTCAAGAAATTTTTTGTACATTGCGACGGCTTTGTGATCTTCACGTTGAGGGCCAACTGCGCAGCGCAACCACCAATATGGTGAGTGCAGGCCGTGGGCTTTATGTGTTGTGTCAACAGTGAGACCTGCTTGCGAAATTTTTGATCGCAATTCGCTGCCACGGTAGATACGAACGTGTCCGCCTTCGACAAACGGTGCATGATATTCGTCGGACAGTGCCCAATTAATTTTTTCAGGAAACCAAGAAGGCACCGTTGCGGCGAGAGTGCCGCCAGGTCGAAGCACGCGAACGAATTCGCTGATTGCAGAAGTGTCGTCATGAATGTGTTCAAGAACCTCTGAAGTGACGATGCAATCAAATGTTGAGTCGTCAAATGGCAATCGAGTTGCATCGCCTCGCACTACGCCAGTGAACGACTCGGCTTTGATTTCACCCGCTTCGTACATTGCGGCGAATGTTGCGCGGGTGCTTGTTACTTCTTGTTCTGCGTAGTCAAGGGCGACTACGTGTGCGCCACGACGCGCGGCTTCAAAAGCGTGTCGCCCGAAACCGGTGCCGGCGTCAAGAAAGAGATCACCAGGCTTTAAATTGAGACGGTCGAATCTGATTGTCAGCATTATCTGCCATCTCGCTTTGCGAGTTTGGCTTTGTTGTGGGGCATCGAGAGCACTTCGCGATATTGGTCAACGGTTTGCTGAGCACAATGGCGCCAACTCCAGCGTTCGGCGACACGCTGTCGACCAGCGAGGCCGATTTTTTCACGCAAAACTTTGTCGTCAAGGCCACGACGAATTGCGACGGCTAAAGCATCGGCATCGGCCGGTGGGCAAGACAGAACTGTTTCGCCATCGCGACCAGTAACTTCAGGCAACGCACCACCAGTTGTCGCAACTAGGCAGATGCCCGTGCTCATTGCTTCGATTGCGGGCAAACTAAAACCTTCGTAAAGACTTGGTACGACGGCGAGTTCGGACGATGCATATAGTTCAACGATTTGTTCGTCGGTTACGCCAGAAACATAACTGATGCAGTCTTGAAGGCCAAGAGATTCGATTAGATCTGCACTTGCGCCCGCACGAGGTTTGCCGATGATGGTCAGATGTACTTCGCGTTCGGTGCGAAGTTTTGCTAGAGCCTCGAGCAAAAACGACAGACCTTTGAGTGCGACATCAGCAGATGCGGTTGTAATTAAGTGGCCAGGTTTTCTTTTAATTGACGGAATCGGTTTGAACAAATCTGGATCAACACCAACGGGCACTAGTCTCATGCGATCTTTTGAGACACCCATGTCGGTGTGGATGTCGTTGATTGAGTTTTCGCTGACCACTACGACGCGGGGCATTTTGCTGGCGACACGGCCTTGCATCCAAACGAATGAATACCAGCGACCGATTGCGCGACGCTTCCACCAAGTTGGTGTGTGGGCCATTTCAAGAGTGCGATCTTTGGTGATTGGGTGGTGCAAAGTGACAATTGTTGGGATGATTTTTTCGATTTTCAAAATTGATGTGCCGAGACATTGGTTGTCGTGAACGAGATCAAAGTCGTTTATACGATCGCGCAAAACTCGGTGCGCACGCATACTGAATGAGAGTGGTTCGCCGAATGTGCCTTTGAGAAACAACGCGGCCTCGACAAAATTTGGCCACGTGTTTAACTCCCAATAGGCGGGAAATCTGCCAGGGTGTTGATCGTTGAAGATGTCGAGGCTGGGCAATTTGTGCAATTGAATGCGCGAGTCGATTATTGGGTACGGCTGACCGCTAAAAACCTCGACATGGTGACCGAGGTCGACCAGTGCTTTGGTTAGGTGGCGTGAGTAAACGCCTTGACCGCCGACATGTGGCTTGCCGCGATATGTGAGATACGCAATTCGTATCGGACCGTTGATATCAAACGGTTTAGTCATCAGGAAATCCTACCGTGACAGATT
>CANLHV010000109.1 GCA_947490975.1 Acidimicrobiaceae bacterium
GGCTCAAACTCAAACACATCAAGTCCGGCACCGGCAATTTCTTTTGCTTTCAAGGCATCGACCAGAGCTTGTTCGTCAACAATTGGTCCGCGTGCCGTATTGACCAAAAACGCTGTCGGTTTCATCTTCTTAAATTGAAGTGCGCCAATTAGATGGTGAGTGCTCTCATTCGACGGGCAGTGAACCGAAACAACATCGCTCTCCGACAAGAGTTCGTCGAGCGAAACCTTTTTAGCGCCAAGTTCATTTGCGATTTTTGAATCAATCTCACTTCGCGAGTAATAAACAACGGTCATTCCGCAGGCTTTCGCTCGCCGAGCCGTAGCAATACCGATTGCACCCATGCCCACGACACCCAAGACCCGATTGGTTACTCCCGTACCAAGCATGTAGTGCATGCCCCATTGCCAAGGTGTTCTTGACCTTATAACTCGCTCGCCTTCGGCTAATCGTCGTGTCACCATCAAGATCAACGCCAATGCAATGTCTGCAGTTGCATCTGTCAGGACTCCTGGCGTATTTGTAACTGTGACTCCTCGCGCTTTGCAAGCCGCCACATCGATGTTGTTATAACCAACTGCGACATTGCAGACAGCCTTCAGTTGTGAACCGGCCGCATCCAGCAATTCGTTGTCAACTTTTTCAGTCAGCAATGTCACGAGAATTTCTGCGCCCTTAACTTGCTTGAGCAGCTCTTCGCGTGGCATCACCGTGTCTTGAGACCATGCCTGCGGATTCAAGCCGGCTTTGCGCAAAACCTCTAGTCCGGCGTTTGGTATTTTGCCGGTGACGACAATCTTGCTCACTTCGATGAGACCCAGGCTGCCAGTCTTGACAGACCCTTTTCGATCTTCTCGTTGTCAATGCCACTGTAAGCCAAACGAATGTAGTTGCCTTTTTCGTCTGCTGCCGGACGACCAAAATGTCTGCGAGTGCAAAAAGACATTCCAGAGTTGTGAAGTGCGTCAAGCGCAAACTCGCCGACATCTGTGTGCCCTGTTCGCGACATTGTCTCTGAAACTTCTGGGAATACATAGAACGCACTGTTAGGTGTGTGCACTCGCATGCCAGTCACTTTGTTGACACCAGCGATTGTCGCATCTCTGCGTGATTTAAGAACACGCACCAACTCATTTGCACCCGATTGATCGCCATTTATTGCTTCAACGCCGGCCCATTGCACGAATTGTGCAGTGCAACTCTCTTCGTTTGTATTTAGTTTCGAAATGCGATCGACGATCTCGCGCGGCCCGATTGCTGCGCCAAGTCGCCAACCCGTCATCGCAAATTTCTTCGAAAAGGTATACAAAATTACGGTTCGATCTTGCATGCCCGCCAAAGAAATAATGCTCTTGCTTTCTCCGGCATAACGAATATCAAAATATGCTTCGTCTGACAACACCCAGAGATTGTGTTTGTTCGCTAGGTCTGCCAATGCTTGGCGCTCAGCATCAGTCATTTCAGCGGCCAGCGGATTTTGCTGGTCGTTAAGAATTAGCGCCTTTGTTTTGTTATTGATCTTTGATTTCAGATAGTCCAAATCAATTTGAAAACCGTTCGCGGTGTCGAGATATCGATATGGAACCGCAACGCCGTCATTGAATTCGATTTGGCTCTCATAAATAGGAAACCCAGGGTTCGGATACAAAACTTCGTCACCCGGGTTCATCACCGCGCGCAAGAACTTTCCGATTACTGGTTTGCCGCCGGGTTGCACTGCGATGTTCTCTGGAGCAAACACAACATTGCGTTGCTTGCCAAGGCTCTCGGCAAGCGCAACTCTCAATGGTGCGATACCTGCGTTAGGGCAATAACCAGTTTTACCCTCTGCTACTGCTCGCTGCATCGCCGCAGAAATGTTGGAGGGCGTAGGAAGATTTAGGTCGCCGAGGTGAAACGGAAACACTTCGTTGCCTTTTGACAACCAGTCGGCTGCGGTAGCAGCAACTGCGAAGGCTGTTTCGGTGCCAAGTCGATCTAAACGATTCGCGAATTTCACAATGCCCCCGAGCTCTTATTTTTTCGTGCCAGTAAATACTAGACACAAACGTTTGTCGGGCTGGCGGGATTTGAACCCACGACCTCTTGTCCCCCAGACAAGCACGCTAACCAAGCTGCGCCACAGCCCGAATATCAACTATCGATGTCTGTCAAGGTATCTCAGATAAACAGAGACACAACTCGCCACGACAAATAGCCGACTAAAAGTGCGACGAGTAACTTGAAATGCCACGGAATCTTCTCGTCCTCTCCGTTAGATCGAGCAAGGCTTTTAAGGTCGAGTGTCTTGTGAGTAACCGGTCGATCTAAAGGTTTTCCGTTGATTGTGAATTCGGCGATTTCGCGTCCACATTTTGGACACTTGCCCTCGACTGTTAGAGCATTTGGTACGAAATATTTGGCGCACTCTTGACACCAAGGCATGGCTGTTTACTCAGCCCGCTTTCGCACGCGAATTTTGATCGGCACTGAACCAAATTCAAAACCTTCACGTATTGAGCGCTCAAGATAACGCAAATAAGTTTGCGGCAATTCTTTGTTGACAAACAATGTGAAAGTTGGCGGATCAGAAGCGCCCTGCAATGCATAAAGCACTCGCCCGCCACTTGGTGCGGGTTGTTGCTGCTGAGCGCGAGCAATAACTCGGTTCACATCGCGGGTTGGCACTCGGCGGTGATATTGCTCGATTGAATCTTTCAACACCGGAAGAAGTTTTTGAACACCCTTGCCAGTCAGTGCACTCATTTTGAGCACTGGCGCATCACCTACAAAAAATAATTTGCGACCAATTTCGATATCGATTTCGTCTCGTTGATCTGCGTTGAGAATTTCCCATTTGTTAAGCACGACAACGACTGGGCTGCCCGATGCATCTATGCGTTCGGCGAGTCTTTGATCTTGACTAGTGATACCTTCGGTTGCGTCAATTACGAGCAAGGCGATGTCAGACTCATCAACTGCACGAAGCGCACGCACAAATGAGTAATACTCAGTTGATTCATCTACTCGACTGCGACGACGCATACCCGCAGTGTCGACGAAAGTAATTGGGCCATCTGGCGTTTGCACGACCGTATCGATCGAATCGCGAGTCGTGCCAGGCATGTCGTGCACAACCGCACGGTCTTGACCAACCAGTCGATTGAACAGCGTGCTTTTGCCTACATTGGGTCGACCGACAATTGACACGCGCGGAATACCTGGTGTGCGGTTGGCATCATTGCGATCGGGTTTGACAACTTCTTGGTCGTCGCCTTCGCGACGCGGTAGACGTGCCAAAATTTCATCGAGCACGTCACCGGCTTTTCGTCCGTGCAGTGCCGAAACCGGATACGGATCACCGAGCCCTAGAGACAGAAACTCCCACTTATCAAACTCACGCTTGTCGGTATCGACTTTGTTCGAAACGACGAGAACCTCTTTGCCACTTGTACGCAGCCATTTGGCGATTGCTTGATCGTCATCGAGCACACCTGCGGTTGAATCGACTACAAACAAGACGAGATTGGCCTCTTTTACGGCCGCCTCAACTTGTCGGCTTACTTTGCCATCGAGTTCTGAACCACCAGGCATCCAACCGCCCGTGTCAACAACATTGAAATGCCGGCCTTGCCACTCAACCTGACGTTCGAAACGATCGCGCGTGACGCCCGGTTGGTCTTGAACGATCGCAACCTGAGAGCCCATAAAACGATTGAACAATGTGCTCTTGCCAACATTTGGCCGACCGATGATGACAACAGTTGCAAGATTCGGTGTCACACTCAACAGTTTACCTTTGCTAGTTCAAGGTAATCTTCAAAGCGGTGAATAAGATCGAAAAAATCGTTCTCGCATCACCGCGCGGTTTTTGTGCAGGCGTTGAAATGGCGATCAAAGCTCTCGCGTGGATGGTTCGCACATTCGATGCACCCGTTTACTGCTATCACGAGATTGTGCACAACAAAATCGTGGTCGATCGCTTCAAGAAACTTGGCGTGATCTTTGTCGATGACCTGGGCGAAATACCTC
>CANLHV010000110.1 GCA_947490975.1 Acidimicrobiaceae bacterium
GCATTAACCCCGGCTCAAGAGAAAGCATTGAAGCCAGCGTTCATTAACGCTTTATCGGCGGAGCAAAAAGCGGCACTGAATAGTTGAAGTTAGTTAGCGGCGCTTGAGAGCTGCTTCATCGCGGCTCTCAAGTGTCGTTAGCGCAATCAAAGCACCGATCACGAAGATCGCTCCAACAACACGCGGCGTCGTAATTGGTTCGCTGAGAAAAATGATGCCCATCATGATCGCCAATACTGGCTCAATGGTCGTAATCACCGAGAGCATGCTGGGGCCTACGCGTTTCATGCCGGCAAATGAAAACATGAATGGCACCACGGTGCCAAATAGTGCAAAAGCGCTGATGTAGAGCCAACTTTTTATGTTCGTCGGAAACTCGACCGTTAAATCAAACGGCAAAGTCGCACAAATCAACCAATAACCGAGCATCGCGCCGATGTTGATAAACGTGACACCAGTTAGCAGATCAGTTTTTTTGAGCGTTCGTGACAAACCGAGTAAATAAAAGGCAAATAGAAATGCAGAAACGAAGATCAATGTAATTGCGCCACTTGAGCCACTCTGCACCTGACCAGTTGTGATTGCAATGCCTGTGATCGAAAAGAAGAGTGAAATGATGATATTGCGCGTTGGTCGCTTTTTATAAATTATCCATGAGATGAACACCACGACAAGCGGATTGCAATACCAAATAACGATGGCCAAACCGGTGTCCATATCTTCGATTGCCAAGAAATAAGTAAACGAAACAATTGTTATGCCAAGCGCGCCAACAGCAAACATTTCAAGAAGCATCCGTAACGACGGCATCGATTCGCCGCGCGTCACTATTTGGCGAATCATCAGCATGAACAAACTGGCAATTGTGAAACGTATGGTCATTACCCCGAGTGGGTTCGTGCCCGCGTCGTACGCATATTTCGCCAAGGTCGGCCCGATTGAAAAACCAAGACTCGACATCATGACGAGTGCTGTACCGATTACTCTTTGGTTTTTCAGCACCTTCAAAATCTAGTGGGTGCGGTTTGTCTCGGCGAGTAGTGTTTTGGATTATGAATAAGTTTCAAAATGAAGATTTTGCTGACATTATGAAGTCGAATTCACAGTTCGTCGCGAGTTTTGAAGACGAGCACTTAACGGGCACAGCGCGTCGGGGCTTGGCGATCGTCACCTGTATGGACTCGCGAATCAACCCACTGGCAGTTGTAGGCATGAGATCAGGCGATGCCAAGATTCTTCGAAATGCAGGGGCGCGAGTCACCGATGACATGCTTCGAACTCTGGTGCTGGCAACTTATCTTCTTGGCGTCGAGAGAGTCTTGGTTATGCCCCATACCGATTGCCGAATGGCGAGCGGTGACGAAGAGTCAATTCATCGCAGCATTGAAACTAAGCACGGCGTTGACACTCGTGGCGTTCAATTTAAAATGGTCACAGATCAGCGTGCCGCTCTTGCGGCTGATGTCGTCAGTATTCGCGGCTATGAAATTTTGCCGAAAAATCTGAAGGTTGCAGGCGCGATTTACGATGTCAAATCGGGTCTACTCGAATTTATTGATTGTTAAGAAATATTAAGAATCCCCACGCCAATAGCTGAGAGCGTGGCGATGAGTATCCAAGAGATTAAACCGAGTGCGAGCGGGCGAGTGCCGACACGCCGGAGTTTTCTTGCATCGACACCAGCGCCGAGACCAACGAGAGCGCACGCAAGCAACGACTTTTCGAGCCATTTGACATTAGAAAGAAACTCGCTTGGCAAGTTGAAAGATGAGTTGATTGAAATTGCTGCGATGAAGCCGACAATGAATAGAGGAACTATTGGCGGAAGTTTTGCTTTCTGAGTTTTTGAGTCAGTGATATTTGTGTGGCTTAGTTTTCGTCGACGAGTGAAACTAACTGCGGCAACCAGAGGTGCGAGAAGCATGACGCGAGTTAGTTTGACGACGATCGCAGCGTCTTGAGCGTCATCGTTGCCCGAGGCGGCAGTTGCCACGGTTTGGGCGACATCGTGAACGCTGGCGCCAACCCATGAACCAAATTGCGCGCCGCTAAAGCCAATTATTTCACCGATTGCAGGCAGTAGAAAAATCGCGAGAGTGCCACAGATTGTTACGAGCGCGATTGCATAAGCCATGTCGTCATCGTCGGCATCGCTAACGGGTCGCATCGCCGCAATTGCTGAAGCACCGCAGATCGAAAAACCTGTTGCGACGAGCAGGCTTAAACCAGGTGACAGACCCATCTTTTTGCCCAGCCATTGCGTGCCGGCAAAAGTTGCCGCGACAACGACGATGACGAGGGCTAAACCGGGAGCACCGAGTTCGCGAACTTGAGAGAATGAAAGTTGTAGACCAAGCAAGACAATGCCGAGCCGCAGCAAGTTTCGTGCCGCAAAGCCAAGACCAATTCGACAATTTCCGGGCAACATACCCAAATTTGATATCAGTGCGCCAAGTACAACAGCGATGACTAATGGCGAGACGACACCGGCCGTGTTGTTCTTGATTAAGTATTCGACAACGAATGCGACAGCGGCGATCGACGCAGCAATTGCGAGACCTGGCAGGTGTTTGAACTTCAACATCGCACAACGAGATTAGTGCGCAAAATAAAAGAGCCCCGGCCGAAGCCGGGGCTCTTTAAATTCAATTCAATCTTGCGATTTAGGCTTCTTTGTAACCTTCTGCTTTTGAGCGCGCGATTGCGATGCCCAAGATCAAAAGACCATAACCAGGCTTTGCAAGCACGTCGGCGATTGTGTAGCCAACTTGAATCAAAGTTGATGAGTCCATCGCTTCGAGCCCGATTGCTTTGGCCAAGAAACTCTCGCTATCGCCCAAGAGGTAAGCGATTGGATAGACCGACCAAGTCACCAACAACACATAGCGAAGGTTGTTTAGTTTCTTGCCGATTTCGCCAGACTGACCTTTGAGTGCTTGTCCAACTTCTCCTGCGAACAAGTTCCAGAGGATGTAGACAAAGAAAACCATTGAAATAGCGAACCAGATCATGCTGGCATTGCTGCCTGACTCTGCGATTTCGCCCGGGTAGCCAGTTGCGATCATCAACAATGCTGCAACTGCAAGCTTTGTCGTGAGGCCACTTGCTTTTTCTTTGGCAACGCCCGAGACAACTACGAGTTCTGCTACAAGTAGCGGAACAGTGAGCAGCCAGTCTGCATAGCGGTAACCTTCGTTCCAAGGTGCGCCATCGGCGAAATTGCTGAACATTCTCCAGTAGTGATAAGCGGCGATACCGCAAATCATTGCTGACATTGTTACGGCACTGCGATAAGCAGGCGAAACACGACTACGTGAGACCAAGTAGTAAACAAACGAGATTGCCATCGCTGCTACGGCGAAAGAAAACGCGTTGTACACCAATTGGTCATTGCTTGTGACAAGCTTTTCCATTTGTGTCCTCCGGTAGTTATTACAGGCGTTCCGGTCACAAATTGCGACCTTAAAGAATCCCCAAGAGATATATAAGCACAAATAAGGGTTGCTCACGATCTCTCTGACCCTCTAAAACCCTTATTTGATAAGCCTTGGTAGGGTTTGTGCATGGCAAACATCGCGTCAGTGGTTCGACGGAAAGTCGCTAACTGGACAGTCACGGCCGTGCGAAAAGACGGATCGCAAGCCAGCAAGCCTGATGTTTTGGTCACAGAAGAGCCTCTCGAGATTCGCGCCGAGTCTCCGCATCAAGAGGCACAGCCAATTGCGGTGACGATGCGAACGCCGGGCCACGATTTTGAATTAGCAGTCGGGTTTTTATATACCGAGGGCATGATCAAACGTGCCGACGACGTTCGTAATGTGCGGTACTGCCAGCTGCCAGACACAGCCGAACAACAATTCAATGTCGTCACAGTTGGTCTTTCGGTGCCGTTCGACGAGGCGCTGTCGCGGCGCGGCATGGTGACATCAGCGAGTTGCGGAATTTGTGGCACAACTTCGAT
>CANLHV010000111.1 GCA_947490975.1 Acidimicrobiaceae bacterium
AAGTCAATTGAAGAATTGAAGATGGCTCTCGACGCCGACGTTCAACACATCGTCGTCGATAATTTTGACGAACTTGATCGACTAGATGCTCTGCACGCAAGCGGTGCGAAGCGAGCACGAGTTCAACTGCGAATTACGCCTGGTGTTGCCGTGCATACACACGAATTTGTTTCGACGGGCCAAGATGACTCAAAGTTTGGGTTTAACTTGCGCAACGGTGACGCGCAACGGGCCGTCGATCGCGTTCGTTCGTCGGCGAGCGTTGAGTTTGTCGGCATTCACTGCCACATTGGATCAAACGTTTTTGCAGCAGAAAATTTCACGCAGGCGGCACAGATCATGGTTGATTTCGCCAATCAACTTGGTGTTGATGAATTGACTTTGGGTGGTGGTCTTGGCGTTGCATATATCGAGTCAGAAAATGCACCGACGATTACACAATGGGCGCAATCTTTGGCGGCAGCGACGGCAAAGTTAAGCAAGACAACGAAAGTTTTTGTCGAGCCAGGTCGGGCGATTGTGGCAAGTGCAGCCGTGACTCTTTATCGAATTGGTTCGGTTAAGAATTTGCCAGGCATTCGTACATACGTGGCAGTTGATGGCGGCATGAGTGACAACCCGCGACCTGTTTTATACGACTCTGGTTACGAAGCATTTTTGCCAGCACGTGCAGAAGCAGATCGCACCGAGCGTGCGCGAGTTGTTGGCAAACATTGTGAGAGTGGCGATGTGTTGATTAACGATGCAATGTTGCCGAGCGGATATGCAGTTGGTGATGTGTTGGCAACACCAGTGACTGGCGCGTACGGACACAGCATGGGATCTAACTACAACAAAGTCACGCGGCCACCAGTTGTGTTTGTGCGCGACGGCGTTGCGCGAGTTGTTGTACGTCGTGAAACATACTCAGATCTCGTTAATCTCGACGTCGCAGATAGCGTATAAATATGGTTTCACAGACCAAATCAGAAGTTGTTCGCCTTGGGGTGCTTGGGCATGGTGTAGTCGGCTCGGCTTTTGTCAAGCTTGTTGCTCGCCAATCTGATCAAATTTTGGCCCGAAGCGGCGTGCGCCTTGAAGTTACAAAAGTCTGCGTGCGTGACAAGGCAAAAAAACATTTACTGCCCAAGGGTGCGGTGCTAGTCACTGACGCACACGAACTTGTGCAGTCTGCCGACGTAGATCTTGTAGTCGAATTAATGGGCGGAATTGAGCCAGCGTTTCAACTTATTTCTGAATCTCTGGGCAAGCACAAACCCGTAGTAACGGCGAACAAAGCGTTGCTGGCAAAACACGGTGTTGAGCTCTTTGCGATTGCTGACGCAGCATCAACCGACTTGCTGTTTGAAGCCGCAGTTTGCGGTGGCATTCCGTTGATTCGACCATTGCGTGAAAGTTTGCGCGGCGAACCGATTTCGCGCGTGATGGGCATTGTCAACGGCACGACGAATTTTATTTTGACCAAGATGAGCGAAGTTGGTGCCGACTATTCGGTTGCATTGGCCGAAGCACAGCAACTTGGTTTTGCCGAAGCCGACCCGACAGCCGACGTTGAAGGACATGACGCGGCAGCCAAAATTGCGATTATCGCCAGCATCGCTTTTGGCACAACCGTGCGCGCTGAAGATGTTTATGTTGAAGGCATCAGCAAACTGACTGCTGCTGACATAACTATCGCGCGCAAATTTGGTTATGCGGTTAAGTTGCTCGGTGTCGCAGAACTAGATGCCGCAACATCGATGGTCTCGGTTCGCGTGCACCCAGCGTTAGTGCCGTTGAATAATCCGCTTGCGGCAGTGCGCGAGAGTTTTAATGCTGTTTTAGTTGATGGCGAGTCGTCTGGTTCGTTGATGTTTTACGGACGAGGTGCCGGTGGCGAACCAACTGCATCAGCAGTGCTTGGCGACGTGATCGACGCAGCGATCAATTTGCGCAAAGGTACACATGCTCTGCTCGGCACATTTGAAAAGTCGAAGTTGAAAGAGATGAGTGCGGTGAACTGCGAGTACATGATCGGACTCGAAGTCGCCGATAAGCCTGGTGTATTGCATGCCGTAACTGGAGTGTTCGCGCGCAACGGTGTGAGCATTCGTGCGGCTGAACAAGACGGCATTGGCGAAGATGCGCGACTGGTGTTTTTGACTCATGACGCAAATGAAGCGGCAGTTCAAAATTGTTTGAGCGAGTTCAAGTCGCAAGATTTTGTGAAGCATGTTGGTGCGTTGCTTCGCGTTGTTGCCAACTCGTAACGATGCAATATATTTCGACGCGAGGTCAAGCACCGAAGATCGGTTTTTGTGATGTGTTGCTCGCTGGGTTAGCGCGCGACGGTGGTTTGTATGTGCCGGAGACCTGGCCGAAGTTGAGCGAGTCGACAGGCGGTGCGGCGGTTAGGTCAGCAAAAAATAGTGCTGCGGCGAGTTATGCGCAGAAGGCAGCAAGCATCATGTCGCCGTTTGTGGGCGCTGAGATTGATCAACAAATTTTCGAAAAACTCTGCACCGAGGCGTATTCAACATTTCGACACCCCGAGGTGGCGCCACTTGTAGAGATCGGACCAAACGAATATTTGCTCGAACTGTTTCATGGGCCAACGCTGGCGTTTAAAGATGTGGCGCTACAGCTAGTTGGCAAGTTGTTTGACCATGTTTTGACGCAACGCAACGAACGCGTGATGATCGTCGGGGCAACAAGTGGCGACACTGGTGGAGCTGCGTTTGATGGCGTTGCTTCATGTCGCAATGTAGACATCGTGATGCTGTATCCAAATAATCGAGTAAGTGATGTGCAGCGTCGACAGATGACGACATTGACTGCGCCGAATGTGCACGCTGTCGCTGTAGATGGCACATTTGATGACTGCCAAGATTTGGTCAAGGCGATGTTTAACGATCAGAAGTTTCGCGATGCCAATCAACTTTCGGCTGTTAACTCGATCAACTGGGTTCGAGTGATGGCACAAGTTGTCTATTACATAACGGCAATCGAAAAACTTGGTCGTTCGGCTGTGTTTAGTGTGCCGACCGGCAATTTTGGCAATGTATTGGCCGGCTGGATTGCCAAACAGATGGGTGCGCAAATCGAAGGCTTTGTTGTTGCCTCAAATACGAACGATATTTTGACGCGCTTTTTTGAGTCAAAGCAGATGGTCGCCAACGAAGTTGTGCCAACGCTGAGCCCAAGTATGGACATTCAAGTTTCATCAAACTTTGAGCGTTTGTTGTTCGAGACAAATAATCGTGACGGTGCAGAGACGGCCAAGCAACTTACTGATTTTCGTGCAACAGGCAAACTCGATGTAGTAGCGAGCGCTTATCAAAAATGGTTCGAGGGTGTGTTTGTTGGTCGACGATGCAACGACGAGCAAACTTTGGCCACGATGCAAGATGTCTATAAGCAGTCGGCGATGTTGATCGATCCGCATACGGCGGTTGGTTTGTCTGCGGCACGTCAGAGCGCGGGCGTTGATTATCCAAAAGATATGCCGATGATTACTTTGGCCACTGCACACCCTGCGAAGTTTCCGGATGCTGTGCGTCGTGCGACTGGTCAGACACCGAAGTTGCCAGAGCATCTCGCCGATTTAATGTCGCGACCTGAACGCAGCGTTTCTCTGCCTAATGATTTGGGGGCAGTGCAGGCGTTTGTTGCTAGTTGTCGCAAGTAAGGCTGCTGTTGCCATTGAGTTGATAGTCGGCTAGAGTTGTGTTGCTCGGGTTCCCGAGCGAGTCTCCGCCAATTCGTGGCAGACGCATTTCAACGCAATCTGATCTGTGCCCCTGCATATTGAGTTTTAGCGGCAAGTTGGGAAACAAAAAATTCTGTTCCCCTGAAAGAAGGCATTGTGGCTAGTGAAGCCCTTGAACAATCGGCACTTGAGGCAAAAGATCGCGAACAGCTTGTAGCGATCGCAAAAGCGCTCGGCGTGAAGTCGGCAGCGCGTGCGAAAAAAGAAGAAAT
>CANLHV010000112.1 GCA_947490975.1 Acidimicrobiaceae bacterium
GTTGCTGGTCGACCACTTTTGTATCCATTCGATAACGACGTCGAAAAATCAGTTGATCGAGCCGCGAGACTCGTTCACGTATCGGGCGCCTAAATCATGACTGCAACATCAGATTGGTATTTTCCAAACGGATCACTAAGCGCACAAAACCAGCCACTCGCGCTCGATGTCAAGCGTGCGGGCTGGACATACTGCGGCATCGACGTTCATTCGTTCTCTGCAAAAAACAAAGAAGTTGAAATTGATCTTGGCAACCGAGAAGCAGTTGTTGTGCCGCTGTCAAGCCTCTCAGCCACAATCACGCATCGCAACAAAAAATACGAACTCGCTGGCCGACCGGGTGTTTTCGCAGCTGTCGCAGATTGGTTTTACGCCCCGGTTGGGGCGAGGTTTTCGCTCGCCGCAGAGTCAGGCGAAGTTGCTGTGTGCACAGCCGTTGCGACGTCAGAGTTCGCACCTCACCACGGGCTGGCGAGTTCGGTGCCGGTCGAGCCGCGCGGCGCTGGGTTTGCCACTCGCCAGGTAAACAACATCGCCACACCCGATTCATTTGCTGCTGCCGACCGCATAATCATCTGCGAAGTTCTGACACCCGGTGGCAACTGGTCGTCGTGGCCGCCTCATCGACATGACGGCATCGCGGGCTGCCCAAACATGAACGAAGAGATTTACTATTTCAGAATCGGCAAACAAAACTCAGATCACGGTGACGCCGAAGGTCGCGGCTACTTTCACGCCTACACCGTTGATAAAAAAGTAGACGACACAATCACGCTGAGCGACGGCGATGTCTACATTTTGCCCGCTGGTTATCACGGGCCGTCAATCGCCGCGCCCGAGTATCCGATGTACTTTCTAAATGTTTTGGCAGGCCCCGCCCAAGATCGCACAATGGCTTTTTGCGATGACCCAAGCCACCATTGGATTCGTGATGCATGGAAAACCCAAAAGCAAGATCCGCGTGTACCGATGACATCAGCAAACGGTCGCGTTAACAATTCATAACCACAATCAACGGAGAAACAAATGAAAAAGCGAATCGGCATTGCAGTATTAGGTCTCGGATGGATGGGCCAAGCGCACAGTCGTGCCGCTTTGCGCATTGCTTCGCTTTTTCCTGATGCAAAATTCAAGCCCGAACTTGTTGTCTGCGCCGACGTTGAACAAAGTCGTCGCGATCGCGCCGTTAACGATTTTGGTTTCGCGCGTGCGGTGCCAGGCTTCGAAGAGGCTGTTTCGGCAAAAGATGTCGACGCCGTGTGGGTGACAGCACCAAATATGTTGCATGTACCAATGATCAGTGCCGCTGCGGCAGCAGGCAAAGCAATTTTCAGCGAGAAGCCAATCGGTGGCACACCTGCACAAACCGTCGAGGCATTCAAGATCGCAACCAAACATTCGACGGCAACTGGTGTGGGTTACAACTATTTGTGGTCGCCACTCGTGATTCATGCGCGTGAATTGATTTCAAGCGGCGCAATCGGCAGAGTGACCCACTACCGCGGTCGCTTCTTGTCGATGTATGGCAGCGACGAACTTGGTCTGCTCACTTGGCGATTCAAGTTTGCGCAGGCTGGCTACGGCGTCACCAGCGACATTCTTAGTCACTCGGTTTCGCTCGCCCACTTCTTGGTTGGCGACATTGCCGAAGTAACCGGAATGAAAAACAACACCATCACTCATCGACCACTACCGACTGGCGCAGCCAGTCATTACGGCCGCGGCAAACCCACCGATCCGAAAGGTGAAGTCGAAAACGAAGACTTCGCCTCGATGCTTTGCACATTCAAGAACGGCGCAACGGGCACTTTCGAAACAAGTCGCTCAATGGTCGGCCCAGAAAGCCAAAATGCATTCGAGGTCTACGGCACCGAGGGCGCTCTTTCATGGAACCTCGAAAAACTAAACGAACTGCAGTTCTACAAACGCGAAGACGGTGTCAACACTGGTTATAAAACTATTTACGGCGGCGATCGATTTCCGTTTCACGGCGCATTCGCCCCGGGCATGGCCAATGCAATCGGCTTCGAAGATCTTGTTGCAATTGAAGACCTCAACTTCATGAATTGCTTGGCGACCGGCGAGCGCTATACACCTGGCTTCAAAGAGGCCGTCGATGTCGTCAGCGTGCAACAAGCGCTCATCAACTCGTGGGAGTCGCGCAAATGGGAGCCAGTAGTCGACCTGGCGAAATAGCTACTCTTCGTCCAAAAATGATCGTAAATTGTTGTTGCTGTGCGGGTGTCGCAATCTCGCAAGAGTCTTCTGCTCGATTTGTCGCACTCGTTCTCGCGTGACTTTCATTTTGTCGGCAACTTCTTCAAGCGTGTAAATGCGGTCAAACTGGCCGATACCAAAACGCATCGCGACTATTTCTTGCTCGCGCTCAGGCAGGTCTTTAAGTGTTCTCTCGACTGCTTCGCGCAATTGCGATCTTTCAGTTGAACTAATCGGATCATTTTCGTCGGTGTTCGCAATCGTGTCGCCCACTGTTAGGTCATCGGTGTTGTAGCCAACTGGCGCATCAAGACTTGTCGTCGGTATCGCCAACTGCATGATGTCCAAGAGTTTTTCGACGGTCAAACTGCTGCGAAGTGCAACTTCTTCTGGTGTTGGCATACGACCGAGTTCGGCGGTCAAGTCTCGCTCGGCACGTTGCACACGATTGACAACCTCCATCATGTGCCCCGGAATTCGAATATTGCGCCCTTGATCGGCAAGTGCTCTCGTCATCGACTGGCGAATCCACCACGTTGCATATGTCGAAAACTTAAAACCTTTTTCATAGTCGTATTTATCGGCTGCATGCATTAAGCCGATGTTGCCCTCTTGAATCAAGTCGGCAAGTTGCAACTCTTTTCTGTCGTACCGTCGAGCAACAGACACAACAAGTCGAAGATTTGCTCGCACCATGTGGTCTTTGGCTTTTTCGCCATCTTTTGCGGTGCGCTGCAACTTGCGACGCTCAGCAAAACTCAAATCACCATCCGAAGAATTCAATTTCGCTTGCGCGACGATGCCTGCTTTGATTTTCTTACCCAAGTCTTTTTCTTCGTCAGCAGTCAGCAAAGGCACTTGGCCGATTTCGCTTAAGTACAAGCGAACTGAATCAGACCCAATTGAGTCTTTAGCCGTAGATGTTGTCACTCATGCTCCCCTACGCGAATGTTCAACCAACTCAAGAGTTGCTCCGCTGCAGATTCTGCCATATTTTGCACATCTAATTGTTCGAGCAAAAGTCGGGCGGCGCGATCAATCTGAATTTGCTCAGGATCGCTGAAAGTAACCCGATGTGTCAACTCGCGGCGAACAGCGGCAGCGAGCAAATTCCAGGCTTCTCTAACCGGTTGCGACTCAACATCGGCAACGGCCGCACGCTCTAAAACTTCGCGTGCTTCAGGGTCGGCAAGTTCGAGTGCTTTTGCAACATCGCCAAGTGCGGCACCTGCTGCGATATAGGCGCGGCGATTTACGTCGTCTAAGAACAGCGCTTCAGACAACCAGTCGGCAATCTCATCCCAATGCGAAAACATCAATGCCAGCACCACAAACTCGGCCGATTCGCTGAGTCGGTTTGTCGGGGTCGTCGAAATTGTCACCGACGGGTTTCGCGTGCGGCGCTCAGCAAGTTTCACCAGATCAACAACCGGTATGCCAACATGCGTCGCAACTTGACCTGCATAAATTTTTCGCACATTCGTATCAGGATGTTCGTTGATTACAGACATCGCCTGTTCGGCAGTTCGCGATCTCGCCTCTGGCGACGCCACAGAACCAGCATCAAGAACACGCTGCAATCGAAAACCCAAAAACGGCTGGGCGCTTGCAACTGCTTTTGCCAACGCGCCGGGGTCTGAATTGGCTAAATCACCGGGGTCTTTACCTTGCGGAAAGTGCGCCACGCCAACTTCGACTTTGTACCGCTGCTCCCATTCGTAAAAGCGTGCTGCCGCACCCTG
>CANLHV010000113.1 GCA_947490975.1 Acidimicrobiaceae bacterium
ACAACTAGATCGCCACCCAGATGATGACGATCAAGCAGACAAATATTTATTGTGTGATGACGCATTGTCGGCAAACGGATTACAGAATTATGAGATATCAAATTGGGCAAAGCCCGGTCATGAATGCAAACACAATTCGCTTTATTGGCAGCAGGGTAATTACGAAGGTTTCGGCAGTGCGGCTCATGCGCACTTGAACGGTCGTCGTTGGTGGAATGTTCGCACGCCAGATCGCTACATCGAATTAGTTAATGCTGGCGAGTCACCAGAGTCGTCGAGTGAGACACTTGATGCCGAAACGAGCAAGCGCGAGATGCTGCAGTTGCTGGTGCGAACTCGTGAAGGTGTGCCACATGGTTCGTTTAGTGACAAAGATCTTGACGAAATGAGCGAGTTGCTTGACCGCCAAGAAGACCGAATCGTTTTGACTCGCGCAGGGCGTTTGCTCGCCAACGAAGTTGCGCTGCGACTAATTGACGCTATTTAATTGCTTTAAGAAACGCGTCGAATTCTTTTTTATCGATCGTTACGTTGTTGTGATCGGCGGGGTAGGCGCCAGTCAGCACGTCGCTGCGAAACTCTTTGAATGCTGCAACTGATTCGCGGTGCAGGCGGTGATATTCGGTTTTGAAGTCGCGATAGACCTTTGAGTGACGCGGTACATGACCCTCGTTGTCGCCGAGAATGTCAGTGGCGAAAAGATATTGCACATCGCAGTTGATGCCAGCACCCATGCCGATGGTCAGCATTTTTGTGCGCCTTGAAATTTCGGTAGCAACTTCGGCTGGCACAACTTCAACTTCAACACCAATTGCGCCGGCGTCTTCATATTGCTTTGTGAGTTCGTAAACACGCAAAGCTTCGGCACTTGTTTTGCCGACTGCTTTCATGCCACCAAACCACGAGTTTCGATATGGCACGAGACCAACGTGGCCGACTGCGGGGATGTACTCGTCGGCGAGTGCCTTGATTGTGGGTATGCCGTATCCGCAATAAAGAGTGTCGGCGCCAACGCCCATCAGGCGATATGCATTGCGCAAAATTTCGGCTTGGCCTGCATATGTGTTGACAGCTAGACCAAGAGTAAGAAATGTATTTGGCGCAGCTTTGCGAATGCCGACATAGTCACTTGATTGACCATCATGTAGTTCGGCGGCGACGAGCATGTCAATGCCCGCTTCTTCGCACGCGGCGGCCTCGCGCGGGGTGCGCACAAAAACTTGCGTTAAGTGTCGTTTGCCTTTTGCGGCGAACAGATCTTTCAGAGTTAACTTTGACATACACCCCTGTTTCGTTTGTGGGACTTCTATTGTCGCACTTCAACCTTTTGAGTTACAAACCAGCACGCTATGCTTAGCGTCTAATAAGGGCGTGTAGCTCAGTTGGTAGAGCGCCACCTCGACATGGTGGAGGTCCCGGGTTCAAGCCCCGTCGCGCCCACAATTTTTTGGTGAGTTCGCGTTTTCGCGGACGCTATTTTTTGTCGGCGATCGCTTGCGACTCTCGAGCGGCACCTTTGAAAATGCCTTTGCTCATCAATGACAGTTCGCTCTTGCGTCGTCGTTCGTAAATAGTTGCGCGGCTGGCGTGAATTTGTTGGTCTTCGGGTGCGGCCCAACCGGCAAAGTCGGCAAGGTGACAAGCCATGCGGATGTCGCCACTCTCCATTAATTCGAGTGCGCGGCTCATTAAGTTTTCTGCGCCACCAGAAAGATTCGCCAGTTCGGTCGCAACTTGACTGTCGGGTGCAGGTTTGAGTCGTGATGGGGCACCATCCCACCAGCCGCCGTAAAGTCGCCAGATATTTCGCACTACGAATTCGGGCTCGTCGTAAAGCGGACGCATATACGGCTTTTCTAAAATGTTTTTCGGAACTTTCACAGTGTGAACGATCGTGTCGAGTGTTTCGCCTGCGTTCATCATCTCGATGACCTGAGTGACGAGACTTTCAAGCGACGATGCGATGTCGTCGAGAACCATTGCGATTCGTTTTTTGCCCTCGATCGGCAAACCGTGTGCTGGTACGAGCAACTCGGGGCCTTGAGCGATCATTCGTCGCAATGCTTGTGCCCATTCGAACGCGTAACGCTGAACTTTTTGCGGGTTGCCGGCGTTGGGGTAGTTCCAAATTACGAAGTCGCCAGCGAACAGCCACTTTTTATCGGGCAACCATGCCCACAAGTGGTCGTCTGTTTCACCGCGAGCGTGATGCAATTCGACTTTGGTTGATCCTGCAGTGAAAGTGTGAGTGTCGCGAAAGGTTTGATCTGGTCGCATCGTCGACCGGGGTAAGAACCGTTGCAGATTTTCGCCGATGTTTAAGCCCATATCACTGCGGATGCCGCCGAACTGGCGCTGGTTGATGCGGATATTCCAGTCGCTTGTTTGCTCGTAACGGTCGATGCGGGTGCTGACATTTTCATGACCGATTACGTGTGGCTTTTGAAATTTGTGTTCGGTTGCGTCGGCCGCAAAGGCGAAACTGCCGCCAATGTGATCGGCATGACCGTGGGTGTAAATCAGATTCGAGATTCTGTCTTTGCGCCAAGAGCGAATTGACTTGACGACATCTTTGCCACTGCCCGCACCCGACGCATCGAAACACATCAGACCATCGCCTGTGTCGATTATCGCGCTGTGGCTGAAACTTTCGACGATCGCCAAATTTTCGGCAAGTTCGGTAATTTCGTTTGTGACACGATTCAACGGCTCGTCAACAACGCCCGATTCAATGACTCGCGCCGACAACTCAAGCGGATGCGTACCCATATCTCGATGTTAGTAAAACTTGTTTCTGTTAGTTTGATTAGATGACTTCAATGCCAAAACAATTTCGGACAGTATGCCGTCCACCATTGGATCTGGCGCCATTGATGTCAGATCTAGTTCGTGTCGGCCGCGACGCTGACGGTGGCTACTTGGTTCCTAGAGATGTTCTGAACGATGTCACGGGCTGTCTTTCGCTTGGACTTGGTGCCGAATGGAGTTTTGAGAAACGTCTGCTTGAAATTGCCAAGGGCAGAGTTTTGCCAGAGCGAATAGTTTTCTTTGACGCTTCAATCTCGACCCTTGGGTTGCTGAAAAGTATGGGCTACATGGCAAGACGAACGTTATATGAGATGCGGGTGCGGAGGCCAAAGTCTGAGCGCAAATTCAGGCTTGAGGATTTAAAGCGGTCGTTAATCGCCCTGGTTAGTTATTTGCCGACTTTTAAGTGGAGTAAAAAGCGGATTAGACATATTCGAAAGTTTGTGACACACGAAGCAACAAGGAAAAATGAAGTTTCGTTTGTTGATGCGCTTGGTGTCCGAGTAGATCCCAAAAATACAATTATCAAAATTGACATTGAGGGTGGAGAATGGGATCTATTACGTGCGAAAAGTGATGTGGCAAAGTTAGCTGATGCGCCAGCGCTAATTTTCGAATTTCACGACACTCGTCGACCTGAATTTTTGAAGGTCGTTTCAATGATTAAAGAGTTTTTCTGGATTGCACATTTACACGGCAATACGAGTGATCGAGCCACAGAATCAGGTATGCCGCTTTATCTAGAAATGACATTCGTAAACAAGAGATATTCACCTGGATCGGGAATCAGAAAGAAGTTACCGATCGACGGCTTGGACTTTCCAGTTCGACCGGGTGAACTACCACACGAATTCGAATTCAGTAACTAAGAAGGTCGAGTTATTTGGGTTCGCGGGGGAGGCCAAGGGTGCGCTCGCCGAGAATGTTGCGCATCACGTTTGATGTGCCGCCCATGATTGTGTAGGCCGATGCATAGGCGAGGCCTTGAGTGATGTCGTCCCAGAGCAAGGCGTGGGCGCCGAAAACTTTGTTGACGAATTGGGCGACGCGCCACTCGTGTTCAGTGCAAAAGCATTTTGTCGCAGCCGAAAAACCACCAGGTGCTTGGCGCAGAACCTCGCGGATAACCA
>CANLHV010000114.1 GCA_947490975.1 Acidimicrobiaceae bacterium
CCGGCCTGCAACAAAAATGCGTTGCCGCTTGCAACTTGTCCAAGAGATGCAAGCAGAGATCGCGCTTCGCCCGCAAAAACAAGCGGGGGATAAGAACTGATCTGCTTAAGCGCCTGCTCTAAATCATTTTGGTCGGGCCATTTTGGTTGTTGAGCAGCGACGCTGTTCTGCCATGAAGATGGTGTCCAACGGGTGCTCATGGTTATAACCCTATTGCCAGGGCAAGCCTCAGACGGTGAGAATTTCGCCGGCGTCGTCGCGAAGCGTATCTACAGCGCGGCTTACGAGGCGACGTGCTGCTTCGGCGGTTACGCCGAGTTCTTCGCCAACCTGACGGAAGCTCTTTCGCTCACCATCATGCAAACCAAAACGAGCCTCGACCGCATAGCGAGCGCGCTCGTCGAGCGTGCCAAGCAGACGGTCGAGCAAGTTCGTGTCGACCATGCCCATGACTGCATCTTCTGGGCTGATGTCTTCGTTTGGCACAAGGTCGCCCAAAGTTGCATCGCCATCTTCGCCAATTGTTTTGTCGAGCGAAACTGGTGTAGTCAAGCGATGCAATTCTGCGTTCATTGCACTCAAACCTTCGGCATCGCCAGAACCCTGACGCAACGCTGCGCGCAAAGTTGCCGAGCGATCACCAGGAATTCGAATGAGACTTGCTTTTTGGTCAAGCGCACGACCAATTGCTTGACGAATCCAGAATGTTGCGTAGGTCGAAAACTTAAAACCACGACGCCAGTCGAACTTGTCAACTGCGTGCTCGAGACCAAGATTGCCTTCTTGAATCAAATCGAGAAGATCCATGCCTTGTGGCAATGGGTAGCGACGCGCGATCGAAACAACCAATCGAAGGTTTGAACGAATGAAACGATCTTTGGCGCGAGCTGCATTGCGCATGTCGGCACGAATTTGAGCACTGCGCTCACCCTTTTCGTGGCGCTTCTTTGCGTCACGACCAGCTTCAATTGCCTTCGAAAGATCGCGTTCGTCTTCGGCGTTGAGCAAAGCAACTTTGCCGATTTCGTTCAGATAGATGCCAATTGAGTCAGACATGGGGGTTTGATTCTTTCTATGGGGGGTATTCGGGGGACTTGTTACATTAGGGCATCGGCACAAAGAGGTCAAGAGGTTAGTGATAATTTTCATAATTTTTTGAGCCAGGTTTTATAAGCCTTTTGTCAGCGTGATTATGGTTTGGCAGGTATTTGACTCATACACTTTGATAGTGCCAATGCGTGTCGGACTGTTCGGGGGAACATTTGACCCGCCTCACCTAGGTCATCTGGTGACGGCCGTCAATGTCCGTCATGTGCTCAAACTTGACCTTGTCGTCTTGATGGTGGCCAATGACCCCTGGCAAAAGCACGGTACGCGTGAGGTCGCAAGCGCGCAAGATCGCTTGACGATGGTGCAAGCCGCAATTGCAGGTGTTGATGGATTACTTGCGGGCGATGACGAAATCACTCGCGGTGGTCCGAGTTATACCTCCGACACGTTGGCCGTTCTGCACGAGCGATACCGCGGTGCCGAGATATTTACAATCGTCGGCGACGATGCGGCTGCAAAATTCGGTTCATGGCAGCGGGCTGACGAAATTGCCAAACAGTCGACTCTGGTTGTAGTTGATCGACCAGGTTCGCCTCTATTGCCGCCGAGTGAATTTAATTGGCATCGTGTCGAGGTACCGCGGCTTGAAGTTAGCTCGAGCGATCTGCGTGCGCGATTTATCGACGGCCGTCCGCTGAAATACTTGGTTTCTGATGCAGTGTTGCAAGTTATTGCTGAGCGTCGTTTATACGGTTCTAAATCGTGACGGCTATTCCGCATCGTCAAAAGCAACGCGCAATCGTTGCGCTGTGTTGTGGCATCGCCGCCGCGCTGATGTTGCCAGCCGGGCTCGTGGTTGGTTATAACTCGGTTTTGAATTCTGGCGACGGAACAAACGTCAACAATGTAAAGACGCTGACGATTCCGAGTACACCAGTTGCATTGTTGGCAACTGTTAACTCATCAAATGAAGTGACTTCAATAAATGTAATTGCTCTGTCGGGCGATAGTCTTGGTGGCACGATAATTTCTCTTCCGGCCAAGTCAATGGCAGAAGTACTTGAGGGTGAAGATCCGCGTCGCGTTTCAGATTCATATATGAATGGAGATGTCGCAGCGTTTGTAGCCGATGTTGAGGGTCTACTTGACGTCTCGATAACTACAGTCGGCATGTTTAAGCGTGCTGATTTGATTGAACTGTTTAATCCGATTGGCCCGACTGAAATTCTTTTAGATTCTGATGTTCGCAACACCGAACCTGATGGCGCGCAGCGCACTGTTGCAAAGACCGGCAGAACAACAGTCGAGACGGCAACTCTTGTCGATATTTTGTTGGCGCGCCAAACAGATCAAACTGAAGCCGAGCGTTTCAATCACCAAAAGTCGGTGCTAACTGCGATCGGCAACACGGTTGGTCTCGGATTAAAACTTGATTCTCCAGTTACTGCAGTCGATGCTCCAACCGATTTCAAGGCGGTTTTTCAGCGACTCATTTCGGGGCCGATACAAATTTGGCAATTCGCGGCAAGCGCCGTGCCCGCTGGTGATTTGAATCCCAATTCAATAGATATGTATCAACTCGACAGCGCTGAGGTGACGATGATTATGGCCAGCGTGGCGCCAACATCAAAGACCGGGTCAGGTCTCACGGGGCAGTTGTCGGTGCAGATCGATAGTCCATTCAATAATGCTGTTGTTAGCCGTGAAATTGTTCGCCGGTTGATGGCTAAGGGTCTTAATGTCGCTTTGGTTCGCGAAGTGCCAGGGCCACCGCAAGAAGTGACTCGAGTGCTCTACGTCGATAGCAATATCTTGGCGGGGGTTGAAGGTTTGGCTGACTTCATTGGTGAGGTTTCCGCAGGTCGCACCAACGAACGGGCTCAAGGCATCGATCTGCAAATTGTTATTGGCGCAAGTTTTGCTCAGTTTCTTGAGAGTAATCCGGAGATTCCGACTACTACCCTGAGTGCCGGCGACGAATGACAGATTTTCAAATTCAACCAGAGGCATTGCGGATAGCAAAGATCGCCGCACAAGCTGCCGATGAAAAACAGGCCACCGACATCACCGTTTTGAATGTCGGCGAAGTTCTTGCAATCACCGATCTTTTCGTTGTCGCTAGTGCCGGCAACAAGCGACAAGTTCGCACAATTTGCGACGCGATCACCGACGCCGTGCGCACGCAAACTGGTCGCTCACCATTATCAAGCGAAGGCGTATCGCAGCAACAATGGATTCTCATTGACTATGGCAGCGTCGTCGTGCATGTGTTCGATGATGACACTCGCAGATTTTATGAAATCGAGCGTCTCTATAGCGACGTGCCACTCGTAAGTTGGCGCCTCGTCAGTTAATTTTTTGACTTGGTGGCGACAATAAAAAATTGTTTGCCGAAGTAGCGCCAGAACAAAGGCACTGCCAAATAAAGTTTTACAAGTAACGGATGCGTGATTCGTTGTGAGCGAAAAGCCAATGGCAAAAACCTCGGAATAATTATCTCGCACTTCATGTCAACAGCAGCCAGGTGCTCTTCGATTGTGCGGTCGCTAAGTGGCAACAGATGGTCGGCAAAGTCGTAATATTCGTTGGCGCTAAAGCGAAAATTGGGCCCCATAATTGCCAGCTTGCCATTTGGCTGTAGGGCGTTTCGCAACTGCGATAAATAACGATAAACGTGATCAGGTGTTGGAAGATGTTCTAAGAAATTTGATACAAAAATTAGGTCGAAGTATTCATTTGGCAAGTCAACTTCGGTGATGTCTCCGAATCGAGTCGTTACGCCACTTGGCCACGACTTTCTTTGATCCAGCAAGTCGCACGCCCAGCGCTCAGATGCCGTTGAAGAGACAA
>CANLHV010000115.1 GCA_947490975.1 Acidimicrobiaceae bacterium
GTTGCGCACAGGCAATCCACAGAAGAATCCCGTAATTCACATGGCTGTCCACTTCCAATCCACAGGGTGGTATCCGTATGCTTCGGACTGGCGTTTCGAGTGTTTCTGAAAGGGCAGAAAATAAGGCTTCTAAATGATTGACAAAGCCAAATAACAGTGCTGTAATCTGAACCTACCAGTTGTGGGCGTAACTGCAATGGGGGGCAGTTAGGCACAACATCTTGTGGTCTCATTTGAGGCCCTGGTGATGCGACAACCGCACCTCAGAGCACAGCGTCAATAACGAAAATTTTAACGAACTAGTTAGCAGTGGCCACAAGCAATTGTTAACTCATAACGAAAAGAAAGAAAAGGTAAAAGAATATGTCACTCGCACCAGAGCGTTTGTCAATCGGAATCCGTCGTCACTTCACAGCGCCAGGCGTTCACCCCTACGACCAAGTGGTCTGGGAGCGTCGTGATGCGCAAATCAAAAACTGGAAAGACGGCAGCGTTGCATTCGAACAACTCGGTGTCGAGTTTCCGGTGTCTTGGTCGTTAAACGCGACAAACATCGTTGCGCAAAAATATTTCCGTGGCACACCTGGCACGACAGAGCGCGAAAATTCGATGCGACAAGTTGTCGACCGTGTCGCTGACACGATCACAAAGTGGGGCACCGAGTGTGGTTATTTCATCGACCAAGATGAAGCCGAATCTTTTTGCAACGAACTTAAATTCATTCTGATTACCCAGCGCGCCGCGTTCAACTCGCCGGTGTGGTTCAACATCGGTGTCAACGGTGTGCCACAACAAGCAAGCGCGTGTTTCATCTTGGCTGTTGATGACACGATGGACGCGATCTTGAATTGGTACAAAGAAGAAGGCACCATTTTCAAAGGTGGCTCGGGTGCAGGCATCAACTTGTCAAACATTCGTAGCAGCGCCGAACATCTCAAAGGTGGTGGCACTGCATCTGGTCCTGTCAGTTTCATGCGCGGCGCAGACGCATCAGCAGGCACGATCAAGTCGGGCGGAAAAACTCGCCGCGCAGCAAAGATGGTCATCCTCAACGCAAGTCACCCAGACATCGAAGAGTTCATCTGGTGCAAATCTCGTGAAGAGAAAAAAGCGCGCGCGTTGCGAGATGCGGGCTTCGACATGGACCTCGATGGTTCTGACTCGTTCTCGGTGCAATATCAGAACGCCAACAACTCTGTGCGTGTAACCGACGAGTTCATGCAGGCTGTAAAAGACGATGCCGACTGGAATTTGACTGCAGTCAAAGACGGTCGCGTTGTGCGTACGATTCGCGCTCGTGACCTGTGGCGCCAAATTGCCACAGCCTCATGGGAGTGCGCAGACCCAGGTTTGCAATTCGACACGACGATCAACAAGTGGCACACCGCGCATGCGGCTGGTCGCATCAACGGCTCGAACCCATGCAGCGAATACATGCACATCGATAACTCGGCATGCAACTTGGCGTCGATCAACTTGCTGAAGTATCTCAACGACGACGACACATTCGACGTCGAGTCATACATGCACACGATCGAAGTTATGTTTACCGCGCAAGAAATTCTTGTAGGCAACGCAGATTATCCAACAGAAAAAATTGCCGAGAACAGTCGCTTGTTCCGTCAACTTGGTCTTGGCTATGCAAACTTGGGTGCATTATTGATGGCACTCGGCATGCCTTACGACTCAACTGGTGGTCGTGCATGGGCTGCAGCGTTGACTTCGTTGATGACAGGCCATGCATATGCCACTAGCGCTCGCACTGCGAGTCGCATGGGGCCGTTCGCTGGTTTCTCGGCTAACGAGAGATACATGCTCAACGTGTTGCGCATGCATCGCGATGCCAACCTCGAGATTGACAACATCGATGTTGTTCAACCGAGCTTGGTTGACGCTGCAACTTCAGCCTGGGACGCAGCAGTGCGTGACGGCGAAGAATACGGTGTGCGCAACAGTCAAGCATCGGTGTTGGCGCCAACAGGCACCATCGGTCTGATGATGGACTGCGACACAACAGGTATCGAACCAGATCTTGGTTTGGTTAAATTCAAAAAACTTGTTGGTGGCGGCAACATGACGATCGTCAATCAAACTGTGCCGCGTGCATTGAACCAACTTGGTTACGAAGCGCCAGTGGTTGATCGCATCGTTGCCTACATTGATGAGAACAAAACAATTGTCGGCTCGCCAGACCTCAAGGCTGAGCATCTGCCGGTTTTTGCTTGCTCGATGGGTGACAACACCATTCACTACGAGGGCCACGTGCGCATGATGGGTGCGACACAGCCGTTCTTGTCAGGTGCAATTTCTAAGACGGTAAACATGCCAGAAGAAGCAACGATCGAAGAGATCGAAGAGTTGCACATGCTGTCATGGGAGTTGGGCGTCAAAGCAGTTGCCGTTTATCGTGACAATTGCAAGGTCGGTCAGCCGCTGTCGACAATGAAGAAAGATGGCGAGCAAGGTTCTTCGACTGGTGGCGATGCATCGGGTGCAGCGACACAAATCATTGAGCGCATCGTTGAGCGAGTTGTTCACCAACCAGTTCGTGAAAAACTGCCGCGATCACGTCGTGGTCGTACGTTCGAGTTCAGAGTGGCCGATTGCAAAGGCTTTGCAACCATCGGCGAATACTCTGACGGTCGCCCAGGCGAAGTGTTCTTGACCGTTTCGAAGCAAGGCTCAACTCTTGCTGGCATCATGGACGCGTTCGCTAAGAGCATCTCGTACGGTCTGCAATACGGCGTGCCAATGCGTGCATTCATCGAGGCTTTCGTTAACACGAGGTTCGAACCAGCCGGCATGACAGATGATCCAGATATTCGCATGGCATCATCGATCGTCGACTATCTGTTCCGTCGATTGGCTGTTGAATATCTAACCGCCGACGAGCGTTCAGAGTTAGGCATCTACACCCGCGAAGAGCGCTTGCAGCCAACTTTGCCAGGTGTCGAAGAGTCGATCACTCAAACGACGCAAGGCACCGATGTGTTCGCAGACCCGAAGACGATTCCGTCGGCGAGCGATCTCGTTGCTCAGATCGACGCCGGCACATATTCGGCGCCACCAAGTCACGGTGCTAAAAAAGCAGCAGGCACGGGCATGATCTGCTCGTCATGTGGTTCGGCAAACATGCAGCGCGCAGGCGCCTGCTATGTCTGCGGTGACTGCGGTTCTTCCAGCGGCTGTTCATAAACATTCGAGCGATTGCTCGTATTTAACTTGGCGTTAGCCTCTGTTTTTACGGCGAGTTAACGCGGGCTGACTAGATTAAGCGCGTGAGCACGAATCGGCAAAGCGTTGAGGTCGCGTGGTTCGCTGCGCTGTGCGACGACGACTACGAGTTCTTGGGTGTTGCTGACGAAGAGCTTCAATCATCGTGGTTGCATTGCAGCGACATTGTTCGGCGTGCCGAGTTAAACGGCTTTGACAATGTGTTGTTGCCGTCGGGCTACAGCCTTGGCATCGATGCGACAGCGTTTTCTGCGGCGATCGCAACATTGACCAACGAAATTAAATTGTTGCTCGCAGTGCGCCTCGGCGAACTTGTCGTGCCGCAGTTGGCTCGACAGATCGCCACACTGCAACAGATTGCAAATTCACGGTTAGTCGTCAACGCAATTTCTTCTGAAATGCCTGGCGAGCAGCTCTCGAGCGAATCTCGCTATCGACGAACTACCGAATATTTGTTTGCGCTCGGTGAGTTGCTTGAAGGCAGAGCCGTGAATTTAGAGGGCGAGTTTCTGCAGTTGCATATTGATCCGCCACGAATTGCTGGTCAAGGCTTTGGTTGTCCGCCAATTTATTTTGGTGGATTATCAGAAGCAGCACGTGACTGTGCCGCAGCCAGTGCAGATGTTTATTTGATGTGGCCAGATACCACGGCGAA
>CANLHV010000116.1 GCA_947490975.1 Acidimicrobiaceae bacterium
TTCGTCCACTCGGATCGTGTGGCTCTGCCCAGGTGTTGTCTGAATGAAGACCTTGATATTCAATTGACCCTGGCATAGCGATATCGCCGCCACCACCAATCACGATGTAGTTCGGTGAACCGAAAATCGCGGTGATAATCGGCGTCGTTGTCGGCATATCAATTAATTCAATCCATTCGTCTACATGCAGCATGTGTCGCGATGCCGAACTGCTGCCGAATGAATATCGATGCGGCAATCCCCCTGCTCCGCCACCCACTGAACAATCTGGATCAACCGCCAACATCTCATCTATTGCACAGTCGGCAGCGACGCGCATTCGTGCAAGTTGCTCAGGTTTTATCGCATCAGCCACTACAACAAAGCCGTCGCGATGAAACAATTCAGCAGCTCGTTCAACTTCTGTGTGCGAAACAATCTCAAGACCACGAATTCCGTTGAGGCGTTTTAATTTCTCGCGAAGTTGCACAACATTCGGATCATCGTGTTTGCGTGCCCAACCTGCACAAGACGGGTCTCCGGCAACTAAATTTCTATGCTCTGGGGTCGTCTCAATTTCATTTTCTGGAGTATCTAGGCCCAACGGATTGTCGTTGTATTTGATATTTTCGGCTGCGGTCCGGTTCGCATGACCATTCGGAGGCACAGACGAATGCCAGCCACTTCGACCGACTTGAATCACTTTTTTTGTGGCATCATCCCATTTTTCGCTGATTTTGTAATCGCTGCTCACATTGGTGATAGTAGACGAAATCTAATTTCTCGCCAATTTAAAATTAGAGCGCGAGGGTGGCGCGGGCGACGAGGTCGGTGCCGAACGCAGTGAGAATCGCCAGATAACTCAAACCTGTCGCCGCCATCACCGCCGAATAACTTCGCTCTTTCAACGCCGCGCGAGTAAAAAACGCAAGCACGCCCGTCAACACAGCACAACCCAACCAGAAATATCCAAGAATGCCATTCCATCCGTCGTCGATTGATCCATTCAAAACGCTAATCATGCCCGTCGGCAAAATCATGACGACAACTTCGAGCGGCCAAATAAACAAAACCGCATTCGTCAATTCGTTAAGCAACTTGCGCGTCATGCCGGGCTGCACCAAATACCAATGACCGAGCAACATCAAATCGGTAATCGCACCAAGAAACGCCGCGCCAACAAGCACACGCAACAAATCGACAACGCCACCACTATTTGCCACAACCGAGCCGACCAAGCCAACTGCACCAATCGCGACTGCGATCAAATCAGTTCGCGATTCACGCCTTGCAAAAGTTGCAAACGCAATGCCCGCAACCGCGACGCCCGCAACTTCACGGATCAAAACTCGGTCAAAATAAAAGCCCGCAGCAACACCAAGCGCCGCCAACACGCCGTAAGTCGCGCGCAACAACTTCGAGTAACCCAAAGAAATTTCTTTGCTGCGCAACGTAAACCACAAAAACGCGAGACCGCCCACCGACCATTGCAATAAAAAAGTCGCGGCGTCGAGACGCATTAATTCAAAATCGCGAGCGAGTGATCGACATTGTTCATCGACAACGGACCAGCATCTGTAGCAACGACGATGTCTTCAAGTCGCATGCCCCACTTGCCCGGCAGATAAATGCCCGGCTCGACACTGAAAGCGTGCCCAGCAGCGATCGGCAATTTGTTGCCGCTGACCATGTACGGCTCTTCGTGCGCTTCCATGCCGATGCCATGGCCCGTTCGATGGATAAAAAAATCGCCGAAACCAGCATCATCAATAACTTTTCGCGCTGCCGCATCGACCGACTCGCACGTCGCGCCCACAACACCGGCAGCAACACCTGCAGCCTGCGCCGCGCGCAAAACAGAATATGCACTCGTGATTTTTCGTGAAGGCTCACCGATATAAACGCATCGCGTGATGTCGCTGCAATAGCCGTTCATCGTGCCGCCAAAGTCGCACAACACAATTTCGTCTTGCTTGATAACTCGCGAACCTGGGTGATGATGCGGGCTCGCCGCGTTTTCGCCCGCGGCAACAATCGCGAAGTTAACAACATCGTGACCCTCGGCAATTAGTCGTGCCGAAATATCGGCCGAGACTTGAGCTTCAGTGCGACCAACCAGCGCGATATCGCCTGCCTGAAGTTGCGTCGCCACGCGATCGGCTGCTGCGCCCGCCGCCTGCAACGCCGCAATCTCGTCAACATCTTTTGCCATGCGCAACGAGCCGACGACATCAACTGCGCGCACAAAATTGACACCCGAAACAAAACCCATCAACTCAACCAAAAATCTCGCCCACATTTGATCACCGATTGCAATTCGCTTCGCCCCACCAAGATGCTTGGCGACAATCTCAACTGGGTTTTCGGTTTCACCCCACGGCACAACTTTGAAAACATCATCAAACGGCGTCACTCGTGGTGCTTCGAGTCGCGGCACAACGAGCGCCGCCACCGAATCGTGAGTAACCACAAGCATCGTCAGCCGCTCGAGTGGCATCGCGTAATAACCAGTCAAATATGGCAAGTCGTGACCAACACTGAGCAACGCCGCATCGATCGATTGACTCTTCATCGACTGGCGAACTCGCGCTAAGCGCGACGCATAAAGTGCACCACCCTTAACAGTCGTCATATTCTCACTCTAACTAGAGCGCACGCGAGCTAGTGCGAACCAACTTGAGCCAAGCGAACAACAACTGGTTCGCCGTTCGCTTGCGCTGTTGTGCTTTCTGCAGCTTGCTTGGCGTGATAACTCGATCGCGTCAACGGACTTGCTTCAACATGCTTTATGCCAAGTTTCACGCCGAACTTTGCATAATACGCAAACTCTTGCGGATCAGCCCACCGCGCGACTGGCAGATGCTCGATACTTGGCCGCAAGTATTGACCGATCGTCACGATCTGCACGCCGACTGCTGCAAGGTCGATCAAAGTTGCTTCAACTTCTTCTTTTGTTTCACCAAGACCGAGCATGAAACCAGATTTTGTCACGAGGCCTGCAGCATTTGCTCGCGCCAAAACCGAAAGACTTCGTGCATAGCCAGCTGACGGGCGCACTTCGCGCTGCAATCTGGCAACTGTCTCAATGTTGTGATTCAAAACATCTGGGCGTTCAGCGAACAAAGTTTCAAGGGCATCGGTGCCTTTCGCGTCAGAGATCAGTGTTTCAACACGAGTTGACGGTGATGCGATTCGAATTTCACGAATGCACTGCGCGACATGGCTCATGCCACCGTCGGCGAGATCGTCACGCGCAACCATCGTTAACACCGCGTGTTCAAGTTTCATTTTGGCAACTGCTTGTGCGACGCGAGCTGGTTCGTTTGCATCTGGCGCTAGAGGTTTGCGCGTGTCAATCAGACAAAAACCGCAGGCACGAGTGCACCGCTCGCCGAGAACCATCATCGTTGCAGTGCCATCTGCCCAACACTCTGAAAGATTCGGGCAACCAGCCTCTTCGCAAACTGTGACGAGGTTCAAGTCACGCAAAGTTTTTTTCGTCGCCAAAACTTCTGGGCCGTGGCTGACATGAGGTCGCAGCCACTCGGGTTTGCGAGCCGAAATCTGCACGTTCGCACTCGCCACTGTGCTTTGCTCGGCGGCCGCACCAAACGACCAAACAACATCGTGACGATCAAACTCGCCGCCAGCAAAACGCTGCGCAGCAAGCACGCTGACAACATCGGCAACTTGCTGCACGGTCAAATCAAAACCAAGTTCATGAAGCGACGTAACGCCATGTTCAGAAATGCCGCATGGCACGATGTGTTCGCGCATAAAAGTCAGATCGGTCGAAACATTCAACGCAAACCCGTGCATTGTTCGCCCGCGTGACACTCGCACACCAATCGCGCAAATCTTTTTTGGCTCGTCACTTTGCACATCGACCCAAACACC
>CANLHV010000117.1 GCA_947490975.1 Acidimicrobiaceae bacterium
CAAAGTTTGAGCAGGTCTTGCACTCTTCCCCCGTCTTTGCGATCGGGCACGATCGCGTCGATCCACGCGGCGATTTTTTTATCGGGGTGGCTATAACTCGTCATCTGACGACGAATGTCGCGCAAGGTCGTCTGTTCGAAAGGGCTCCAAACGAAGATCGTGCCCTTTTCACCTACGGCGTCGCGCAACGCGTTCGCAAAATGAAAACTCGGAAACGCATCGTTGACGTTTATCCATTCGGTGTGTTGCAACTCTTTGTCACCAGGCTTCAAAATTGTGTGACAGCTAAATTGAAATGCAATCTGCTCGTAGGGTTGCATGCCTTTGTGATACGGCACTGCCAATCGCGAAGTTTCAAAGTCAACAAAATGCAGCGGATACTCGCATGCTTCGAGTTCGTCTTTTAGCAGTGGGTCGACCCACTCAGTGCCGGCCTTCGTGCATTCGAGTTGTCGAATCTGTCGCTTGCCTGTCGATTTATTTTGATCAATTATCTTTGGCGGTATGTCGACAAGTTTCGAGATGCCATTTTTGATCAACCAATTAAGACCTTCTTTACTATTGCCCGCTGCGTCGGCCAGAAGGCCAATTTTGAATAGGTCTACAACGTGCGGAGTGCCCGCCGCGAGCGCACCCCAACATTCGGCAAACCCGTTGCGCAAATTGTCGATATTGCGATATTCGCAATTGCGACATTTGCTGCCGAGAGGTGGCTCGAGTGCGATAGCCGGGTTGGCAGCAATCTTCGAAAGCGAATTGGCTTGCGATCGCACGGTTGCGATCAACTCGTCGACCTCGAGGCGCACGTTTAGAAAACCCAAAAAATGCTGGCTGCGTAACGCTGCAATATCACCGTTGTAAATCGCCCGCGGCCCAGAGCTGCCAGGGTCTTTGTCGGTCACTAATTCAACTTTGTTGAAAATCGCTTCTTCGTGACAAGTCTTTGCCTTATCAACCAAACACAACTCGGGTACAACTTCAAGGTCGGGGTAAGCAAGTTCGAGCACGTTTGTTTGATAAGTAATGTCTAATAAATAGTCGCTCCAGTCGCTGAGAATGCCGCCTTGCTTACCTCGAAACGGTGTTGGGTCAAGAACCGAATCAAAACTTGCAGCCTTAACTTCAATAAGCCGCAGCACATTGTCTTTGCGCTGCAAAATGTCAACGCGCACCAACATGTCATCCACGACAAATGTCGGCTCGAACCACACGCCATCGCCTGGCACTGACATAAGTCGCGCAGTCGCCTGTTCTGGTGTTTCACCAGCCTGCGGCACGACCCAAACGCCGTTGTCAAACAGCGCTCGCGCCAGTGCTTCGACCATGAACCCACCGTCAGCAAAAAACTCAAGAAACGAATTCGCATTGTTTAGAGACGGGTAACCAGATTTAAAATATTTGAGTTTGACCGGGCAGTCACACCCAAGCAAGAAGTTTGATTTCGAGAGCAGCGCCTCGCGATCGGTCATCAAAACAACTTACAACGCAACTGTCGCAAGGTTTGCGACTATCACTCTTGCGACTATTGCGTAGCTGAAGCCACCCGCTCATCGCCTTGCGGGTCGCGCCACGAGCGGCCAGCAGGCACCACAATCACCCGTTGCAACGCCGAATCAGTGAAACTAAATGGCGATTCAACACCACGTATCACCGATGATCCGCGCAAATAACCAACAGTCAAACCGAACACACCAAAGAACACAGGCACCGTTGCTGGTATCGCACCCGAACCAACTGGCAGATCGTCGTAATAAAGATTTACTTCACCTTTGAAGCGACCCGTCGATTTAAATTCAACGCGCAGTGTGTGCACACCAACTGGCAGATCAACTTCTGCCGACACCGAGAAGTAATAGAGATCTAAAAAGTTGTGAACGTAATGCAAGCGCTTGTCTTTTACGTATACGGCGTATCCACCCGCACCACTTCCCTGTGCGATGATCGCCCCCTCAACACCAGTTGCGGGCACTGTCACTTCAGCGAAAATCTCAAACGATCTATTACGCAACATTGGTGCAACCAGCGGTGGTATTGCGCCAATGCCTGGGCGATATTCATAACGCTCTTGTCGATATCGCTTGTCGCCGAATCTTCCGGGTTGATTATTCAATGGCAAAATTTGTTGCTTCTCGGCAAGTTCCCACCACAACGCAATCAGCTCTTGCAATTTTTCAGGATGCTCACGCGCCAAATCATTGGTCTCCGCGATGTCTTTTTCGACGTGGTAGAGCTCCCACTGTTCGACATCGAAACTTATATTCGGGTCTGACCCGTCATAACTTGGCACGCCAGGCAAACCAGGCAACTGGTGAAACACAACTGCCTTCCATCCGTCGTGATACAGCGCACGCGAACCAAGCATCTCGTAACACTGCGTCACATGTTTACTTCGCGCTTTGGCATCGCCAAGTGTGTGCGCAAAACTTGCGCCTTCAATTGGTTGTTGTTCAACGCCCGCAATATGTGTCGGTGGTTCAATGCCGATCAGTTCAAGAAGTGTCGGCATCACATCAACCGAGTGCAAATACTGCGTTCGCACTTCGCCTTTGGCGGCAAGCTTCTTCGGCCAGTGCACGATCAACGGGTCGGTAACGCCACCTTCGTGAGTTTCTCGCTTCCATCGCTTGAAAGGCGTGTTACCAGCCCAGGCCCAGCCCCACGGATAATGATTGTGCGCTTCAGGCGTGCCAAGTAGATCAATTCGTTTGATATTTTCTTCGAGACTTTCAGGAATGAAATTGAAATAAAACATTTCGTTGAATGAACCTTTTGGTCCACCTTCAGAACTTGCGCCGTTGTCGCTCATCACGAGCACAATCGTGTTGTCGAGTTCGCCCATTGACTCAATGTGTTTGATTACTCTGCCAACTTGTGCATCGGTATGCGTCAGAAAGCCTGCGTAAACTTCCATCATTCGCGCATAAAGTTTCTTTTCGTCGGCACTCAAACTCGCCCACTCTGGCACCCAATGCGGACGCTCACTTAAAATTGTGTCGCTCGGCAGTAAGCCCGACTTTTTCTGTCGTGCGAAAACTTCTTCGCGCCAAACATCCCATCCTTTATCGAATTTGCCGCGATATGCATCGATATAACTTTTCGGCGCTTGATGCGGTGCGTGACATGCACCTGGTGCAAACCACATAAAGAATGGTTTCTCAGGGTGTGCCGCACGCAAGTCGTTTATAAATAGTTCGGCTTTGTCTGCCAAATCTTCGGTGATGTGATATCCCTGCTCGGGTGTTCGCGGCGGGTCAACTTGATGATTGTCGTAAACCAAATCTGGGTGATATTGGTCGGTCTCGCCGCCAAGAAAACCATAAAAGCGTTCGAAGCCGCGACCAAGTGGCCATCGCTCGCGTGTTGATCCCATTTGATTTTCGCCTTGTGGCGAGAGATGCCACTTGCCAAGCAGATACGTCGCATAACCGTTACGCACCAAAATTTCAGAAATCATTCCGGCACTCGCCGGCATTATCGAGTTGTAACCAGGAAATCCAGAAACAATGTCGGCGACGCGACCCATGCCGACGCTGTGTGGGTTGCGGCCCGTCAACAGTGCTGCGCGTGTCGGTGAGCAAAGTGCTGTCGTGTGATAGTTGCTATAGCGCAAACCATTGCCAGCGAGTTTGTCGAAAGTTGGCGTGGCGATGTCAGAGCCATAACAACCAAATTGTGCGTAACCGACATCGTCGAGTAGCACGACCAGAATATTCGGCGACCCTTCAGGTGGTGTCGTTAGTGGTGGCCACCATGGCGTCGAGTCATCGAATGTGCGACCAATCTTGCCTTTGAACTCGTTGAACTCGTTTTTCACGCAAACCCCCAGCACCAAAAATTAGCC
>CANLHV010000118.1 GCA_947490975.1 Acidimicrobiaceae bacterium
AGCATCTCGGCCGCCAAATCGATAGCCGCCTGCACTACAACTTCAGTTTCTGGTCGCGGAATCAACACGCGACTATCAACCAAAACATCTAAGTGTCGAAACGCCCAACTCTTCATGACATATTGCAAAGGCTCGCCAGCCAAACGCTGCGCAATCATCGCCCGCAGCGCAACACCACACCGCTCGCTTACAACCTCGTCTCGAGCAGCATCAAATTCGCCACGCTGTAGCCCGCTTGCGTGTTCGCAAAGCCAACGCGCTTCTTGCTCGCTACCCAACTCGGCGGCACTAACCTTCAGCAACTCACCCCAAGTTATTGTGTCATCGCCGTTCACGACGAAATTACTTCTCGCCAGAATCAGCCAACTGCTCAGTTTGATATTCAAGTGTGAGCGCGTCAACAACTGGATCCAAATTGCCAGCCAATACATCTTGCAGTTGATGCAAAGTAAACCCAATGCGATGGTCGGTCACGCGGCTGTCTTTGAAGTTGTAGGTGCGAATTTTCTCGCCACGGCCACCGCCACCAACCTGAGCCTTGCGCTCAGCAGAAGCACGCGCCTGCAATTCTTCTTCTTGTCGCTTCAATAATCGCGCTCGCAAAACTTGCATCGCTCGCAAACGGTTTTGCAATTGACTGCGCTCATCTTGCATCGCAACAACAACACCACTTGGTCGGTGCGTAATGCGAACCGCAGAGTCAGTCGTATTCACACCTTGACCTCCCGGGCCACTGGCTCGATAGACATCAATCTGCAAATCTTTTTCGTCAATATGCAATTCAACTTCTTCAGCTTCAGGCAAAACCATAACGGTTGCCGAACTGGTGTGAATTCGACCTTGATTTTCAGTCGCCGGCACTCGTTGCACTCGATGCGGACCACCCTCAAATCGCATTCGTGTCCACGCAGTCTCACCTTTAAAAACCATCACAACTTGGTTGATGCCACCCTTTGGCGAAAGGTCGAGCGACAAAACTTCAACACTCCAGTTGTTGCGCGCAGCGAATGCCTTGTACATATCAAACAAATCGGTGGCAAATAGGTTCGCTTCTTCGCCGCCCTCGGCACCGCGAATCTCAATAATGATGTTCTTGCCAGCATTCGGATCTGGTGGCAGCAACAAAACTTTTAATTCGTCTTCAAGTTTCGCAATCATCGCCGTCGACGAGGTCAATTCGGCCTGCAACTGGTCTCGCTCGGCACCAATTGCATCAGCAATTAATTCGCGCGCCGCATCTGCGTTGCCTTTCGCTGTGCGATATTTGCGAATGCACTCGACTAGCGGGGTCATCTGCTTGTATTTTCGCGAAACTTCACGCAACTTATTTTGATCTTCAAGAACTTCAGGGGTAGCCATGCTCGACTCAAGATCTAAAAAATCTCGTTCGATACCGTCTAGACGTTCAAGCACGATGATCAGACTATGGCTTAAAACTTGAATCAATAACGTCAACACCTACAAAGCGCGCAGGTCGTCGCAACATTTGTGCAACTCGTTCGACAGCAGGCACGATGTCGCGTGTCGGCATCGCAAAAATCAACTCTGCCGAACCATTAATCTGCCCTCGTGCATCAGCACCAAACGAAACGACATCCGGGTCAACGCCGACACTAAAAATCACGACCATCTTCTCACCCGTCAAAGACATACCAACCGCACAACACGGCACAACATCTTTCAGATTCGTACGCACAATCGGCGGTTGTGCAACTTGCAAACTCTTGGCCCCAACTAGTTGCGGCGACTGACAAACATAATGACGCAGCATTCTTTCGCGCGCCAACCGATTTAATGGATGAACCTGCGCCCCAACAGCACGACGCGCCGCAACCTCAGCAATCACTTTGCGCAAACTTTCAATCGTCGCGGTTCGGCCGTGCAGCAGTTTGAAAGTTTCGCGATCGTGTGCACCGACGCCGATTTCTAATTCGCTTTCGCCCGCCCCACCAAACTCGCCGCTGTCCGTAGCACGCACAACACGACACACTTCAAGCCCGCACACCTCACCAGAAATTACGCCATGCTCGCGCACAACGTCGGCACCCGCCGACTTAATGAACTCAGCAAACATTTCGTCGGCGACACTCACCTCAATCTTCTCGACAATCTTTGGCATAGCAACGCATGCAACCCCTGCAACATCGACTTCAAATACTTCGATCACAAAGTCAAAGTGCGTTGCGATTCGCGCCAAATCACCTGCGCTCTCACTCGAGAACAACTTCAACGCTTTGGCATTATTGCGCAGCGCCCACATCAACGCTGGCCCGAGACTTCGCTCGTGTCGACCAGTTACATAAACCCACGCCACATCGTCGACGACAAGGCCAACGGCCTGCCCAAATTCACTTACTTCAACGTCACTGCGAACACCAACAATCGCCCGCAGGCGCAATTGCGCCAAACGCGACGCGTGAGACGAACTATCAGAACTACTCGTCATGAAGCGACGAAATTTACGAAGTTGGCTGTTTTGCGATTTCAGCCAAGAACTCGTCGTTGTTCTTGAAAGTCTTCAAGCGATCAATCAACAACTCAAGACCCGGCGCTGCGTTGCCATCGGCCGCAAGACCGCTCAAAACGCGTCGCAACTTCCAAACCATTTGCAACTGTTGACGGTTGAACAGCAACTCTTCGTGTCGAGTACTCGACGCATCAACATCAATCGCCGGATAAATTCGACGCTCTGCAAGTTTGCGATCAAGACGCAACTCCATGTTGCCTGTGCCCTTGAACTCTTCGAAAATCGCGTCGTCCATTCGACTATTTGTCTCGACAAGCGCAGTCGCCAAAATCGTCAAACTTCCACCTTCTTCGATGTTTCGCGCCGCACCAAAAAACTTTTTCGGTGGATACAAAGCACCCGCGTCAATACCACCCGACATAACACGTCCGGTTGTTGGCGCTGCAAGGTTGTAAGCACGCGACAAACGAGTGATTCCGTCAAGAATAATCACCACGTCTTCGCCCATCTCAACCATTCGCTTGGCTTTTTCAATCACTAATTCGGCGACATGAGTGTGCTCTTCAGATGGTCGATCGAAAGTCGATGAAACAACTTCGCCCTTCACGGTGCGTCGCATGTCAGTAACTTCTTCTGGTCGCTCGTCAATCAACAACACGATCAACTTCACTTCTGGGTGATTCTTTTCAATCGAAGTTGCGATCGTCTTCATCACGCTCGTCTTACCGGCTTTTGGCGGTGACACGATAATGCCGCGCTGACCTTTGCCGATCGGCGAAATCAAGTCGATGATTCGCGCTGTCATATTGGTTGGGTCGCTCGCCGTCGATAGTTCTAGCTTTTCGTCCGGAAACAACGGTGTCAGGTCTTCGAACTTCGGTCGAGCCTTCATCTTCTCGGCATCGATTCCGTTAATTGTGCGAATGTCAATCATGCCCGGGTTCTTCTCATTGCGACCTGCAGGTCGGCACATGCCAGTTACATGGTCGCCCTTGCGCAAATTAAATTGGCGGGTCAATCGAACCGATACATATGCATCACCCGACGAGGCCAAATATCCGTTCACACGCAAGAAGCCATAGCCCTCGTCGCGTAAATCTAGATAGCCGGCAAGTTCAACCGGATCGTTACTAATCGGCTCGTGCTGTTCTTGCGGTTCATTCATTTCGTAGCGATCATCACCTTGTGGGCCTTCGTCGCGTGAATTTCTAAAACCACCAGGTCCACGACGTCGTCGACGATTGCGATTGCGGTTGCCGCCATCTTGGTCGTTGAAATTGCGCTGAAAGCCCCGATCATTACGGTC
>CANLHV010000119.1 GCA_947490975.1 Acidimicrobiaceae bacterium
GAGCGAATTCGTATAAACGCTGTTGGTGCGACCGCGTCAACTGCGCTGAATCCAGGGCAGCAAGTCATAAAAATAGTCAACGACGAACTTGTGGCGATGTTGGGTGGCGAGACACTCAAAATTACATACGCAACACATCCGCCGACTGTCGTTCTGATGGCTGGTCTGCAAGGTGCGGGTAAAACCACAAACGCGGCCAAGCTCGCAAGTTGGTTTAAGTCGCAAGGGCGACAGCCGATGCTGGTCGGTGCCGACTTGCAACGACCAGCCGCAGTCGAACAGTTGCGTGTGTTGGGTGCGCAAATAAATGTCCCCGTGTTTTCTGAACCAGGCGACCCTGTCGCTACTGCGAAACTCGGGCTCGCCGAGGCGCGACGTCTTGGTAAAGATGTCTTGATCGTCGACACTGCGGGCCGATTGGCGATTGATGCCGAGATGATGCAGCAGGTCAAAGAGATTTCACAAGCAGTGCAACCGAAATTCACGTTTCTAGTTATCGATGCAATGACCGGTCAAGACGCTGTGACAGTTGCGAAGTCATTCGACGAAACACTGTCAATTGACGGAGTGATTCTGTCGAAACTTGACGGTGACGCTCGCGGTGGTGCTGCGCTGTCGGTGAAGCAAGTTTTAGGCAAGCCGATTGCGTTTGCATCGACGGGCGAAAAACTAGATGCCTTCGAACAATTTCACCCCGATCGAATGGCGAGTCGCATTCTTGGCATGGGCGACATGCTCACGCTTATTGAGCAGGCCGAAAAAGTCTTTGAAAAAGAAAAAGCCGAGGCTACGGCGGCAAAAATGTTGGAAGGCGAGTTCACGCTTGAAGATTTTCTCGAGCAATTGCAGCAACTCAAAAAGATGGGTTCACTGCAGGGCGTAATGGGCATGATGCCCGGTATCCCTAAAGAAATGAAGAACGCCGAGATTCCTGACGATCAAGTCAAGCGCACAGAAGCAATTATTTATTCGATGACGACCCAAGAGCGGGCGAGACCCGAATTGATCGATGGTTCGCGTCGCATTCGAATCTCGAAAGGCTCGGGCACAACTGTCGCTGATGTCAATCGGCTGGTGAAGCAATTCACCGAAATGAAGAAAATGATGAAGCAAATGGGGGGCAAGGGCATGCTTGGTGGCAAGCGAGGCAAAGGCGCAAAGAGCGCTGGCATGCCCGACGACTTGGCGGCCGCGTTGGGCTCGCGGCTGGGACCGCGATAGCCTGACAAGTCGGTTCGTTTGAACCATTTGGCTTAAAGATCGGAAATCCATGTCAGTAAAACTGCGTCTCTCTCGTGTGGGTAAAACCAAGAGACCTCACTATCGAATCGTTGCCGCCGACACTCGTTCAGCGCGCGATACAAACTTTCTAGAAATCCTTGGCACCTATCAGCCGCAACAAGAGCCATCGGCGCTCAAGGTCGATAGCGCGCGTGTGATTTTGTGGTTGCAAAAAGGTGCTCTGCCAACAGAGCGCGTTCGCAAGTTGCTCGAAATCGCCGGAACATGGGCTGAGTTTCAAGCGACAAAGAAGCCTGCTAAATAATGTCTGACGCACAGACAGCAAACGCAACTCTCGCGCCAACTGCTTCTTCGGTATTGACTCATATCGTCAAGTCGATTGTCGACACACCAGATGCGGTGAAGATCGAATCAATCGAAGACGAGGGCAAGATAATTCTTGAAGTTCGCGTCGCTGACGGTGACCTCGGTCGAGTAATTGGTCGTCGTGGCCGCACAGCGCAGAGCATTCGCGCTGTCGTGCGTGCCGCGGCATCGCGCGATAACGCCGAAGTCGATGTCGACTTTCTCGACGACTGACGCCCAGACTCCACAGGGTTTGCTGCACGTTGGTCGCGTAACGCGACCGCACGGAGTTAAAGGTGACGTATACGTCTCTTTTTTTACAGACCGCGCAGAGCGCACACGACCTGGTGCGAAACTTTTTATTCAAAACGAATGGATGACGGTGACGAGCGCGCGTGGGCAACTGTCGTCAGGCAAGTCGAGCCCTAGCCAGTCGACAACATGGTTGATGCATTTTGCCGGCATCGATGATCGCAATCTGGCCGAACGTCTTTGCAAGAACGATGTTTATGGCGAACCGATCGAAGATTCAAGTGTGATGTGGGTGCACGAACTAATTGGTGCTGAAGTTGAAGATGTTGCTGGGGTGAATCACGGTCGATGTGTTGCTGTGGTCGATAACCCCGCGCACGCCTTGCTTGAGCTTGAGTCTGGCGCACTAGTGCCGATAGTTTTTGTTGTCAGTCGAACCAAAGAACGCATCACTATTGATCCACCTCAAGGATTATTTGATTTGAACGAAGGCGACGAGTGAGCACAAAATCGGCTTTTCGTATCGATGTGTTTTCGATTTTTCCAAAACTTGTCGACGACTTTTGCAGCGAAAGTTTGCTTGGTCGTGCGCGCGAAGAAGCGATTGTCGATCTGCGTTGTCACGACCTACGCGACTACGGCGACGAATCGCGTCGCGTAGACGATGCACTTTATGGTGGTGGTGCTGGCATGTTGTTTCGCCCAGAGCCAATTTTTGCCGCGGTAGAAGCAGTGCAACCGCAGCGACCGTTGTTTCTGCTTTCACCAGGTGGGCGAAAATTTGATCAAGAATTCGCCGATCAATTGAGCAAGTCAGCAGGGTTCAGTTTGTTGTGCGGTCGCTATGAAGGTGTTGATCATCGTGTGGTCGAACATTTGATTGACGGCGAAATTTCGATTGGCGATGTTGTCTTGAGTGGCGGCGAAGTTGCGGCATGTTTGATGATCGAAGCAACCGCACGGTTGTTGCCAGGCGCGATGGGCAATGATGCTTCGCCGGTATCAGAAAGCTTTGGAGTGTCGCGAATGCTTGAAGAGCCGCATTACACGCGACCTGCAGATTTTCGTGGATGGGAAGTGCCAGAGGTTTTGCGCAACGGTGATCACGCCAAGATCGAGCGCTGGAGGCGAGCGCAAGCGTTGCATCGCACCGTGCGATCACGTCCTGACCTCATAGAACGCCGTGGTGGCTTGAGCAGCGTCGAAAAGAGGCTGTTGGAAGAGTTCCCTTGTGTGCCGTATCCTGAAAGACCTCTATGAAACCAACAGACATCGTCGATAAGCAAACTCTTCGCACTGACATTCCAAAGGTCGGTCCCGGCGATGAAGTGAAAGTTCATGTTCGCGTCGTTGAAAGCGGCAAAGAACGAGTTCAGATTTTTCAAGGCAACGTAATTTCGGTCTACGGATCTGGTGTCGCCGAGAGTTACACCGTGCGAAAACTAAGTTACGGCGTGGGTGTCGAGCGAACTTTTCCGATTCACAGCCCGTCGGTTGCCAAACTTGAAGTTGTTAAGCGTGGCGATGTGCGTCGTGCGAAACTCAACTACTTGCGCGGACGAACTGGTAAGTCGGCCAAAGTTCGCGAACTTCGCGAAGACCAATAATTTTCGTTGTTTTTCTGCCAGGCGATTTAGTCGGCATCCACATTGAACACTGACGATCTCGAACAATTCGAGGCCGAACGCGAACTGCAATTGGCTCAAGAATATTCTGACGTCGTAAAACTATTTAAGTTCGCAGTCGAAACTGATCGCCGGTTTTATCTGGCCAACAATGTTGATGTCAAGGTCGTCGCTGACGGTGTGCGACCACTACTTGAGGTAACGCTGAGCGACGCATGGGTGTGGGATCT
>CANLHV010000120.1 GCA_947490975.1 Acidimicrobiaceae bacterium
ATATGGGTTCAAGTTTTTTGATCACGCTTCGCGAAGGCCTTGAAGCTTCGCTCGTCATTTCTATTTTGCTCACTTACTTGGCAAAGACAAATCGCCGAGATGAAACTCGATCAGTGTGGCTCGGCACGATTGCTGCCACCGTCGCGTGTCTTGTTGTTGGTATCGCTGTTTATGTTCTCGTTGATGGCCTGAACGGCAATGTTGAATATGCAGTTGAGGGCACATTGGCACTCGCAGCAATGCTCGTGTTGACACAAATGATTTTCTGGATGCGAGCCAACGCGCGAAACATGACTGCTGACTTGCGCAAGAAAGTCGAGACTTCATCAAAGACGGCACTTGTGACGATTGCGTTTGTTGCTGTTGCACGAGAAGGTCTTGAAACCGCGCTGTTTTTGTTGAGTGCCAAAACTGAAACAGCGTCTGGCTCTTCAGTTGTTATTGGCGGTCTGATTGGTTTGGTTGTTTCGATAGCTATTGGCGTCGCTATTTTTAGAGCAGGTAGCCGCGTAAATCTCAAGACTTTTTTTAACGTGACAGCAGTTTTGTTACTGATGTTCGCCGCCGGTCTCGCAGGCAAGACGGTTCACGAATTTCGTGAACTCCTTGGTCTAGAAACTGGTTATTTGATCGAGTCGGCATGGACAATTGAAAGTGGAATCTGGTCTGCCGGCGGAACTTTTTATGATTTCATGCGCGGATTATTTGGTTGGCATGCAAACCCTGAGAGAGTCCGCGTGATCGCATATTTCGCTTACTTGATACCAGTTCTTGCGATTTATCTAAAGAGACCGAAAGCAGAGAAGCAACTAGTCTCTTAATCTATGACAGTTCGCGATAGCGGCACGCCAGTAAATGTAAAACCGCGTAGTCGCGACGTAACTGACGGCAATCAAAAAGCGGCATCGCGTGCGATGTTGCGCGCAGTTGGTTTGGGTGATGACGATTGGGTGAAGCCACAAGTTGCTATTGCCAATTCATGGAACGAAGTTACGCCGTGCAATGTCTCGTTGAAGCGACTTGCTGCTCGCGCGAAAATTGGTGTGCGTGAAGCGGGTGGTGTCGCACTTGAATTTGGCACGATAACTGTTAGTGATGGCATCAGCATGGGCCACGAAGGTATGCGTGCTTCGCTTGTAAGTCGTGAAGTGATTTGCGACAGCGTCGAAACAGTGATGCACGCTGAACGTTTTGATGGGTTTGTCGGTTTGGCTGGTTGCGATAAGAGCATTCCGGCGATGTTGATGGCTGCTGCACGACTCAACTTGCCAAGTGTTTTCGTTTATAACGGATCAACTTTGCCCGGCGTACACAATGGCAAAAACATTGACATCACCACCGTGTTCGAAGCAATTGGTGCATGCGCCGCCGGAAAAATGTCGCAGCAAGAACTCGAAGAAATCGAACGCGAAGCTTGCCCAGGTGAAGGAGCATGCGGTGGCATGTTTACTGCAAACACGATGTCGAGTATTGCCGAGGCACTCGGCATGAGTTTGCCGGGCAGTGCGTCGCCACCTGCCATTGACTCGCGACGCGACGACGATGCGCAACGCGCCGGCGCAGCAGTTGTCAACTTATTGCGTCTCGGCATTTATCCGCGTGACATCATGACTAAAAAAGCATTTGAAAATGCGATTGCAATTGTCAACGCATTAGGTGGCAGCACAAATGCGGTGTTGCATTTGTTGGCCATCGCCAACGAGGCTGGCGTGCCATTGTCGCTTGACGACTTCAATCGCATCGCAGCAAAAGTGCCGCACATTGCAGACACGAAGCCTGGCGGCAAATATCACATGACCGATATTGATCGAGTCGGCGGTGTGCCAGTCGTGATGAAACATTTGCTTGATGCGGGTCTGTTGCACGGCGATGTGATGACGGTTACCGGAAAAACGATGGCTGAAAACTTGGCCGAGTTGAACCCACCGGCGCCAGATGGCGAAGTGATTCATCCGTTGTCGAATGCAATTCACGCCGAAGGTGGAATCAACATTTTGCGTGGCTCGCTCGCGCCAAATGGTGCAGTAGTAAAAGTTGCAGGTCTCTCAGCAGAGCAGATGCACTTTGAAGGCCCGGCGCGAGTTTTTGACGGCGAAGACGGCGCAATGGCTGCAATTTTGTCGGGCGATATCAAACCGGGCACCGTGCTTGTGATTCGTTACGAAGGCCCGAAGGGTGGGCCTGGAATGCGTGAAATGTTGGCGATTACTGGGGCGATGAAAGGTGCAGGTCGAGGCAGTGACTGCGCACTGATTACTGACGGTCGATTTAGCGGTGGCACTTGGGGTTTTTGCATCGGCCATGTTGCGCCAGAGGCAACTAACGGGGGACCAATTGCGTTTGTAAACGACGGAGACAAAATTTTGATTGATGTACCTTCACTAAAACTTGACTTACTGATTTCTGAAGCCGAGTTAGCGAGTCGCAAAAAAGGTTGGAAGCCGAACCCTCCGCGTTATACGAGTGGCGTTCTGGCGAAATTTGCCAAACTTGCGCAAGGCGCTGATCGCGGAGCGATCACAAACATCATCGAATAAATTGATTTACGACGTCGGCGAATTTTTCGCCAGCGTCTTCTTGCAAAAAGTGAGCAGCATCGGCAATCGTCGTGTGCGGTTGGCCGTCACAGCCAGGTATCTCACGCTGAAAATATCTGTCGCCGCCAGCAGTAACTGGGTCGCTGTCGCTAAACGCGGTCAGAAATGGCTTGTTGAATTTTCGCAAAGACTTCCATGCCTCGACATTTGCTTGAGATGACGGATCGTCAGGAGTGATCGGCACGAGTGTCGGAAACGCTCGAGCGCCAGCCTTGTAACTTTCGTCAGGAAACGGTGCGTCGTATGCGGCCCGCACCTCATCTGTGAGTGGTTTTATCTTGCAACCACCTTGCATGATCGCACCGACATTGAACACCGGTGTTTCTTGACTGTATTTGCGCCACGCCATAAATGCATCACTAGGCGGACGATCACCGACATTCAAAAAAGTGTTTGCGGCAACGACTCGAGAAAATCTCTCAGGCATCGCAGCAACAAGACGCAAGCCAATCAAGCCACCCCAGTCTTGACAAACCAGAGTGAGATTGTTTAGATCATTGGCGACGAGCCATTGCGTCATCCAATCAACATGTCGTTCATATGTGTAGTCGGAAGTTTCGCTTGGTTTGTCACTTCGACCAAAACCCACCAGGTCTGGCGCGACAACACGGTGACCAGCTGTAACAAATCGCGGAATCATTTTTCGGTAAAGAAACGACCAGCTTGGTTCGCCATGCATGCACAAGACTGTTTCGCCAGAAGTGCTTGCACCAGTATCAACATGATGGATTCGCAGCTTGATTGACTCTGAAGTTGTCGAGTCAACAAGCGTGTATTTCGGCTCGTACGGCCAGTCAGGAAGCGAGCTAAATCGCTCGTCAGGAGTCTGCAGAATCTTCATATTTTGGGTTGCGATTAGAACACAGTACTGCCACAATGGAAGAGATGTTTAGTTCAAAAGGCACTCTTAGCGTTTCTGTCGTCGTCATTCTCTAGGCGCGCGCTCTAAAGCGTGCGCCGAAAACCTCCCGCTAGGGAGGTTTTTTTATTCCCCAAATTTAAATCAGTGAAAGAAATTTAGAAGCAAAAGCAACAGGAGATCAAAATGAAATCGAATCAACAAATAACAGGAGCCCAAGCCCTGATCAAAGGACT
>CANLHV010000121.1 GCA_947490975.1 Acidimicrobiaceae bacterium
CGTAGTTTCAGCAGCGATCGTCGTGTAGTTCGGGTCTGGTTTATCAAACGGCGGAATTGGCGAACCGTATTCTTCTGGTTCTTTGATGCCATCAAACACATACACGCGGTCGCCATAGGCAACAAGCGCCGGAAAGTAGCGAGCAACCGACATCGGAATACGTACGCATCCGTGCGATGCCGGTTTTAGTGGCACGAGAATCGCACCATGCACGGCGATGTTGTAGTTGAAATACACAGGGTTGTAGAGCGAACCTAGTTTTGTCTCGCGCATTCCCGTGCGACGATTGTAAAAATAAAAAATACCTGGTGGGGTGATTGCATCACCGCAAATGCCAATCTTGATCTGCTCATCAGTCTTGTTGCCCTCTTCACCTGGGTCAATTTTCACTTCTTCGCACCACGGCTCGCCAGTGCCACTAGATATATGAGTGACCAAAACAGGTTGATCTTTCTTGAACACGATCATCACCTGTTCAGGCAAATAAATTTCAACATGACTCGGCGAATCAGCGATGCGTCGTGGCTTGATTATCAAATTTGACTGCATAATCGACCAAGTCGAAGGCGTGACGACACCAGTGGCTCGCTCACGGGGCACGCTCATCACGAGCTTTTCGAACGCCCACATCGCTTGCACCGTGTTTTGACCAAACTCGCCATCGATCGGGCCCGGGTCAAAACTTAAATCTTTAAGCCGTTGTTGTAGGCGCAACACATCGTCGCCTTTCATCCCCAGTTCGAGTGTTCGCTCAAGCGGAACCGTGATTAGTGGCACCGAACTCGTATCAACGACAACATCTGGGTTCGAGTTTTCGCTCGAAGAGTTTTCTGAACCACTCGATAAAACACCAACCGCTACGACCGTCACCAAAATCGCAAAGGCGATCAAAGCAAAGCGCCAACGATCAAGCGTCGAGGCGATACGCGGCAACGTATCTGGCTCTGCGCCACCAAATTCATCGGGGAACTCGTTAGAAAAGTTCATCTGTGGTTATCGAAATCTAATTAGATGAACCCGGTCTTTCAGCCGGACTTATCGCATTAAGTTTCTTACGCAACTTGAAGGCCTCGCGCAATATTTTGATAATCACCGAGGGTGAACTCAACGTTGACACGCCACGAGTGCGCGGAAAATAATCGACTCCGAATTGCACGACGCTCATGTTCAGTTTTTTTGCACTAACAATCAGTTCAGCGTCGATGAACGAGCCTTCGCTTTCAAGTTTGATCTGATCAAACACAGATTTGCGACAAAGCTTGAATGCAAAATTGATGTCACGAAATCTCACGCCAAACAAAACACGAACCATCAAGTTATAAAACATCGAGTAGATGACTCGCACATAACCCTCGCCCGTTCGGTCAAAGCGATATGCGCTGACGATGTCTGCCTCATATTGGTTCATCAACCGAATCGCATTGCGCACTTCGCGCATATCAAACGGCAAATCAGCATCTGTGTATAAAACAATGTCTCCGGTCGAAGCCGAAAAACCAGACTTGATAGAGCCACCAAGTTTGCGATTCACTGGGTGATGCACGACTTTTACGTGGCTGTCGCGCGCCGCAGCAGCGTCTGCAAGTTGCGGCGTCGAATCGGTTGATGCATCATCGATGATCACAAGTTCATAATCTGCGATCGTCTGCAATTTTTGTAATTCTTCGCATAATTCTTGAGCTGCATTTAGTGCGCGCTGTAGATACTGCTCTTCGTTCCACATCGGAAAAAATACGCTCAATTTTTCGAATTTCGCTTGAACCATACGAGTATCAGGCTATTGTCAGTCCTACGATGTCGTCACTTCCCCCACCTAGCCAAAATCGATTAGTGCTCGCTGGCTCACTCACCAAATCGTGGACGATTGCAGTTGTTGCCACGCACCTATTGATCACAGGTTCATTGATTGCCTTGGCGATTTCAGCGCAAACCGTGGGCAAGCCAACATGGTGGCTCGCGAGTCAAACAAACGGGCCGTTTTCAATCCTTTTGGTGGTGCCGTTTTTGGCGCCAGCCGCGGTGATAATCACAGCGTTGCGCGCGTCAAGATTTGTGGCGCTCGCGGGTCTTTTGGCAACCGCGATTTTGGCGATAACCAGCATCGTAGATATTTCGCAATCGCCAGGCATCGCACTTGGCGAAGCGATTCTTGCTGGTTGCACGGCGCTTACGACTATTGCTGCAATCGCTGGTCGCCGACGCTCGGTTACATCTGGGTTTTAAAACCCTCTCGGTTTCAACTCGCTCGGGTCTGTACCGTTGAGTTGTGGCAAAAAAAGACTCTGAAGCCAAAACGACCGGCGCAAATATTTCTGGAGCAAAAGTTCTAACTTCGTTGCCAGCTGGCGAACGCGTCGGCATTGCATTTTCTGGCGGCCTTGACACTTCGGCAGCAGTTGCATGGATGCGTGAGCGTGGTGCGCTGCCCTACGCATACACAGCCGATATTGGTCAGCCAGACGAGACTGATCTCGAGTCGATTCCTCAGCGGGCAAAAACTTATGGTGCGGTCGAGGCAAAACTTGTCGATTGCCGCGAACTTCTCGTGCAAGAAGGTTTGATCGCCTTACAGTGCGGCGCATTTCATATAACGACTGCTGGCAAAACTTATTTCAATACGACTCCACTTGGTCGCGCCGTGACAGGCACTTTGCTTGTGCGCGAAATGAAACACGACGGCGTCGACATTTGGGGTGACGGCAGCACTTTCAAAGGCAATGACATCGAACGCTTTTATCGCTACGGATTACTCGCCAATCCAAATTTGAGAATTTACAAACCCTGGCTCGATGTCGACTTCGTGCGCGAGATGGGTGGCCGCGCCGAAATGAGCGCATTCTTGACTGCCAAAAATTTGCCGTATCGCGACTCGGCTGAAAAGGCTTACAGCACTGACGCCAACATCTGGGGTGCGACCCACGAGGCCAAGTCGCTCGAAGAGCTCTCAACCAGCATGCACATCGTCGCACCAATCATGGGCGTGGCCCATTACGACAGTTCGGTCAAGATCGTTACCGAAGATGTCGTAATCAAATTCGTGGATGGCTGGCCAGTTGCGTTAAACGGCAAAGAGTTCGGCTCGCAAATTGAATTGGTGCTCGCTGCAAACGAAATTGGTGGTCGCCACGGTCTGGGTATGAGCGATCAAATTGAAAATCGAATTATTGAAGCAAAGAGCCGCGGCATCTACGAAGCCCCAGGTTTGGCGTTGTTGCATATTGCATATGAACGACTCGTTACTGCAATTCACAACGAAAATACGCTTGAAAATTATCGCACCATGGGTCGTCGGTTGGGGCGTTTACTTTACGAAGGCCGATGGTTCGACCCTCAGTCGCTGATGTTGCGTGAGTCGCTGACTCGCTGGGTCGGTTCGCTCGTGACTGGCGAAGTTACGGTGCAATTGCGACGTGGTGATGACTACAGCATTCTCAATACGACTGGCGCGCACTTGACTTATTCGCCAGAGCGACTGAGCATGGAGCGTGTCGAAGATGCACCGTTCGGTCCGCTTGATCGCATCGGTCAACTAACGATGCGCAATCTCGACATCGCCGACACACGCGAAAAACTCGAGATCTACCGCCAAGCCGGCACTCTCGACGCAAATACTCTTGCCTCGGGCACCTTCACCGAACTCGAATAAAAAAT
>CANLHV010000122.1 GCA_947490975.1 Acidimicrobiaceae bacterium
GCCTCGGTCATACCGAAAACAAAGTCGCCGCTTGCTGTATCAACTTGGCCACCACCGAGTTTGGCGATGTAGACACCGTGCTTGGTGTCGCGAATAATGTCATCAGGTTCTTCTTTGCCGTTGAGCACAAAAGTATTCGTCATTCGCACCATCGGCAAGTGTTGATAACTCTGACGCCGACCGTTGCCACTTTGCGCGCGACCTTCTTTGCGCGCACGCAGATAGTCCCACATATAGTCGGTGAGCACGCCATCTTTGATCAACGTGTTGCGTTGCGAAGGATGCCCCTCGTCGTCAATACCAATTGCGCCCCACTCTGCAGTCATCGTGCCATCGTCAACAAGTGTGACGAGAGGTGATGCAACAAGTTCGCCCATCTTGCCGCGATAAACACTTGCACTTTTACCAACGAGGTCAGCTTCAAGACCGTGACCACATGCTTCGTGAAACAAAACACCGCCGCTGCCGCGTTTGATAACCACTGGCATCGCACCTGATGGTGCTGGTCGTGCAGAAAGTTTGGTCACTGCCTGCTTTGCGGCGCGAATCGCCAACTCTTCGACATCGTTTTCGTCAAACATTTCAAAACCAATCGTGTGGCCAAGCGAGTCGTAACCAGTTTGCATGCCGCCATCACCGGTGGCGACCACACTGACGCGCAGAAGTGTGCGAACTTGGTCGTCGGCGCTGAGAACACCGTTGCTGTTGGCGATCAAAATTCGCTTGCGCGAATCTCCGTAACCCGCCGAGACCTGCACGATCGACGCATTCACTGCGCGCGCCGCTGCATCTACGCGCTTGAGCAGTTCGACTTTGCGCGACTTTTCGACTGCGTCGGGTGAAAGTTTGACTGTGTTCACCGAATGGCGCAAAACATCACCGAGTTGCACTTTGTGTACACCGCCACCACCCTGTTTTGCAGCAAGTGCCGCAGCCTCAGCAGCAGCCAACAAACCACGCTCTGACAAATCTGAAGTGTGAGCAAAACCAGTGGTCTCACCAGAAACAACACGAATGCCTGCACCGCGATCGCGACCCGAGGTGACTTGCTCAACTTTGCCGTCATCAAGGCCTGCTGAAGTCGAGCGTTTGTCCTCTATATAGATCTCAGAAAACTCGGCCCCCGTGCTTCGACCTTTGGCTAAAACCCGCTCTAAAACATCGGGCGCTACAAGTGGTTCGACAGTTTGAGTTTTTGACATGGTCATAGCCTAGGCGTCTCAAGTCTCGTGACGCCTTGCCGTAAGTCGTAATCTTTAATTGTGAATAAAGCAAGCGCGAGTCAAGACTCAGACGCGGGCTCTGATACTTCACAAAAAACCGGGCGCCGACCGTCTCTGCCAATTGATTTCGAACATCGCATGATTTGGTGGAAAGAAGTTTTGATTTTCGGCATTTTCTACTCGGCTTATACGTTGATTCGCAACCAGTTCGGCTCGACACTCGTCGAAGGTGTTTCAGTACCGAACCACGCTTTCACAAATGCGCTTCGAGTTATTCGATTCGAACGTTGGATCGGTCTTTATCACGAAGAAACTTTGCAAGATTGGGTCTTGCCACATCTTTGGTTGATCAAGACAATGAATGTGTTTTACGGCACTGCACACTTTTTTGTCACACTCGGCGTTTTCATCGCGCTGTACAAACTGCGACCAAGTGTTTTTGGTCAGTGGAGAAACACACTCGCCGTCATGACTGCGCTCGCGATTATCGGCTTCTCGCTCTTCCCATTGATGCCACCGCGATTGCTTGATGCACCGTGCCCTGACGAGGGCTACGGCGCCGCATGCATCGAAAGCGAATTTCGAAATTTTAATGGCGCCGAAAATTTTGGTTTCGTCGACACAATCAAAGAACATGGCGGACCATGGGCTTTTGATCGTGGCCCGGGCAGCAAAGTGTCTAATCAATACGCGGCGATGCCGTCGCTGCACATTGGCTGGGCAACTTGGTGCGCATTCGCTCTGTGGCCGATCGCGCGCAAGTTGTGGATGCGTCTTGCGCTTCTGATCTACCCAGCAATCACAACATTTTGCATCATTGTCACGGGCAATCACTTTTGGATCGACGGCGTCGGCGGAATTCTCGCCTACGTTGTGGCATATTTCATTGGCACCGAAATCCATTACCGGAATCATCGGCGACTCTTAACCAAACTCACTAAGAACCACCCCAGCGCGCGGGGCTAGCGTTGTAGGCGCTATGGCGCTTTCAGACATTCGCCAACCGAGCGATCTCGCGAAGTTGAGCTTCGAACAACTCGCAGAATTGTCGGGCGAAATTCGTGACTTCATCGTTGACTCAGTTGCAAAAAACAGCGGCCACCTCGGCTCAAACCTTGGTGCGGTCGAACTGACGCTGGCTCTGCACAGAGTTTTCGAATCGCCACGCGATGCGATTTTGTGGGACACGGGCCATCAGGCATATGTGCACAAAATTGTTACTGGCCGCCGCGGTGGTTTCGCAAATTTGCGCCAAGCCGGCGGAATCTCTGGCTACCCGAGTCGCGAAGAAAGCATTCACGACTTCATCGAAAACAGTCACGCCTCAACAGTTTTAAGTTATGCATACGGATTAGCAGTTGCGCGCGATCAAAATTCGAATCCTGATCACCGCCATATCGTCGCCGTGATTGGCGACGGGTCACTGACTGGTGGCATGGCATACGAGGCGTTGAATAATCTCGGGCACTCAAAGCGTCGCGTGATTATCGTGCTCAACGACAACGGTCGCTCGTATGCGCCGACAATTTCAAACGTTACGAGTCCGCAAACTTTGAACACTGCGCCAAGCGCGCTCGACGAAACAGGCGAATTGCCGCGTCCACAAGACAAACTCACAAAGATGCTCTCGCGCGCACTCACCGACATCAGACTCAACCCCGTTTATGTTCGTCGTCAACGCAAACTTGAAAAGTTTTTGTATGAGTTACCTGTTGTCGGCCCGCAAGCCGAGCGTGGCATCGAAGCATTCAAAGCCGGCATTCGCGAATATCTGCAACCGACTGCATTTTTTGAAGCGCTCGGTGTGCGTTATATCGGACCAATCGACGGCCACAATCAAGAAGCACTCGAATATGCGTTGCGATCAGCGTCGCAACGCGTCGAAGAAGGGCCGCTCGTGATTCACGTGATCACTCAAAAAGGTCGCGGTTACCCACCTGCCGAAGACGACGACGAAAAAAACCTCCACGACGCCCCAGTGTTCGACCCCGTTACTGGTCCACCGAAATCAGTTCCGACTGGTTACACGCAAGCATTCGCAGATTCGATTATCAAAATTGCCGAACAAGATTCGCGAATCATGGCGATCACTGCGGCGATGCCCGGGCCAACCGGATTGTTGCCGTTTCAGGCGCGGTTTCCAGATCGATTCATCGATGTCGGCATTGCCGAACAACATGCAGTTACTTCGGCGGCCGGCATGGCGATGGGTGGCTTGCGACCGGTTGTTGCTTTGTATTCGACTTTTTTAAATCGTGCATGGGATCAAATTGTTTACGATGTTGCACTTCATCGCTTGCCAGTTGTGTTTTGCCTCGACCGTGCCGGCATAACTGGTGACGACGGCCCAAGCCACAACGGCATTTTCGATATGGCG
>CANLHV010000123.1 GCA_947490975.1 Acidimicrobiaceae bacterium
CATGATGGCGGGGCGATATTTGAGAACTGATTTGTATTGTGCGACGTCATCGGGCAGTCGTTCGACAAGTGTGCGCGTGTCTTGGGCGATCTGTTTGCTGCGCGAGAGATATTCGGGCAAGGGCTGTTGATATCCGCGAATGGTGAACAAAATGCCACCAGTTTTTGGCAGTCGGCGCAAAGTTTGACGCTCCATTCGAATCCATAACTCGTCTGGGGTTTTCACGAGTGGCCCCGACGGAATTTGCGGCTGAAATAACGCCGGGTGATCTTGAATAATCCAGTTCGATCGCCACACAGGCTTTTCGACTGTCAGACGTTGAAAATATGTGTCGACCGCAGCGCCAACATGATCGGCATACTTCGCCACCGGTTCGTGAATTGCGAGCATGTTGTGCCCCATTTTTTCAGACAACATCCATCGACTCGGACAACACACAACTGCGGCGTTGAGCAACAATTGCTCGCTGCCATCGTGTGATTTGACCGGCTGCAAAACAGCAAGATCATCAGCAACGAGCAAACTCGCCTCAACCAATGCATCAATACCAGTAGACGCCAACTCAACACCCGCCCACGCACTGACAAGTTGTGCCGCTTCTTGCGCGACATCATCGCCACCTGGCTGCAAACCCACGACTTCGTTACGACGCGTGGTCAAGAGTTTCTTTTTTAACTGAACTGTCAAATCAAATTCAGCATCACGCAACAACCAGTTTGAAATCTCTACCGGAAATGTGCCGAGACGATGACGAAAGTTTTCGCCAACAAGTTGCGGCAAAATCTGCTCGGGTATCGGCATCGCCGAAAACGCTGCAGCCTCAACTGGCGGTGTTTCGTCGAACGGCGTAAATGGATGTCGATGAAGAACGTGGTTACTAGCCACGCAATTTATCGATTCGTCACTTAGGCGGCATGCGAATGCCACCATCGACACGAATCGACTCGGCATTCATATAACTATTCGTGATGCACTCGACAACCATTGACGCGAGTTCTTCTGGCGCGCCAAGTCGATGCGGAAACAACACACCTTTTTCAAGATTCGCTTTGAAGTTTTCACTCGATTCGCCTTGACCATATATAGGTGTGTCGATCAAACCCGGCGCAACCGTATTGACACGAACGCCAATGGCCGAAAGATCGCGAGCGATTGGCAAAGTCATGCCGACTACTCCGCCCTTAGAGGCCGAATAAGAAGCCTGACCAATTTGACCGTCGTAAGCAGCGACAGACGCGATGTTGACGATCGCGCCACGCTCACCATTAGCGAGTGGCTCAGTTGTGCTCATCGCCGTGCCGACGATGCGAATGCAGTCGAACGAACCGACCAAGTTGATCGCAATAACTTTTTTGAATGCGTCAAGATTTGCAGCCGACTCATACGTGCCGTCTTTGCCGACTGTGCGTTGCGCCCAACCGATGCCAGCCGAGTTGACGAGTACACGAACCGGACCCATCGACTTTGCCATCTCTGTCGCATTGATGATGTCTTGAGTGTTGGTGACATCGACCTTGCAATATGCGCCACCGATTTCTTTGGCGAGTGCATTGCCTTTTTCTTCTTGAAGATCGGCAACAACAACTTTTGCACCGCGTGCGGCCAACATTCGCGCCACCGCTGCGCCGATACCTGATGCTCCACCTGTAACTATCGCGCTTACGTCTTTAATGTCCATGCATGCAGACTAGGCAAGTTGCGCGAATGCGGGCAACTTGGACTCTTGAAAACTTGCGGTTGTCGGCTTCAGCGAGTGCTGAGCGAAGCAGCTACTGCTAGTTGATCTACAAGTTCGTTCATCGGTTCGCCATTGTGCGCTTTGACCCAAGTGAAAGAAATATCGTCGCGACTGTTGACTAGTTCAATTAATGGCTCCCATAGGTCGCGGTTAGCAACCGGTTGACGTTGCGAGTTTTTCCAACCGCGTCGTTGCCAACCCATCCACCACTTGTCACGAAAACAATGCACGACATAAGTGCTGTCACTAACAATTTCAATCGGTTCGTGAAAATCTGAATAAGTGCGCAAAGCGTTGATCACCGCGAGCAATTCCATCCGTTGATTAGTGGTTTGCGGTTCATGACCAAAGCCGCTCGGCTCGCCCGTCGGCGCAACAGCCCACGCCCAACCGCCAGGCCCAGGGTTGCCAGAACATGCACCGTCTGTGTAGATAACAATTGACATTCCTTTAATACTTACGCAAACGCACGGTGAATAGCGACATACATCTGTGCGGTGTCGAAAAAATCTGCGAGAATAGACGCGTGCTGTTTGACGGATCAATTCATCAACTGCCAGATACCGACCCAGGCGAGACAGAAGAATGGCTCGACTCGCTTGATGCGGTTGTTGAAGTGCAAGGCAAAACTCGCGCGCGATATTTGTTGTCGCGACTTTTAGAGCGTGCGCGAGCAAGTCAAGTAAGTTTTCCGGCGACCGTTTCGACGCCGTACATCAACAGCATTTCGGCTGAATACGAACCGTGGTTTCCGGGCGACGAACACCTCGAGCGAAGAATTCGCGCTTACATTCGCTGGAACGCCGCCGTCATGGTCGTGCGTGCAAACACCAAAGCCGAAGGAATTGGCGGTCACCTTTCGACGTTCGCTTCTTCAGCGAGTCTCTACGAAATAGGTTTCAATCACTTTTTCAAAGGCAAAGACAGCGGCACGCCTGGCGACCATGTCTATTTTCAAGGACACGCAGCGCCGGGTATTTACGCCCGCGCATTTTTAGAGCGCCGACTTAACGAAGACGACCTCGACGCATTCAGACGCGAGATCGGTCGCGAAGGTCGCGGCTTGTCGAGTTACCCGCACCCACGATTGATGCCCGACTTCTGGGAGTTTCCAACTGTGTCGATGGGTCTTGGGCCTCTCACCGCTCTTTATCAAGCGCGGTTCAACAGATATTTGTTGAACCGCAAGATCGACGACACATCGGCAAGTCGAGTGTGGGCGTTCTTGGGCGACGGCGAATGCGACGAACCAGAAACACTCGGATCTATTTCGCTCGCGGCGCGTGAACAACTCGACAACTTGGTGTTCGTTGTCAACTGCAACTTGCAACGTCTTGATGGCCCAGTGCGCGGCAACGGCAAAATAATTCAAGAACTCGAAGCGACATTTCGTGGCGCCGGTTGGAATGTGATCAAAGTGATTTGGGGCTCGAAGTGGGATGAACTCTTGGCACGCGACACATCAGGCACGTTGCTCAACAAGATGAACACGACTGTTGACGGCGAGTTTCAGCGCTACACCATTGAAGACGGCAACTACATTCGCGAAAATTTCTTCGGCCCTGACCCACGCTTGCGCGAAATGGTCAGTCACTTGTCTGATGAAGATTTGCAAAGCTTGCCGCGCGGTGGTCACGACTATCGCAAACTTTATGCCGCATACCGAGCAGCGATTGAAAACACCGGTTCGGGTCGACCAACTGCGATTTTGTGCAAGACCGTAAAAGGTTGGACGCTTGGCGACGACATCGAGGGCCGTAACGCCACACATCAAATTAAAAAAATGACAGATGCTCAGTTGAAGACGTTGCGCGATCGTTTGCACTTGAACGAAGAAATCTCTGATGC
>CANLHV010000124.1 GCA_947490975.1 Acidimicrobiaceae bacterium
CATTGCGCTTATACAACCAAATAACAATCGCAGTTTGGGCACTCGGCGAACTCTTCAGCGCCTAGCTTTTTTAACGCCGAGAGTTCAACCACAGATAAGTCAAGATGACATGACTGACACTTCGAGCCGTGCAGGTCAGCAACCGCCGCAGTCGTGCGCTTAGTTCGTTTGACATCATAAAGTTTGATCAACTTGCTATCAATAGCGCTTGCAACACCATGACGCTTCTCGTCGAGTGATTTTTTCTCGTCTTCACAAATCTTTAATGCCTCATTCAAAGCGGCAGTCGCCGAAGCAACGCCTGCCGACAACTCATTTATCTGTTCGACTGTTAGGCGCAATTGCAGTTCAAGATTTTCACTCGTTTCGAGTAACTGCAGTTCTTTGTCGTCGTTTGCGCTGCGTTCGGTGCGCACAGTTTCGATTTCGTGTTGCAATGCCTCGGCCTCACGAGGCGCAATCACAGTCTTCAACTGTTGCGAATACTTGGCGATTTGCGCTTCACACTTTTTATTCGCCGACTCGAGACTTGAAATTTCGTCTTTCGAAGCAGTTAACTCTGCCGTCAGACGTGCGTTTTCGCCCTGACTTGCGACCAATGCGGCCTTCGCTGCGGCCAACACTTTTCTCTCATCAAGATTTGCCTGTCGATGCACAAGTTGCGACAAAGCGGTATCTATTTTTTGCAATTCGAGCAGGGGTTGAAGCGCGACCACTAGGGCGTGCCAGTTGTGGTTTGAACATAATTCGGCAACGGCTTCGCACACTCGTAAAAGTAAAGACCCTGGTCTGTTGTCGGCACTGGCGAAAACGGGTTTAGATCTGTCGGTGAAATTGTCGTATCAGGGCTCAGCACGCTAACCACCACAGTATTGGCAATAGTCGTTTCGGCACCCACAACAGTTGTCGTCACCTTGCCATCTTGCTTCGGCGTCGGAATCGTGCCCGAAACAACTTTTGCTGGACACTCAATACCAGGCAGGTAAAGCCGCAGCGGTGCACGAGAAGGCGCCGGAGGCGCAGCAAATTCGAGAACTTCTAATCCGCGATGAACTTCGTCCATATACGACTTCCAGATCGCCGCCGGAAACATCGCGCCTTGCACACCACCACGGTCGCCGATCACGCTCGCAAACTCTGGCACGTTGCGCTTCGTCATTTTCGTATAACCCTTCGGGTCACCGACCCAAACTGCCGTTACATATTGCGGGGTAAAACCAACAAACCACGCATTCGTGTTGTTGTCTTGAGTTCCCGTTTTTCCGGCTGCAGGGCGATCATCTTCAAGCGGCGTTCTTCGCGCCGTACCCCGCTCGATAACACCGCGCATCACATCGGCGGCATTAATCGCAACTTCTGCAGGCAAAGTTTGTTCGATGCTCGCACTTTGATATTGATACAAAACTGTTCCGCGAGCGTCTTCGATTCGCTCAATCATGTACGGCTCGCGATGTACGCCCGTGTTCGCCAAAGTTTGTGCACCTGAGGCCATATCCATCGGGCTCAATTCGTTTGCGCCGGTTGCAAGACTCGCGTACGGCTGAATTGCAAACGTCTCTTTGCTTAACCACGGTGACGACGACATGCGATACATGGTTTCAACAACGCGCTCAAGGCCAACAATCTGCGACAACTTGGCATACGCACAGTTAATCGACAACCACGTCATCACCCGCAATGGTGCTGTCGGCTGACTTACGCCCTTGGTTATTTCGAACGGCTCGTCAAGATTGCCGGGGTTCGACAAAGTGCATGGCAAAGTGCCGTCGATCAAGTCATCAGGCTGCACACCTGCTTGCAACGCTGCAGCAAGGATAAAAAACTTGACACTTGAGCCAGTTTGCCGACGACGCAGCGCCAAATTCACTTCGCTCTGCCCCGCCACGAAACCAGGCCCTCCGACCATCGCCCGAACAGCACCGGTTTTTACATCAAGTGAGACCATCGCCGCAGTGATGCCTGCCTTGTTGGCCGGCAGTTGATCGCGCACTGCTTGCTCTGCGGCAAGTTGCGCCGACGAATCTAATGTCGTAAAAATTTTTACTCCACCTCTAAACAATGTGTTGTAGCGCTGCTGATAATTAGTGCCCAAAATGTCAGAGCCATTCAACAAATAGTCTTTGACTTCTTCTGTGAAGTATGTTCGCGAAACATCGCGCTGTGCGGTTTTATTGATCACCTCAGGAATCGCCGGCTTATCACCGATTTCATCACGCTGTTGTTGAGTCAGCAAATCAGTATCTACAAGTCGATCGAGCACCTGCAAATATCTTTGACGTGAACTGTCCGGATACTGAATCGGGTCGTAATTTGATGGTGCTTGAATCAGCCCTGCCAAAAACGCACCGTCGAGCATCGTCAGCTCGCGAACATCTTTGCCGAAATAAACTTCGGCTGCTGCTTGCAAGCCATATGTGTTGTTGCCGAGATAAATCGTGTTGAGATAACGCTCAAGTATCAACTTCTTCGGCACTTCTTTTTCGAGCATCGTCGCATACCGTGCTTGCAAAACTTTGTATCGCCCATCTCGCTCGAGCCCAGCCAAAAATTCGTTTTTGACGACTTGCATCGTGATCGTGCTTGCACCCTGCTTCGAGCCACCACGTGAATTCGACAACACAGCCCGAGTAAATGCCCGTAAATTCACACCCTTGTGGTTTTCGAACTCGCTGTCTTCAAGCGCCAAGATCGCTGCGACGACATCGGTCGGCACTGTGTCAATGCTCATCATCTGACTGTTCTCTAGTTGATAGGTTCCAATCTGCTTTCCAGTCGCATCAAACACACTGCTGCGCTGGGCAAGCCCCGAAAAATTGGTCAAACTTGGTGGCACTTGGGTATGGGCATTCAACAAGCCCCACATCCGAGGTGCCATCGCTGTAATCGTGCCAGCAATAAACAAAGCCCCGGCGATACTGATCACAAAAATTCGGGCGAAAGTTTGCCGACGTGCCTGCAATTTTGCAGCGGTTTCGCGAAGAAGTTTGCTCACCTTGTCACTAATTCTACAAGTGCTAACACGCACGGGCTTTGCGTTAGAAGCGTGACTAGTGCAACCGATACTGTTGTTATATGGCTTCTAAACATGCAAATATTCGCCCATTTAGATTTGGCATTCAAGCCAGCAAAGCGTCTTCACAAAAAGAATGGACCGAACTCGCCAAGACTGCCGAGTCACACGGCTTCAGTTCTCTGACGATGCCCGACCACTTCACCGATCAACTTGCGCCAGTTCCAGCGCTCATGGCTGCCGCCAACGCGACAAAAAACTTGCGTATCGGCGCACTCGTTTGGGATAACGACTACAAACACCCAGTTGTTTTGGCAAAAGAACTTGCCACTCTCGACTTGCTCTCAGATGGTCGCCTTGAAATTGGCATCGGCGCAGGCTGGATGGCAACTGATTATGTTCAGTCAGGCATGCAGTACGACAAGCCTGGTGTGCGCATCGACAGATTTCTTGAAGGATTAGAAATTATCAAGCGTGCAATGACCGGCGAGAAATTTTCGTTTTCGGGCAAGCACTACACAATCACCGACTACACCGCCACACCACTGCCAGTGCAACGGCCATGTCCACC
>CANLHV010000125.1 GCA_947490975.1 Acidimicrobiaceae bacterium
GTTCAAATAGAAATTAGCTAGTTGTTTAATAGAAACGGCGGGCCTTCGGGCCCGCCGTTTTTATTTGTACCACAATCGAAAGCGCAATGAATATGAACTCATCGCCTATTAGTTACGACCCGACAATGCTCGGCGTACATGACTGGGGCTTTCCGGTGCCAATTGCTTACGGGCCAGGGCGAATAGCCGAAGTTGGGCGCCGATGTGTTGGGCTCGGCGTGAGAAATCCGTTAATTGTGACTGACCGCGGTAGCCGCAATCTTGAATTCATCACTCGCCTGCAATCAATTCTCGGTGAGGCTGGTTTGAAGTCGGCGTTGTTTTATGAGATCTCACCTAACCCGATCGACACAGAAATTGGTGCGGGGCGTGCGGCGTTTCGCGACGGCAAACACGACGCGATTATTGCGATCGGCGGCGGCAGTGCCATGGATGGTGGCAAGGCGATTTGTTTGACTGCAAACAATTCGATCGATCTTTGGGATTTTGAATTCGAAAAACCTGCTCCAAAAATTAGTGGCGATAATGCGTTTCCGAAACTGATCACGATTCCGACGACTGCTGGTACGGGTGCTGAAACCGAAAGCACCGGAATGGTTACCGATTCAAAAAAGGCGATGAAGTTTTGTGTGTGGCACCCAGAGTTGAAGCCGTCGCTTGCGCTGCTTGACCCCGAGTTGACAGTCGGCTTGCCAGCAAACATGACCGCGTGGACTGGCGCCGATGCATTGATTCATGCGATTGAGGCGTTTTTAGTGCCGGGGTTTAACCCGCTTTGCGATGCAATGGCACTTGAGGCGCTGAGTTTGATTTCGACTTGGTTGCCGATTGCTGTGGTTGAACCAACAAATTTGACGGCGCGCGGTGGCATGCATGTTGGCTCGTGTTTGGCTGGCATTTCGTTTCTTAAAGGTCTTGGGCTTGTGCATGCGATCTCGCACATGATCGGCGCCGAGTTCAACACGCATCACGGCCTGACGAATGCAATTATTTTGCCCGTCGTTTTGCGATTTAACTTGCCCGGCATGGACGACAAAGTGCGACGCATGGCCGAAGCGATGAAACTGCCCGATCACTCGGTGAATGGTTTTATTAATTCAGTTGAGGTGTTGCTAGACGAGATTGCAATACCGAAATCATTGATTGAAATTGGAGTGACGGTTGATTGCGCCGAGCGAATTGCTGGCAAAGCGCTGAAAGATTCGGCGGCGCGCACGAATCCACGTATTGCGACATTGGCCGAGGTTCAGGCGCTAACTGAAACCGCAATCACCAAAGCCCGCTAAACGAAATCGCCGAAAATCTTGGGTAGATTTTTCGAATTTTTAGCTGTATTCAATTTTCGTCAATTAGCCTGTGGGCATATCTAGATCTAAAAAAATCGTCGCAATAGTTATTGCCAGCCTTTTTGCGACTACCGCCTTGACCCAACATGTGTCGGCTGCCAGCGCTGGGGGTTCGTGCTCAAAGCTTGGAAAACTGGGTGGCTCTGCAAGCAAGCCACTGATCTGCGCCAAAGTTGGCAAGAAACTTAAATGGAAAACTGCGACCTCGAGAACAACCTCGACCGTCGCAACTACGACGACGGTTGCGACTACGACGACTGTTGCGACTGCCACGACCGTCGCAACTGCCACGACCGTCGCAACTTCAACTTCTGCTAACAGCGGTCTCGCTGGAGCGGGATTGTGTCCGACGGCGTATTTCCCAAGTCTTGCGAGCTCGGTAGGCGCGGGCGCTGAATATGTCAAACCTTCGATCTCAGTGACTTGCACCGATTCAGTGGTTGTCGTCTCATCAAACAACATGATCAGTTATCCATTCGTTGCTATCACGCCTAATAGATTGAGGCCACAAAATTATGTTTGGCGAATCGCAAGAAATCCTGCAATCGCTGCGACTACGACACCCATCGTTCGAAACGGAATGCCAACATTAGGAACTCTCGGCTTCACGACAACTGGTCTTGCCATTTATGGGCCAACCGAAGGCGGATTTCCGCCCGACAAACCATACGGTGACCCCAACTACAACGGCTTGTTAGATACATGCGGTGGCCACACCGGTCCAGCATCCGAATATCACAATCACCTTCTATATCAAGTTGCCGCGTGCAATTTGAACAGCCGAGCAGTGCTTGGATACGCAATTGACGGTTTTCCAATTTACGGACCGACTGCATGTCTTAATGTCGCATGCACTTCTACAGGCACCGTCAGTTCTGGCTATGTAAAAATCGGTGACCCAGCGCGAAACGTTTGGAGTGCTTACACATATACGGCAAGTTCGAATCCGCTCGTGCTTGATGCGTGCAACGGTCGAACACAGCCCGACGGTAGTTATGGGTACCACGCAGTCATGACCTTCCCATATATTTTGGGATGTTTGAAGGGGTCGCCAACTGTGCAGTCTGGTGCTGCAGCAGAACCGATGCCAGCGATGTCAAGTGATCGCGATCAGCCGTTATCGCCAAAAACAAATTTTGCTAATTCAAGAATTTCAGACGAAGGGCTATCGGTCTACTGCGTAATCAGCTCTCTTAGTTGATTGCTATTTAACTTCGGGATGCCTAGTACCCTGCCAACCTGCTGCTCGCTATTTCTTCTTATATCCGCTTGGGCACTTCGGGCTAAGGCCAGTCACCTTTTTGGTGGTCTTACCTTTGACGCATGTGATCGTCGTCTTGGTGGCCGCTTTCTTTCCGCCAGTAATCGCAACGTCGGCAGACGACTGCTTGATTGCAATCGTGCCGCGCTTGATTGTGTAAGTGACATCGCCTAGAGCACCAGCAACCGCAGTCGCATAGTAAATACGAAATACGTTCGTCGAGATTTCGTAACCGGTTGGGTCGAGTCGGCGAAGATCAGAACCCGAACCAAATACTTTTTGTGGTGTCGACCAAGTTAAGCCATCGTTTGATGTTGATGTGTAGAGTTTTTGCACGCGGTCACCACAACCAGGACCATCAGCCAAAATCATTAGCCAATCGCCTGTTTTTGCACGAAGAATTTCTGGGTCGACGCTGATACCGTTTTCAAGACGCCAACCAGATTCTTTTGTGAACGAAATGCCGTCATTTGAAATGTAGCTTGCAAGTTTTTCGCTGCAGTTGCCTTCAGTCGGAGATTCGACAACATATAGACGTACTTTGCCGTCTGGCGTGACAACTGCATCTGGCACGCCCCAAGCTTTCATATTTTGTGAAACAACGAGCTCAGGCGCGGCAACAGTCGAAGTGCCAACACTCGTGCACGCTGCGGTCAAACACGGTGCTGACGAAACAGATTTAGTGTTCGCGCCAGGCGTCATCGAGATCTCGACAAAATATGCTCGACGGGTGCCGTTGGGCAAGGTGATTGCCGTGAAGTCGCTACCCAAGCGCCCTGTGATTGAAACACTGGTGCACGCGCCCGCATCGTTGCAATCGGCAACTGCCGTGCCGGCAAGCCCACCCGGATACCAAAGTCGATCGGCATTGCCTGTGCGCTCAACATGCGGTGAGACACCAGTAAGGCCAA
>CANLHV010000126.1 GCA_947490975.1 Acidimicrobiaceae bacterium
GTCGGCAAAAACGAAACGGTTACGCAAAGAACCTGTCGTCGCAACAGCACCGCCACTGATCGAGCAGCCGTTATCGCCATGCATATACGAAACCAACGGAGGAGTGTGACTAGAACTCGTCTGATCTCTGTTGAAAACTTTGTTTGCCTCGTAGGCGCTCCAGCCAAAGTCAATGATTTGCACCGTGCTTGCAATTTTTGAAAGATCGTCGAGCACACTTACTTCTTCAAACTCGCCTTGACCAACATCTGCAAGCCACAGGCGATCGTCATAAAGGTCAACTCGCCAAGGGTTGCGCAGCCCGCGAGCGAGAATCGTATAACTGCCGTCTCGAGGGTCGACGCGCAAAACCTTGCCAAGTGGCGACGAATCATCAAGAGAAACACGCAGTGGATCGTTGGCCGACCCGCCGTCACCCATCGGCAAGAGAATCATTCCACTTGGTTCAACAACGATGTCACCCGCGTTGTGATTTGCAAACGGCTGATCAATCACGAGAATTGTCTTTAACGACTCGCGAGCAAATTCGCCTGTTGTGCCGACGCTAAATGAAGCGACAGTTGTATCTCCATCAAGATTGGTGTAGTTAATGAAAGCCAGTGATCCGTCGGTTGAGAACGCAAGACCAAGCAAGCCACGTTCACCTTGACCTTCTGTTAGATCTGAGATGTCAAGCACCGGTTCGCTGCTTAAACCTGTGTCAATAAATTTGTGAACTGTGCCGACGCGCGCGACGAAATAAACAGCAGGGTCACTAAAACGAGACGCAGCATCAACTGGCTGGTCAAGTTTGGCTACTTCAATCAAAGATAAAGCCAACGCGCCAGTTTCAGTTGATTGATCGCCGAGAACTCCTAAAGTACCGACAATCTCAACTTCGTTTGATGTTTGTGCGCCGCATGACGCAGCGCCGACAAGTAAGGCAAGGGTGAGAGTCGTTCGCCCGAGACTAAAAAAATCAAATTATTTGGTGGCTTCGTCGAGGCCTTCGAGAAGAGTGTTCCAGCCGAGGGTGGCGCACTTAATGCGCACCGGAAACTTAACGACACCTTGCAACGCTTCGATATCGCCGAGTTTGATCGACTGATCGACTGTCTCGCCGTCTTCAGAAAGCGTCATCATGTGCTTGAAGCGGCGCACAAAAGCACGCACTTCTTCAATCGTTTTGCCTTTAACCGCAACAGTCATCATCGAAGTTGAACTTTGGCTGATCGAGCAACCCTGACCAGAAAACTTCACGTCACGCACGACACCGTCAACGACATCTAAATAGACGCGAATGTCATCACCACAAAGCGGATTATTGCCTTCAGCGTAAACAGCCGGCGGTGCCAACTCGCCGCGATTTCGCGGGGTGCGATAGTGATCAAGAATTATCTCTCGATATAAATCTTCGATACCCGGCATACGTCCTCGCTCAAACTCTCTGTCTAAAAGATATCTGATGCAGAGTCAAGGGCGTCTGCCAGCGCATCAGCATCTGCAGTCGTGTTATAAAGATAAAAACTCGCTCGAGCAGTCGCGTTCGCGCCAATAATTTTCATCAACGGCTTGGCGCAGTGGTGACCAGCGCGCACACAAACATTGGACTGATCGAGCACCTGACTCAAATCGTGCGGATGAATGCCGCGGAATGCAAAACTAAATGTCGACCCACGCAGTTCGGGGTTGCGTGGCCCGTGAATCGTGATGTCGTCACCGAATCGGCTAGTCAACATTTCAAGCGCATAGCTCGACATCGCAATTTCATGCTGGCGAATGTTGGCCATGCCGACACCATTCAAAAATTCAACAGCCGCACCCAGACCAACAACCTCGGTGATCGGCGGGGTGCCCGCTTCGAACTTTGCCGGCAACTCTGCGCATTTGAAACCATTAAGTCGCACTTCAGAAATCATGTTGCCGCCGCCCAAAAACGGTGGCATCGCCTCGAGCAAAGCCTCGCGACCCCACAACACACCAACACCCGAGGGCCCACACATTTTGTGACTCGAAAACATAGCAAAGTCTGCACCGAGTGCACGAACATCGGTCGGGGAGTGCGGCACCGATTGACACGCATCAACAATTGCGAGCGCGCCAGCAGCACGAGCCGCAGCACAAAGTTTTTCAACAGGATTAATCGTGCCCAAAACATTCGACATCGCGGTAAACGAAAATACTTTCGCTCCGGCAAGCAAAGTCGGCAGTGAACTTAAGTCAAGTTGAAAGTCGCTGGTCAATGGCACCCAGCGCAATTCGATGCCTCGTTCTTGTTGCAGCATTTGCCACGGCACGATGTTGGCGTGATGCTCCATATGCGTCAGCACGACAACGTCGCCACGCTTTAAATTGGCGCGACCCCACGAATAGGCGATTAAGTTCAAAGCTTCAGTCGCATTTTTAGTGAAAACAATTTCATTAGTGCTGTTGGCGTTTATAAATTTCGCCACGGCTGCACGCGCACTTTCGTATTTTTCGGTCGCATTCGCGGCCAACGTATACGCGCTGCGGTTAATCGGCGCATACGACTCGCGCATAAATGTCGTCATCGCATCGATCACAACATTTGGCTTTTGCGAAGTATTCGCACTATCTAGATAGACAACTGGCTTGCCATTGATCTCGCTCGTCAAAACCGGAAACTCTCGGCGAATCACCGCTGCATCAAGCACCGAATTTGCCCCAGCCACGGTTATGCACCCGTTCGGTATGCGTCGTAACCGTTTTTTTCGAGTTCGGCGGCAAGTTCAATCGAACCCGACTTGACAATGCGGCCGTCGATCAAAATGTGCACGAAGTCAGGCTTCACTTCGTCGAGCAGACGCTGATAGTGGGTGATTAACACGATGCCAATTTCTGGTCGATCTTGGCGCACTTCACGAATGCCTTGGGCGACAATTCGCAACGCATCAATGTCAAGACCCGAATCTGTTTCATCGAGAATCGCCAACTCGGGTTCAAGAATCGCCATTTGCATAATCTCGTTACGCTTCTTTTCGCCACCCGAAAAACCTTCATTGAGATAGCGGTCCACGAACGATGAGTCCATGCCGAGTCGTTTCATCCAATCAATGATCGACAAACGCAACTCGAGAACCGAAAGATCAATGCCTTTGCGTGCCGAAAGCGCCTGTCGCAAAAATTGAATTACCGACACACCAGCAATCTCTTGCGGATACTGAAACGCCAAAAAGATGCCGGCTTTCGCGCGAACTTCTGTTGGCCATAGCGAAATATCTTCGCCTTTATAAAAAATTCGACCACTCGTAACTTCGTATTCAGGCGCGCCGAGCAAAGTTGTTGCGAGAGTCGATTTGCCCGAACCGTTTGGCCCCATGATTGCGTGCACTTCGCCTGTGTTAACGGTGAGCGATAATCCGCGCAGAATTTTTGTATCTGCCTCGGCAGGCTTGGCATGAAGATCGTCAATGCGAAACAGTTCGCTCACTTAAATAAGTGTAATTGCGGGCCTATCTATTTGCACTACGCCGGTAGTGGTAATTAATTTCACCAACCTCGTTC
>CANLHV010000127.1 GCA_947490975.1 Acidimicrobiaceae bacterium
CCGAGTCCACCAAAAAATGCCAATACTGCTGCCGAGCCATCACCCAATTTGAGAATCGAATTGCCCGCGACAGTGTCGCTATAAACATCAAGGGAGAACCGACTGATGTCGCCTTTGGCTGCAGGTCGCATCTTTTTTGCAAACTCTGCCAAGTCGAGATTGCTGTCGGTGATGATTGCCCCAGTCACACCTTCAAAGGCGCTCGCAACCGTAAACGGATTAGACAGCACTCGAGTCAAACCCGAATTCAGCATCGCTGCAATGAACTTGCGCTGTCGTTTGCCTCGACCAATGTCTGAAGAGCCATCAATCTTCCATTCGTTGTCGACTTTCGTCTCAAAATATCTGCTTCGCGCATATGCCAACGCCTCAACGCCGTCGAGTGTGTTGCAACCAGGGGTCATGTACAAACCTGTGTTTTTATCGCGGGATGGAAATTGCACGCAAATCTGCACCCCACCGATTGCATCAACCAAACCCTTAAAGCCTTGAAAATTGATCTCTAAATAATGATGAATCGGAATATTGAAATTACTCTGCATCGTGCGCACCAATACGTCGGTGCCTTCTTGGTACGCAGTGTTGATTCGCGCGGTGTTTTCGCCATCACCAATGCGCACCCAAAGATCGCGCGGAAACGACAACAATGCTCCTGCGCCGGTCGCCTCGTCAAAATGAAACACCATCAGCGTGTCGCTACGCCGACCAGAAACATCTCCTTCGCTGCCCATCGTCGCAAAATCTGAGTCACTGGGGTCGGCGCCGTCTCGAGAGTCAGAGCCAACCAAAAGGTAATTTTCAAAACCGGCACTCGGTGCAGAGAGTGCAGATGTTGCTTCAAGATCACGCTGAACAGTGTCGAGTTGTTGATTTGTTGCAGACACAATCTGTCTGGCACCTGCGGCGCTAAGTGAAACAAAGACGACAAGTGCCGCAACTAAAGCAGATTTATTGAGCGCTTTTGGCTTTGAGCTTTTACTTTTTTGCGCCATGCAGTTCAAAGTTACTCGTGATTTACATCACGAAGGTGCACTACATCACCAGTGTCGATCAGATGCTTTTGATCATTTGCTTCGATCACAAGCCGACCACTTGGGTCAAGTTCGATTGCTCGCCCCAAGATAACTTGGCCATTTGTCAACTCAACTCGTACCAATTTATTGAGTGTTGACAATAAATCAACATACACACCGTGCAGTTGCTGACTAGAAAGTTTTTCAACAACATCTATCTGCTCGAGCAAAGCGCGCAGTAAGCCGACTGGTTCGATTGACTGCGACAATGTGAGATCTTTTAGTTTTGCTGCATAGTCAGGTGCCCACGAAATATTGATCCCGATGCCGACGACAATAAAAGTTTGCTCGGTATCAGCCACGCTCAACATGCCACCAAACTTCTTTTCGTTCAGCAACAAATCATTCGGCCACTTCAAATTGATAGAGCTGCTTTTTGCCTGGTCGCTCGCAACAAACATTCGACAAGCCCGCACCGCAGACACGGCGACAATTCTCTGACAGAGAGAGATTTCGCTGTGAGGTTTTCGAAACAACAATGACACCAACAAGTTCGCCCCAGATTGGGCTTCCCAAGTTCGGTCAAGACGACCGCGGCCCGCAGTCTGATTGTCTGCCATCAGCGCAGTGTGATGCTGAGCACCCCGCTGGGCGTCGCTAAAGAGGTCGGTGTTTGTGCTGCCCGTTTCGGCTACCCGTTGCACAACCCAACTATTGGGCATATCGGCCACGGTTGGTTTTTGCCAGTTGTTATCGGTGCTTGTCATCGGCGAGAATAGTACCCCGTGCTTAAGAAAATCCTGATCGCTAACCGTGGCGAAATTGCAGTGCGGGTTATTCGCACCGCCCGCGAAATGGGCATCGCCACTGTCGCCGTCTATAGCGAACTTGACCGTAATGCGCTGCACGTGCGTCTTGCTGATGAGGCCTACGCACTCGGTGGTCAGACCGCAGCCGAAAGTTATTTAAAAACAAGCGCGATCATCGATGCGATTAAACAAAGCGGCGCAGACGCGGTGCATCCGGGTTATGGATTCTTCAGCGAGAACGCAGACTTTGCGAAAACTATTACCGATATGGGTGTCGCGTTCATCGGCCCACCGCCAGCAGCGATTGTTGAAATGGGTGACAAAGTTTCATCACGCAAAGCAGCGCTTCGCGGTGGCGCACCGATCGTGCCTGGCACAACCGAATTTTTGAAGAGTGCCGACGAAATTTCGCAGTTCGCCAAAACTCACGGTTTTCCGGTTGCGATCAAAGCCGCATTCGGCGGTGGCGGTCGTGGCATGAAAGTTGTGCACGACGAAAAAAGCGTGCACGAAGCAATGGAGTCTGCGCAACGCGAGTCGAAAGCATTCTTCGGGCGCGACGAGATTTATGTTGAGAAATATCTTTCATGGCCGCGACACATCGAAATTCAACTCGTCGGCGACACCCACGGCAATGTCGTATGGGTTTCATCTCGAGACTGCTCGGCGCAACGACGTCACCAAAAGTTGATCGAAGAAGCCCCAGCACCAGCTCTGCCTGACGGTGTCGAAGATGCGATGGGTGCTGCTGCCGTTAAAGCCGCAAAGGCAGTCGGCTATTTCAATGCCGGCACTGTTGAATTCATTTATCAAGACGAAGAATTTTTCTTTCTTGAAATGAACACTCGCCTTCAAGTCGAACACCCAGTCAGTGAATTGATCACTGGCATCGATCTTGTCGAATGGCAAATCAGAGTCGCCGCAGGCGAAAAGTTGCCGATGACTCAAAAACAAGTTTTAGCAGCGCGGCGCGGGCACGCAATTGAGGTGCGAATCAATGCCGAAAATCCGTCAGGTGGCAAGTTCTTGCCTTCACCAGGCACGATCACCAAACTGACAACTCCCGACGGTTTCGGTGTGCGTTTTGACGGCGGTTACGAATCAGGCGACACAGTCAGCCAGTACTACGACAATTTGGTCGGCAAGCTCATTGTTTGGGGCAAAGACCGTGAGTCAGCGATTGCTCGAACTATTCGTGCGCTCGAAGAAACAAAAATCGAAGGCTTGCACACGACAATCGAAGCTGATCTCGCAATTTTGCGTCATCCTGACTTCGCCGCAACAAAACACTCGACCAAATGGGTAGAAGAAAAGCTCGATCTTTCAAAACTTGTGTCGAGCACCGGCGAGACTCAGTCAAATAGTGAGGGCCTAGTCGAGAAAAGCACGGTGGTTGAAGTCAATGGCAAACGATTTGATGTCAAAGTCTGGGTACCGCCCGTGGGTGGCACGGCGCCTGCTGCACAAAAGACTCGGTCTGCATCTCGAGGCGCAGATCAATCAGCGGCGGCGAGCGGAACCATCACCGCACCAATGCAAGGCACCGTAATCAAAGTGCTTGTCACCGAAGGCCAAACCGTTGCTCAAGGTGATGCAGTTCTCGTGCTTGAGGCTATGAAAATGGAAAACCAGATTCAAGCCGACAAAGC
>CANLHV010000128.1 GCA_947490975.1 Acidimicrobiaceae bacterium
TTGGCGTTGACGGTGGGCGACTAGTTGCGAGTCGACTCGAGCTTGCCGATCACGCTGAAAACGCGGCTCGAGTCGGGGCTCAAGAACTCACTGATTTACGCACTGGCGACCCAACAATCGACGAAAGTCAGGCTCGACACTCGGCATCGAATTATCTGGCCGCATACGACCTAGATGGCAAAGTAGCAACAACTTCTAATTCGGTTTCCGTGACCGTCAATCGTGAAATTGAGATGACGCTTCTCAAGTTGTTTGGTGCAACGAATCATTTGTTGACCGTTACACGCACTGTCACGCCAAGCGACCATTAGTCATGAGCTTTGTTTCAGATGATCAATTCGCTTTGCCTGAAACACAACAGGCAATAAACATTCTCGCTTTGGCACTAGGTGTCGTAATTTTATTTATCGTTGCACACACTGTCTTCGATTCGCTTTGCTATTTGGCGTTTCGTTTCAAATTTCGCCAGTCTTTTGTTCCACGCAGTTGGTTGTTTATCGTGGGTGCATCTTTGTGGACGCTACTTACCCCCGCTCGCAGTCAAGCAGTCGATATCTCACAATCAGTCAGTCCGATCGAAGTCAAATCTGCTTCACAGAAAAATCAATTCAATAAGGTCAATTCGCTGTTTACATGTTCAGTTGTCGTAGCTGGAATATTGCTAGAAATTGGCAAAATTCGTGGACGACAGTTATGCAAACTCGAGGTTCATTCTCGGCTTAATCACCCCTCGGCGCCGGCAATACTCACAGAACTTAGTCTTCGAGCCACGCGAAACTCTCTAGTGACGGACTGCGAAAAGTATGAGCAAAACTTTCTACTGGCGAATTCAGATTCACCAATTTATGTGCCACTAGGTTTGCGTGATTCGCATTTGCAATTTGTAGATCTCGGTAGAAACTCTGTCGTTAGTATCTCGGGCAATAATCAGACTGAACAATTATCTGTACTCAATGCACTAATCATTTCAGCACTGTTTGCCTCAAGCAAAAAGTCAAACATTATGCTCTATTCACAAAATTCTCACCAGCCAACCAACAATATTGGTGTTTTTACTGTGTCATCAATTGCAGAACTTATTCAATCTGCCAAGACGGCAAACTTTCAAAGCGTTGTATTTTGCCGTGACGAAGTTAGTGACGATGAAGTCATGCAGTTGTGCGACTCTGGTTTTTCGGTTGTTTGCCTCCATCCAACGACAAAGTCAACCACAGAGCTTTATTTTGATGACTCGTCCTGGCATCTTTCTTCGTGCGCTGATTCGATTGCGCCGTTTAGCTTGGCGGCTTCTCAGGTTGCATTATTGGGTGAGCTTTTAACTGATGTTGTTCGTTGTGGCAATGAACCAATTGCTAGGCAAGCCGATCAGACTAATTCGATTGTTGCAATAGAAAATATTGAAGATTACAAAATTCTGGTGCGTACGCTCGGCCCGGTTGAAATTCAACTGGCCGATGGCACAGCGGTCGAATTCGAAAAGTCAAAAACTAAAGAACTATTGGCTTGGTTGACAAACCACCGTTCTCGACCCACACGAAGCGCTGCTCGCACAGCACTATGGGAGTTCACTGTGGCTGATGCAACTTTTACCAATGTTGTGTCAGATATTCGGCGAACACTTAAGCAAACCGAACTGTTATCGCCGCTCGAAGAATGGATTCCTCGTACTTTTAGTGATCACTTACCGTTTCACCAATCAATTGTCAGCGACGGTGAGGTGTTAAGCAAATGCATTGATAAGGCACAGAATTTACCTCTTGACGCCGCGGTGGCTGAATTACACAGTGGACTTGAACTTGTTCGCGATTTACCTTTCGCCGGCACCGACTATCTGTGGCCTGATGCCGAAGGTATAACTTCACAACTTGTGATGACTGTTATTACAGCGGCGACCATGTCTGCCGAACTTGACCTAAATCGAGGCAAAGTTGACGGAGTTTTCTGGGCTACGGCGCAAGGTCTCAAAGTTCTTGGTGCACATGAAGAACTCTTTGCCTTGCGCATGAAAGCGCATGCACTTCAGGGTGACTTGGCTGGTGTGCAGTTTGAATTCGATTCGTATACACGGGCGATCAACTCAGATTCATACTCATTCAGCGAGCCATCGCCGAAGCTCGTCAGCTTGCTGAATCAACTCACGAACAATCAAGTTGCTGAAAAATCAGCTTCTCTATCGCGGTAGGTGCTTGCGCCCGATACCCGTGCGCAACGCAATGCCCCAACGCGTCACCAACACCATCGACTCGCGCATAATTTTTGTGTTCATCTTTGAGTCACCATACGCGCGATCAACATAATTGATCGGTACTTCGACAACATCACCAAGATTGTTGCGTGAAATTACGAAAGCTATTTCAGTCAAAAACGCATATCCATCTGCTGTCAATTCAGCAAGATTAATTTGCGCTAATTGCTTGGCCGAATAAGCACGAAAGCCGCTAGTGCAGTCTTTGATTTTCAGTTTTAAACAAAACGCTGTGTATAAATTTCCCCATCGTGACAGCAATCGACGAAATAGAGGCCAGTTCGTCACCTCACCACCGGCCACATATCGTGAGCCGATTACCAGAGCAGTGTGTTCATTTACTTGAGATACGAGTTGCTCAAGAACTGCCGGATCGTGCGAAAAGTCTGCGTCCATCGTGGCAATCACGTCATAATTATCGCTAATCGCTGCACGCATCGCATCGCGACTGGCGGCGGCGTAACCGCGGTTGGTGGTGCGAGTCATGACTTTTATCTGCCCCAGTCGATCTGCAACTTCTTTAGCAATCTGTGATGTGCCGTCTGGGCTGTTGTCGTCAACAACCAAAATGTCTACGTTTGGTGCGTCTTTACGCACCTGTGTGAGAAACCGTTGAATGTTGTCGGCTTCGTTATAGGTCGGGATAATGACAACTGCACGCACTGGTTAAACGCTACTTGGTGGTCAAACCAGCAAGAGATAACGCCTGGGCGACAGTTTCTGCTGGTTGAAGTTTGATGCCAGAAATTTTCAAATCTTTAGCACTGCTCGCAGGAATAATCGCGCGAGTGAAACCCAGTCGGGCAGCCTCACCAAGTCGGCGCGCTGTATTGCTGGCTTGACGCAATTCGCCAGCCAAACCAACTTCGCCGCACGCAACAAGATCTTCGGCCAATGGCGTGTTGGTCGCCGCCGAAACAAGCGCCAAACATAAACCCAAATCAGCACCCGGTTCACTCAACTTCACGCCACCAACAACTGACGCAAACACTTCATGTTGTGCGAGATTGACACCAGCGCGCCGTTCGAGCACGGCCAACAACATCGCTAGCCTTCCCGAGTCAACACCTTGAGCCGAACGACGCGGCGAAACATGTGAAGGCGACAAATTGGTTAGTGCCTGAACTTCAACGAGCAACGGGCGATGGCCTTCGAGAGCAGGTACGACAATCGAACC
>CANLHV010000129.1 GCA_947490975.1 Acidimicrobiaceae bacterium
GGGGGTCTTACGGTCATCGGTATGCCAGTTGCGTCAAGAAGGCCGTTTCCATTGGCGAAGTTTTTGCCGACTGCGACATAGTCACTTGTGTCCCAACTCCAGCCGACTCCCGAACGATTAGCGATAATCGTCAAAAACCCACTTAACAGAGCAAAGCTGAGCACCAATTGGTTGGCAAACACTAATTGCTTTGCTCGTTGACCAATCTTGATTAGCACGATCAGACTCTAACTAATTGCCTGACTTCACAAACTAGAATTATCTGAGAGGTGCCCCTATGAAGTTTGAAAATGACGTTGTCGTCGTTGGTGGTTGTGGGCACGTTGGTTTGCCATTAGCGATAATTTTGGCATCCAAGAAGCTGAAAGTCGTCGCTTTTGACACAAACACTCAAGTCGTGGCAACAGTTAACTCAGGCAAAATGCCATTTGATGAACCTGGCGCACCTGAAGTTTTAACAGAGGTTTTGCGTACGAAACTATTTTCGGCGTCGAGTGATAAAAAACTAGTTTCAACTGCTGAACACGTGGTCGTAGTGATCGGCACACCAGTTGATGAACATTTAAATCCAGATCCTGAAGTCGTGCCCAATGCGGTTGCTCAACTTCTCGACGTACTCAAAGACGGGCAACACTTGGTGTTGCGAAGCACGGTTTACCCCGGAGTTACCAAGTTGGTTGAAAAAGTGATCGCCGGCAGTGGAAAGAAGATCGATGTGAGCTTCTGTCCAGAAAGAATCGCCGAAGGCAAAGCAGTCGAAGAACTTATTGCGTTGCCACAGATAATTTCTGCTCGCACCACCCATGCTGTTGATCGGGCCAAGAGTTTATTCAGCAATTTGACAAGCAATATGATCGTTGTCAGCCCAGAAGAAGCAGAACTCGCAAAGTTGTTCACCAACACTTGGCGCTACATAAAGTTCGCGGCGGCAAATCAGCTATACACAATTGCCAATGACTTCGGTGTCGACTTCGAACGCGTGCGTCATGCAATCACAACCGATTATCCTCGAGCTGCCGATATGCCAGGGGCTGGTTTTGCAGCTGGCCCGTGTTTGTTCAAAGACACGATGCAACTTGCCGCTTTTAACAACAATAATTTCACGCTCGGTCATTCAAGCATGATGATTAACGAAGGTTTGCCGCTTTATCTCGTGTCTCGAATCGAGAAGAATTACGATTTGAGCAAAATGACGGTCGGGGTTTTGGGCATGGCGTTCAAGGCTGAAAGCGACGACATTCGGTCAAGTTTGTCGTACAAATTGAAAAGAATTCTCAAGTTCAAAGCCCAATCTGTAATTTGTGCCGACGCACTCGTTAGCGACGACGAAACGTTGATTGGCGAAGCAGAACTTATAGATCGTGCCGACCTTGTTGTAATTGGCGCTCCGCACAAGCGCTATGCATCAATGCCGATTTCAAAGCCAGTAATTGACATCTGGAATATTCGCAAGCAAGGTGTTTTGATCTGAAACCCCGAGTCTCGATAGTAATTCCGGTTTACAACGAGGGCGATAATGTGCAGCCGATTCTGCGGCGAATTTTTGAAGTGGTCAAGATTGATGCTGAAGTGCTAGTTGTTTACGACGACCCGAGCGATACGACGGTGCCGGCGATTCAAAATTTGCAGTCTGAGTTTTCTGCACTGCGTGCGATTCACAACACGTACGGACGTGGACCAGCAAATGCGATCAAATTTGGCATCGATTCGTCAAAATCAGAAGTTGTGGTTGTGACCATGGCCGATGGTTGTGATGATGCCTCTCAAATAGAAATTTTGACTCGACTAGTTGAACGTGGCGTGGTTGTCGCAGCTGCGAGTCGATATGCACGCGCTGGGCAACAAGTGGGTGGCCCATTTTTGAAGGGTTTAATGTCAAGAATTGCTGGTTTGTCTCTTTATTACGGCGCACGAGTTGGCACGCGTGATGCAACAAATTCGTTCAAGGCGTATTCAACCGAGTTCATTCGCCAAGTTGGTATTGAGAGCGACAAAGGTTTTGAAATTGGTATCGAACTAGTTGCAAAAGCGCGCCGACATCGTCGACCAGTTGCCGAAGTGCCGACTATTTGGCTCGACCGTTCGTTTGGTGTGTCGAATTTCAAAATTGCGACGTGGCTTCCACGCTATTTGAAGTGGTATTGTTACGCGTTCGGTCCAAAGAAAGCGATGTCGAAATAATTTATGGCCAAAGTTTTAATCACAGGTGCATCGGGATTTATCGGCGGGTATGTCGTCGAAGAATTATTGAGTCGTGGTCACAATGTTGTGGGTCTGGATAATTACTCAAAATACGGGCGAGTGACCAAGAGTTACGACAGTCACGCCAACTACAAACTGGTCGAGGGTGATGCGCAAGACGTCGGTCTAATGACCAATTTGTTGATGGACTGTGACCATCTGATTGCTGGCGCTGCGTTGATTGGCGGTATTAGTTATTTTCACGCATACGCATACGACCTGCTGGCGACAAACGAACGAATCATGGCCTCAACGTGCGATGCCGCTATTCGCGCCCATCGCCAGGGCAAGTTACAAAAAGTGACCTACCTCAGTTCATCGATGGTGTTCGAGAGTTCGCAGCATTGGCCAAGCGAAGAGGGTGACCAACGCAAGATTCCGCCCCCGTTGTCGTCTTATGGTTTTCAGAAATTGGCTGTCGAATATTTCGCGCAGGCGGCTTTTGATCAATACAAACTTCCGTTTACGATCGTGCGACCATTCAACTGTGTAGGTGTCGGCGAAGGTCGAGCCCTCGGTGAAGTCGAAGTGCTTTCAGGCAATGTTTCGTTGGCGATGAGCCATGTGGTGCCTGATCTCGTGCAAAAAATCTTGAAGGGGCAAGATCCGCTACACATTCTGGGTTCTGGCGAGCAAATTCGGCATTACACCTACGGAGGTGACCTAGCCAAAGGGATAGTCACTTGTATGGAAAGCCCGAAAGCGCTTAATGAAGATTTTAATATTTCGACGGCTGAGTCGACCTCAGTTTTGAAACTCGCAGAGATTATTTGGAACAAGATTCATAAATCATCAAAGCCTTTCAAGTATGTAAGCGACGAAGCATACGAATACGACGTGCAGCGTCGTGTTCCGTCAACAAAGAAAACTAAAGAAGTCTTGAACTTTGAGTGCACTACCACACTTGATGAAATGTTGGACGAGGTAATTCCGTGGATTCAGATGGCGATCAACGAAGGCAAGATCTAGCCAGAAGATGCACTAATGCAAACACGCTTGTTTGGCGTGAGCGAAACAACAGTCCAGAAATTATCGTCTGACATTTTTTGAGTCGTCACCGAAATCTGTGCACCGTCTGCAATGACAGTTCGCAATGCAGAGTTTGGCTCGTCGGCAAATCGGCGAAAACCAATTTCTATTTCGCCGTCAGGCGATGAGATAAAAACTGACGATTTATT
>CANLHV010000130.1 GCA_947490975.1 Acidimicrobiaceae bacterium
TTGCCGCTGATGAACGCTTCTTGGGCGTTGATTTTGCCAGTGGCGACACCGACTGCGGTTTGCCAATCTTGTGTAAAAGCAATATCTGAAACTTTTGCCGGACCTTTGCCGAAATTAAGTTGGCCATCGCGCGACTCGAGATGATAAGTGACATCGCCATGGGGAGTGCCCGTGACGATCTGGGTTACCGAGACGATGTTTTCGCGCGCAACGGCGATGATCTCGCTATTTGCTTTGATGCTGTCGGCGACCGCGTTGATCCACTCGTTGCTGAGATAGTCAACGCGGGCTGACATGAGTTGTAAAACTGCTGACTAAGCAGCAACCATGCTTGTTGTCTTGCGACGCGAGAACATGATCGCTATGACCAAGATAACGAGAGAAACACCGGCGATGCTCAAGCGAGCAGTGTCGTTGTCTTTCAAGTTGATGATCGCTGGCAACACGAGCAATGCAACCAAGTTCATTACTTTGATCAACGGGTTAAGCGCAGGACCAGCAGTGTCTTTGAATGGGTCGCCGACTGTGTCGCCGATTACAGCTGCTTTGTGAGCGTCTGAACCTTTGCCGCCATGATGGCCGTCTTCGATGTACTTTTTGGCGTTGTCCCATGCGCCACCTGAGTTGCTCAAGTAGTTAGCCATCAATTGGCCGGTCAAAATAACGCCAGCCAAGAACGCACCGAGTGCGGCGTAGCCGATGCCAAAACCGACAATCACTGGTGTGAGAACTGCAAGCAACGCAGGCGTTGTGAGTTCGCGCAATGATGCTGCCGTACAGATATCGATAACCGGGCCGTAGTCAGGTTGTTTTGTGCCGGCCATAATTTTGCCGTCTGCAAACTGACTGCGAACTTCTTGCACAACGACACCAGCGGTTCGACCTACTGCACGAATTGCGAGTGCCGAGAACATGAACGCAACTGATCCACCAATCAAAAGACCAATAAATGTTTTTACATCGGAGACGTTGATTTGTGTTTCAACAGCAGTGAAAATTGCCGAGCCTTCGAGTTTTTTGCCGGCCGCATCTTTGAGACCGAGTTCGCTGGCGATTGTTTCGATGTATGAAGCGAACAATGCAACTGCCGCGATGACAGCAGAGCCGATAGCGAAACCTTTTGTTACGGCTTTAGTTGTGTTGCCAACAGCGTCGAGGCTGACAAGAATTTTGCCTGTCTCGCCATGAAGTTCGCCAGACATTTCGGCGATACCAGCGGCGTTGTCAGAAACCGGACCGAAAGTATCTTCAGACACGATGACGCCAGTTGTGGCGAGCATGCCCATGCCGCAAAGCGCAACGAGATAGAGCGAGAACTGAATGTTTCCGCCACCCATCCAGATTGTCGTGCCAAGCGCGACTGCGATGCACAAAATTGCATAAACCGAAGATTCGAGACCCGAGGCGGTGCCAGAAAGAACAACCGTTGCAGGACCAGTTTCAGTGCTCTCAGCAATTTCTTTAACCGGGCCATATTCGGTGCCGGTGAAATATTCGGTGAGGCGGCTCAAAACTTGGGCGAGCACCAAACCAACGAGAACTGCGCCGAAGACACGCCAACCAGTGTTGGTGAAACCTGTTTTTTCAAGTTTGTCGTTGCCGACATAATAAGTTGCGAGCAAATAAGTGCCGATGACCGTGATGATGCCTGCGGTGAGAAAGCCGCGGTTGATTGGCTTCAATGCATTTGTTTCGCCATCTTTCGCGCGCACAGCAAAGACGCCGGCAATTGATGCGATCACGCCGATGGCGCGTGCAGCAAGTGGGAAGACCAGACCAAGTGCCGGGTTCATACCAATTGAGTTGAATGCCGCGACACCGAGAATGATTGAAGCGACGAGCGTGACTTCGTAACTTTCGAACAAGTCGGCAGCCATACCGGCACAGTCACCGACGTTGTCGCCAACGTTGTCGGCAATTGTTGCTGGGTTGCGAGGGTCGTCTTCAGGGATGCCGGCTTCAACTTTGCCAACGAGGTCAGCGCCGACGTCGGCAGCCTTGGTGAAGATGCCGCCACCAACGCGCAAGAACAACGCGAGCAATGAACCACCGAAACCGAAACCAACGAGCATCGCCGAGCTTGTGTTTTGAAACAAAGCGATGATCACCGTTGCGCCGAGCAAACCAAGACCGACGGTGAACATGCCAGCCACGCCGCCAGTGCGGAAAGCAACTTGCAGCGACTCGCGCATCGAACCACGTCGCGCCGCTGCTGCAGTGCGCACGTTGCCACGAGTCGCAAGTGTCATGCCGATGTAACCAGTGAGACCTGAAGCGACACAACCGAGGACGAATGAGATAGTGCGATAGAGGCCCGCACTAACAAATGACAACGCCGACTCACCGTTTGGTTTTTCGATTGCCACCGAAGTCAAAAACACAACTGCGCCAACTGGCACAAGAATCATGCCGATCGTGCGGAACTGGCGTTTGAGATATGCCCACGCGCCAACTTGAATCGCCGCGGCGATTTCTTTCATCTTGTCGGTGCCTTCGTCTTGCTGCAGCACCTTGACCATCAAGTACCAGCCGACCAGCAGTGCGAGAACTGCAGAGCCGCCTGAGAGCCACAAAATAAGCCACTCACCGCCTTTGAGGGTGAAGTCTTGCCAGCCGCCTTCGGATGCAATTAGTGCGCTCACTTGATATTTCTCCAATTTCTCATCGGGTTAGCCACGTTGGTAACCCGTGTTATGTGTCTCGGAAAGTATAAAGAATCTGGTGCCATTAAGGCGAATGCTCGCTATTTAGGGCTGTTCGTGGATGGGCGCCGTGAGACACGGTTCACGCCGCCCAACCAGGCGCGAATGTCGGGTGGTTGCGAGCCGACTACTAGCGTTGGCACTGCATCTATGGCGCAGACAATCACGAAATCAAGCGGTGCGCGAGAGCCAGTTACGGGCACGGCGCTTTCATCCCGCAAGAAACGCCCATTTTTGGTCGACATATATTCGACGGCAGTCGGCAAGAAATATGCGATGGCGATTTCGGGCATCGCGCTAATGGGTTTCGTGCTGTTTCACATGATCGGCAATTTGAAGATGTATTTCGGCGCGTACGAACTGAATCATTACGCCGAATTTTTGAAAGAGCTTTTGTATCCGCTCGCGCCAAAAGGTGCCGTGTTGTGGATTCTTCGAGGCGGCTTGTTGGCAATGCTCGCGCTGCACTTGCACGCCGCATGGTCGCTTACAGTCATGAATCGTCAAGCGCGACCTGTGCAATATCAGTCGCCACGCGATTATGAAGTTGCAAACTTTGCGAGTCGCACGATGCGCTACAGCGGCATGATCGTGTTTAGTTTTTTGGTTTGGCATCTTCTTGATTTGACATTTGGTGTTGTCAACACGGTCGGCACCGAGGGCGAGTTTGTGCGCGAAGAGGTTTATCAGAATGT
>CANLHV010000131.1 GCA_947490975.1 Acidimicrobiaceae bacterium
CAGTATTTCTGCCGGCAAGACTGACAATCATCGCGTCAACATCAGATTTAATGTTCGCCAGAGGCAAGACGTTTAGTACACCTTGACCGTTGCGAACAACGTCGACCAACTGGTCACCCTGACACAAAACCACCGCTTTGCCACTGATCACGATGTGTGCTGCAGCAATCTCGGTGTCAACATGACTACGCAAGTAATTGAAAACCTCACGAACAGATTCAAGCTTGATGCCAGCATCTAAAAGCTGTTTAATAACTTTCAATTCAAGAAGATCTCGATATTCGTAACTTCGTCGCGAGCCGCTGCCCTTCGCATCGGTCAACGATGGTCTAATCAAATTGGTGCGGGCCCAGTAATCGAGTTGACGATATGTGATGCCTGCGATTTGCGCCGCCTGACTGCCACTAAAACTTTGCTTCGCCATTGCGACTCCCCAAGATTGAAAACCTCAACGCCCTGCTGTCAGGCTACGGGTTGATAGCGAATTTGGAAATATCTAACTCTGAAAATCCTCAGGTTTAATTGAGTCAATAAAATCACGGAAATCATCAATGATTTCTTCAGCATTGTCTGGTGCCGTTGCTGGCACCACCTTGCCGACGGCGTCAAGCAAATCGTCTTCTGCATAGATGGGTATCCCCGACCGAACTGCGACTGCTACACCATCCGAAGGGCGACAGCTAATCGCAATCACTTTCCCGCGTTGCAAAAAATGTAAATCAGCGAAATAAGTGTTTTCTTCGACTTTCGTGATGACAAGTTTTACAGGTTGAGCATCGAGACCTTCGGCCACATTGATCAATAAGTCATGCGTCAACGGTCTGTCAGGTTGCAAACCTTCGAGCGCGTAATGAATTGACGAGGCTTCTGGTGCGCCGATATAAATTGGCATAATTCTTCGCGAGCCCGACTGCTCGCGCAACATCAACACGGGTGTGTTCTGCGGAATCTCGAGTCGAATACCCTCTAACCGCATCTCAATCATCGACTCAGCGTATCCTCGCGCCCAGAAATATCTCTCTACCGATGATCAACGTGATCGCGAGCCTGCGCCGCGATCAGAGCGGCACGAAGTTTTGCGCCTTGCTCGACAAGTTCGGCGAACATTTGCATTGCCTGCTGTCGCGCTTGCGGGTTGCGCTGTCGCATCATCGGCACGACACGACTTTCAAACAACGAGACTTCTTGATCTGCGGCTGATCGCCATGCTTTGAGATGGCGAGAGTCAATTCCGAGTTCGATGAATCTCGCTGCGGCCTCTAAAATTTGCAAGTCGACTTGGTCGTAGAGATCTGTAGAGCCGATCCGATGCGCTCGCACGATTCCATACTTCTCGAGCTCTTTGAGTGTCTTCTCATCGATATTTGCAGCCGCAAGAATTTCGCTTCGATTAAATGAAGACTCGCCCCTCTGATATTCATCTGTCTTGAGTGGCGAGATATTTGATTTAGCGTTTGCAGTCTCTGGGGCCTTAGAGAGTTTCTTGACGCCCGCTGGGTGCCCTTGACCTCGCGGTGCCGGAATGTGTCCTAAACCTCTTGGCGCAGTAATTTCATCATCGCGCAACATTCCGTCGCTGGTGTCACCCTCGAGTCGAGTACGAATCACTTTTAATGGAAGATAATTCTCGCGTTGCTCACGCAAAATAAATTTAAGACGATCAACTTCGGCCTGTGAAAATTTGCGATAACCAGAAGCCGTGCGCTCGGGCTCGATTAATCCCTGACTTTCAAGAAAGCGAATCTTCGAAATTGTGACTTCAGGAAACTCTTCAAGCAAAAGTGCAAGCACTTCACCAATCGATAGATAGTTGCGAGCCGTATTCATTCAGGCCAGATTGTAATTCGTCATGACAAAATGTCTGATTTACTGAAGAAAACCATGCGAAATTTGCCAACTTGCAACTCATCGCCGTGCCGGAGAGCAATCTCATCGACGAGTAATTGATTTACGTAGGTGCCGTTTAACGAGCCAAGATCTCTGACTACAAGCGTGGTCGGAGTTTTGACAACTTCGGCGTGGCGTCTTGAAACCGTAATGTCATCGAGCAAAATATCGCTGTCTTGGTGCCGCCCAATTTGAGTGACGTCTTTGCTCAGCGTAAAGCGACTGCCCGTCAAGTCACCAGAGCGAATAACCAAAACAGCATGTTCTCCGATGTCGCCAAGTCGAATCGTGGCATTATCGCTCGGCCCTGGAAGGTCTTGCAGCGGGTCAACCTGAGCGATAACAACAGTTCTTTCATCGGGTAGGTCTAAGACCGCCCCGCACGACGAACAGAACGAAGAATTTGGTGGATTTCGGTGTCCACAACTATTGCAAAATACATATGCCATAAAGCCTCAACCTTCTATCAATTGTCGATATTGATCTGAAGTGACTAAGTGGTTCGTAGAAACTGAATCTGCCATTGTGAGTTCGAATATCCAACCATCGCCATAGGGGTCTGAATTTAAAAGGCCAGGTGTTGCTAAGAGTTTTTCATTGGTCAGCGAGATAGATCCATCAATTGGCACGTAAATATCTGAGACGCTTTTGGTGCTTTCAACTTCGCAACACTGCGCGCCCGACGGATATTTCTCGCCAACTGTTGGCAATTGAACAAAGACGACATCACCAAGTGCGTCTTGTGCGTAATCAGTTATGCCCACTCGCGCGGTCGAACCAGAAACTAAGACCCACTCATGATCTTTGGAATACAGTCGGTCTTCCAAAATCTTCATGACTTAAAGTTAGCCTCGCCTCGTGCGCCTGCCAGCATGAAGATTGCGCCGAATCTCTGGAATATATGCGAGTGCCGTTGAATACGACAGAACTATGCCTGGGATACCAAAGACCCACGCCAACAGCATCACCCAACTCGCTCCCCGGCCGTCGTCAGCGGCCAACAACATCAACGGAACAGCAAACATCAGTAAGAACGTGTACCGCTTACCCCAAATGCTCACCGCGAACCTTTGCATTCCGAACGCGGTGGCTGTAACCATGGCTACAGCCACTGAAATCTCTCGCACCAACACTGCGATTGCAAACCAGGGCGGCATCGATTGATCGACGACAATTGCAAATACTGCGACAATGAATAGGCCTCTGTCGACAGTCGGGTCGAAAACAGCACCAAAAGTGCTCTGCTGGTTGAATTTTCGCGCCACCCAACCATCCACCCAATCTGTGGCACCGAGAGCACCTAAAAGCCATGCAGCCCCCGCCTTGTCTTCAATAGCAAACAACAGCCACAAAAAGATCGGCAAGCAAAAGAGTCGAAGCAGAGTTATCAAGTTCGGTACCGTGAGAACCCGATTTGATGACATACGCCGAGCGTACAAGTCGGACAATCCCCTACGCTGTTTCTGTGGCTTCGACGCTATTTACCAAGAT
>CANLHV010000132.1 GCA_947490975.1 Acidimicrobiaceae bacterium
TTAGTAGCCTTGCGCTGTGGCAGTTCTTGAAGAATTTGGGGCGGATGCCCTGCGTCACACCGTGATCGCCTTCCGCGACACGATGAAACGCCATGCCAGCGGCATTAACCGTCTGAATGTGTATCCGGTGCCTGATGGTGACACCGGCACGAACATGTCGCGCACGCTTGACGCTGTTGTCACCGAACTCGATGGTGCGTCTCGCGAACTTGACACAACTTGCGAAGCAATCAGCCATGGCTCGTTGATGGGTGCGCGCGGAAACAGCGGCGTGATTTTGAGTCAGATTCTGCGCGGCTTGTCGTCGACTTTGAAGACGGCGAAAAGTTCTGGTGCGCCACGAGTTGCTGAAGCGTTGAAAGCCGCATCAGCCGCTGCATACGAAGCAGTTCTCAAACCAATTGAAGGCACAATTTTGACTGTGGTGCGCGAAGCCGCTGATGCGGCGCAACGTGCAGCAAATGACGGCGCGACTTTGGCGGCGATGTTGCGTGTTGCTCGTGCGGCGGGGCAAAAAGCGCTCGAGAACACTCCAGAGTTGTTGCCGGTATTGAAAGATGCTGGTGTGGTTGATGCCGGCGGTGCGGGTTTTATGTTGTTGCTCGACTCGGCTTTGCATGTTGTCGACGGCGAGCCGTTGCCTGAACCAACTTACGATGATGGCCCGTCGGCCGAGCAACTTGAAAAAGTCGCGTTGCGTCATGCCACTGATGGCTCGGTTGATGTCAGCGAGTTGCGTTATGAAGTGATGTTCTTGCTCGATCTTGAAGACACGAAACTGAAGAAGTTTAAAAATGCATGGGGCGAAATTGGCGACTCGGTAGTCGTAGTCGGTGGCGATGGCATTTATAACTGTCATATTCACACCAATGACATCGGTGCAGCAATTGAAGCGCCAATAATTATTGGCGGTCGACCTTCAAAGATTCGTGTCACAGATTTATTTGAAGAAGTTGCCGAAGAACACGCGCTGCGAGAGGCGAGCCTCGGTGCACCGACTGGCACGAGCGGTAGCAGTGCAAGCGATGGCATGCGACACGGCGCATCACAGTCAGCGTTGCCGCCAGTGACTTGTGCGGTCGTTGCAGTTGCAAGCGGTGATGGTTTGGCCGAATTATTTGGACAAATGGGCGTTCACGGTGTCGTGACCGGTGGGCAAACGATGAATCCGTCGACACAAGAGTTGCTCGATGCAGTCGAGCACATGAATGCGACGCAGGTTGTAATTCTGCCGAACAACAAAAACATTATTCCGGTGGCCAACAAAATTGATGAGTTGACCAAGAAAGATGTGCGGGTCGTGCCGACCTGTTCGATGCCCGAGGCACTTGCCGCACTCGTGGCATACGACCCTGAAGCGTCAGCAGAACACAACGGTTCGCAAATGTCGCGCGCGGCGAATTCGGTCGCAACTGGTGAAGTTACTCAGGCGATTCGCGATACAAACTCTGATGCCGGCCCGATCAAGGCCGGTGACTTCATTGGCTTGGTGCGTGGTGACGGTGTCGTTGCAGTTGCGGCACAACTCGAAACGGCGTGTCACGACTTGTTGGCAAAACTAATTACGCCGCAGCGCGAATTGCTGACGATCATCACGGGAAGTGACGCAACGTCACAGGCCACTGAAGCGCTCGTGGCGCATGTGGGGCAGGTTCATCCGCATATTTCGTGCGAGGTGCACTTTGGTGGTCAGCCGTTGTACCCATATTTATTTGGTGTTGAATAAAACGAGACCCGTATGACGGGCCAAATTACGTTGCGCGATCTATCTGCAATTGATGTTGAAGTTTTAAAAGGTGTGGGCGAAAAACGCAAAGCGGCGCTCGCCGAATATGGCATCAACAACGTGCTCGAATTGTTGACGAATTATCCCCGTAAGTGGGTTGATCGCACTAACGAGGCGCGAGTAAGTGATCTTGTTGCAGGACAAGAAGCGCTGGTGATCGTTGAGGTTCGTAAAGTTTCTAAATTTACGACCAAGAATCGCAAGACGATTGTCAATGTGCAAGTGGGTGACGAATCGGGGCGCTTGACTGCGGTGTTTTTTAATCAACCGTGGCGCGAGCGTCAGTTAAAAACAGGTTCGCAAGTTGCGATGTTTGGCAAACCAGATTTGTATCGCGGTGTTTTGCAAATGAGCAATCCACTTGTCGATTTGATTGGCGATCGAACGGGTCGCATAGTGCCGATTTATCCGCAAAGCGAAAAGGTTCAGGTTTCAACTTGGGAGTTGGCAACTTGGGTTGAAAATGCTCTCGAGCGTTGTCGAGAGCGGGGCATTTCTGATCCGCTGCCAAATGAGTTGCGCGAACGCCTCGAACTCGCTGATCGCACGAGCGCGCTGTGGTCGATTCATTTTCCAGATTCGATGGTCGACAAACAGAACGCACGACGAAGATTGGCTTTTGACGAACTGCTGCGCGTGCAAGTTGTTTTGGTCGGTCGCAAGCGAGCATTCGAACTTGACAACACCGGTATTCGTCACAAAGTCGGCGGCAAGTTGCAACAACGGTTCATTGCGGCGCTGCCGTTTGCAATCACTAACGCGCAACGACGCGTGATCGACGAGATCGATCACGATTTGGCTGCGCCTCATCCGATGCATCGGCTTTTGCAAGGTGATGTCGGTAGTGGAAAAACTGTTGTCGCTGTTTCGGCAATGTTGGCCGCCGTCCAAGGGCGACATCAAGGTGCACTGATGGCGCCGACTGAAGTTTTGGCAGAGCAACATTTTGCGGGGGTGAGAAAACTTCTTGAAGGAATATCGGTGCCCGACGAGAACAATCTCTTTGGAGATCGACAGTTGCGTGTTGAATTGTTGACAAGCCGCGTTACGAGTGATCGTCGACGCGAGTTGTTGCGCGACCTTGCCAACGGAGGGATCGACATTTTGATCGGTACGCATGCTCTGATTCAAGAAGGCGTCGAATTCGCTTCGCTGGGCGTAGTAGTTATCGATGAACAGCATCGCTTTGGTGTCGAGCAACGGGCGGCATTGCGCAACAAAGGTTCTAAGGCGACTGACGCTGGTAGCGACTCAAAGGTTGTGAATTCGCCCGATGTCTTGGTGATGACGGCTACGCCGATACCGCGAACAGCGGCGATGACCGTTTATGGCGATCTTGATGTGAGTGTGCTTGATGAAATGCCACCTGGGCGGACACCGATAAAGACATCGTGGGTTGCCGGAGAAAAACCTGAGGCCAAAATGTGGGCTGATGTGCGAGAAGCAGTTTCACAGGGTCAGCAGGCGTTCGTTGTTTGTCCGCTAATTGAAGAGAGCGACAAGTTGCAAGTTGCCTCTGCCGAAGACACTTTCAAACTTCTTGGCAAGACCGCACTAAAAGGTTTGA
>CANLHV010000133.1 GCA_947490975.1 Acidimicrobiaceae bacterium
GAACGACACGTACGCCCTGCCGTAACGCTTTACGCGGGTTACTTCCCAGCCTGTAATTGCAGGGTTTTCCAGTGTCATGTCGCGATCGCTCTCGGCCACAACAAAATCTGCTTGCACCAAGTCGAGCAGTTCATGCCATTTTGCAAATTCATACGGTGGGTCGGCAACGATCAAGGTTGCACCCTTCACGGCGGCAAGTTGCTGCATCGCATCACCGCGAACAATGGTTGCGCGGTCGGTTAAACCCAGCGTGTCGATGTTGCGCTTCAGTACTTCGAGTGCATCGCGGTCGCGTTCAATGAAGGTGCAGTGTGCGGCACCGCGTGACAACGCTTCAATGCCAAGTGCGCCACTGCCGGCAAATGCGTCCACTACATGTGCGTCAATAATGACGCCAGCACTGCCCAACGCATTAAACGTTGCTTGGCGTGCTTTGTCGGTGGTTGGCCTGGTGGTTTTGCCCTCTGGTGCCTCAATTTTCCTGCCGCGCAGTTCGCCTGCCACCACTCTCATGATTTCACGCTATTACGCATATCTGTCGATACCGATGTGTGGTTGAATAAGCCAGTGAATTACGAGCCGAATGAGGCAGAGTCAGGCCCAGCCGAGCCGCCAACCGAGTCCATTATTTGTGTGGACTGCGGAGGCACCGCCCATTTGCTGACGCAACCGCCCGAAGACAACCTGTGGTTAGTTGGCGATGTTGTCGCCTATCGCTGTTCCGATTGTTTGGACCGCTGGGACTTAGTGCTCATGCCTGAAGGTGAGTAACAACCTAAGGTAATTAGGTGACGACAACTGAAACCCCCAACGCGCGCGAACGAATAATCGCTGCCGCAAAGCACGAGCTGCATGAAGTCGGAATTCTTGGCCTGCGAGTGCAAGAAGTTGCAAAACTCGCTGAAACTTCGGTTTCGCTTATTTACAAATACTTCGAAGACCGCGACGGTTTGCTTGCCGTAGTGCTTGGCGACATGCACGACGAACGTATTGACAACTGGGAAAAGATGTTTGCCCATGCGCTTCTAGACGATGCACCACGCGGCGAATTCAGCGTTGAAGACTTGCTCAGCAATTTGCCAATGCCCAACTCGGAATACTTTCTTGCTCTCGGCATGGACCGCGCGCAAATGTTGGCTGCGCTAAACAGCAATCCAAAGTTGCGCGAACGTATTGAACAAACAACGCAACGTTTGTTCACGCTCACGCTGAAGGTGGTTGCCAATGCCGACATCAGCGGGAAAGAAAACGATTCGTTCAATCGCGTAACAGCACTTGTCATCAGCAGTCTGAATCTCATTTTTATTAACAACGACCTTCTCGGCGACCATCGCATTACCGACGATGAGTACACGGCGTTCCTGAAAGCGATATTTAGAAACCGAAGAGAAAAGTAAAGAAGAAAGAAAACTTTTCACCCCTTTTGAAAATTTTTCACTCCCTAGCCTCGGAGCATGGGTGAAAACGGTTACTCCAAGCCAGGCAATGGAATTCAATCACGCGAAAGAATTCTGCAGGCCACACGCGCACGAATAAAACAAGACGGAATCATCGGTTTACGCGTAGCCGACATTGCAAAAGACGCCGAAACGTCAATCACCCTCATATATAAGTACTACAGGGACAGAGATGGGCTACTGGCTCAGGTGCTTGGCGATATGTACGCAGAATTTCGTGCCGCATTCCACACCAAGATCGAAGGTTGGTTGGCCACAAAAGACTCCCTCACTCTTGAAGAGTTTGCATACCTCATGCCAAATCCGGAAGAGGAAACAAAACACGCACGCGACTTCCGTGTGCAAGTGTTGGCAACAGCACTCGAGAATCCTGAGCTGCACAAAAACATCAAAGCAGAAACTGAAAAGATGTATCGCTGGATGCGCGACACCATCGAAGCAAACCGTCACAAACTTCCAGCCGACGATCAAAATTTCGATATCCGGTTCTTCACCGTCATCATGTTCAACATCATGTTTGTGTATTACGACTTGGTTGATGAGGACAAGATTTCGGCCGATGAATACCGCGCAATGCTGATTGCCCAAATCCGCAATTCAGCCCGAAATACCGTTAGTTCATAGGGGTATTGACACTTTCATAAACTGAGCGATATCGTTCATTTTATGAAAACAACGGTTGAGGCTTCTTTACTGCCCATCTTGCGCTCGCGCGGCCAGGCCGAAATCCTCTGCGCTGTACTCGCTAACCCAAACCGCGAATGGACACTTGGCGAACTCGCAAAAGTGAGTGGTCAGTCGTTGCCAACCGTGCAGCGCGAAGTTGAACGCGCAGAGTTGGCCGCACTTGTTGAGTCGCGCCGCATGGGTCGTCAGCGTTTGGTGAAAGCCGGACCATCACAAATCGCCATCATGTTGGCGAACCTGTTGTTGTGGTCGTATGGCCCAAAGTTTGTAATCGCCGAAGAGTTCGCAGGCATCAAAGGCATCGATCGCCTGTTCATCTTTGGTTCATGGGCCGCTAGGTACAGTGGAATCGAGGGCTACCCTCCGCAGGACATCGACGTTTTAGTGCTTGGCGACGCCGACTTGTCTGAAGTCTTTAAAGCATCACATGCCGCATCAATCAAATTACAAATCGAAGTCAATCCCAAGCTTGTGTCGCACACATGGTGGGAAACAACTGATGGCAGCGGCTTTAGAAAAGAAATAGCACGCCGCCCCATCGTCGAAATCGAGGTGCGCGGTGCAAAGCAATCAACACAAACAGATACAGGAACTCATCGACGCCGGTCGGCTTGAGCGGGTTCATTTTGACCCTGTGGATTTTCAAAAACAAGTTGCATTCTGTTTTCAATGCAGAGCAGATGCAGTGTCAATGCTTGAAAATGGATCGTTGCATGGCGCTTTCACCACCGCTTACACCTTTATGAGAAAGGCAGCGACCCTATTGCTATCTCACCAAGAAGTGCGCCCCACAGCGCGTGGCGGACATCGAGTAATCGCCGAAGCACTCAAATTTGAACCACAGTTATCGCTACGACTTTGCTCTGACTACGACGATCTTCGGGTAATGCGGAATGAAATTGAGTACTCAACTTCCGACTTGCAATACGCCGATCACCGACATGTCAATCTCAGCATAGAAATTGGCGATCAGCTGCTGGCCATCGCGCAGAGCATCAGTTCTTAGCCCGAACATCCCGCTTTCCAGCGCGACTGTCTGAGACAACCTATTTGCAGTAGTCGCTCGTCTTTCCTTGATTTGTGCCATCCCGTGAAGGGAGTGATTTCACTACCAGGCTGTCAGCTTGAGGCAATGAATCAAACCAACAAATTCCGTAAGAATCTGCCGGAAACT
>CANLHV010000134.1 GCA_947490975.1 Acidimicrobiaceae bacterium
CCAATAATTTCTTCGTTTTGCTTTTCTGTGATTGACATGATTATCCCCTTTTTATTGTTTAGTTTTGTTTTGTTAATTCGTGAATGTTGATATGAGTAGTTAAGAACTTGGCAACACTCGCTTCGCTGGTGAAGTCGTAGCGATCTGATGGCGTCAAGAAATAAGAAATTACAAGACGAGACAAAACTTCGACCAAAGCATCGGCCTCACGCTTCGGCAAAAAGTCTGTAACAAGCGGCGCCAAGTACGAAGCAGCAACTCGAACAATTCGCGACAAACCATCAATAGTGAACTGCATCAACGTTGAACCTGGTTCGGTGGCCAACATCATCGCCAGGTGCTCGTCGTTGCGCAACTCGGTAGTTGCCGACACGATGCATCGCACGAGAAGATCTTCAAGAGACTTTGCACCTTGCGCGCGATCTAGAAGTGTTGTGAAAAATTCATCAAGCGAACGAACATGAAGTGCTTCGAGCAAAATTTCTTTGCCACCCGGAAACATGCGATAGACAGTTGCACGCGAAACACCCGAGAGATCACAGACATCGGCGACCGTGAACCGTGAGACGCCCCACTTTTCGATGGCCAATTTCGTGGCGTCAAGCACGCGCGATTCAACTTCGGTGAACGCCGATGGGTTTACAACTTCAGCTACCGCCATAGTGAGACAATAAGACTCTAACTGTCTCACTGTCAAGTAATGCTAGTTTTGGCTCTAATTACATAGACGTTCTCTAGAAAGGAACCTAATAATGACCACCAAATCACGCTTTAAGCGCTTGGCGATAATTCTTGGCAGCACAGCCGCTCTTGGCCTTGCCAGTTGCGGAAACGATGACTCAAGTTCGGCATGCCCGACCATTGAGTCTGACAAGTTGACAATTGCAACCGGCACCCCGGCATTTGAACCGTGGGTCGTAGGCGATGCGCCAGAGTCTGGAGAAGGTTTTGAAGCTGCAGTTGCTTATGCAGTCGCGGGCGAGCTCGGCTTCACGAATGAAAATGTCGTCTGGGTTCGAACTGGCTTCGACGAAGCAATTCAACCTGGCGCAAAAAACTTCGACTTCAATTTGCAACAATATTCGATCACTGAAGAACGCAAAGCAACTGTCAGTTTCAGCGACCCGTACTACTCAACTAATCAAGCTGTAGTCGGTTTTGCCGACTCACCGGTTGCTAGTGCGACAAAAGTTTCTGAACTCAAAGAACTTAAGTTTGGCGCGCAGTCAGGCACAACGAGTCTCGACTTCATCAACAATGTAATTGAGCCAACCAACGAGCCGTTCGTCTATGACGATAACGCTGGCGCAAAAGCTGCCCTCGAGGCGAAACAAATCGATGCAATTGTCGTCGACTTGCCAACCGCGTTCTACATCAGTGCTGTAGAAATTGAAGGCTCAAAAGTTATTGGACAATTTCCTCTTAGTGATGCGGTTGCCGCTGACAACTTCGGTCTTTTGTTCGACAAAGACAACAAACTTGTTGACTGTGTCAACACCGCTCTCGGTGCTTTGAAAGAGTCTGGCAAGTTGGCAGAAATTGAAAAGACTTGGCTGGCCGACAAGACAAACGCGCCGGTCATTTCTCTCGACTAAAAACTTTCACTAACTACGGAAACAAAAACTCAACGCCAGCAATTCGAACGACGACAGCGCCAGCGCAGCAGCATTATTGCTGCGCTGAGCACTGTCGTTGTCGTTGGTGCACTATTTTTTACGATCCCAAAACTTCCACGTTGGGATCGAGTCAAAGAGTCGTTCTTTAATGGCGAACGACTAATCGATTCGTTTCCACGTTTGCTCGACGCATTCGTGCTCGACATAAAAATCTTCACTTGGTCGACGCCTGCGATTATTGCCTTAGCGCTATTGCTCGCCATTGCACGAAGTTCGCGCAACCCGGCATTGTTTCCCGTTCGCATCTTTGTGATCGCCTACATCGACATCATGCGTGGTGTCCCCGTAATTTTGTGGATCTATCTAATTGGTTTTGGTGTACCTGGCGTCGGTCTCGAGCGGCCTTTTAACTCGCCGCTTCTTTGGGGTTCAGTAGCTCTCGTACTTACATATGGCGCCTATATTGCCGAAGTTTTTCGAGCAGGCATCGACAGCGTGCACGAATCACAGCGCGCAGCCTCACGAAGTTTGGGGCTCTCGAACACCCAGACGATGCGCTTTGTGATTTTGCCCCAGGCCATTCGGCGAGTAGTCCCACCGCTCATGAACGATCTAGTCAGTCTGCAAAAAGACGTCGCGCTCGTCAGTTTGATCGGGCCGATAGAAATTTTGCGTCAAGCCGGAATTGACAAAGCCAAATTCGCAAATTTCACGCCTTACGTTGCGGCGGCGATCATCTTCTTGCTGATCACAATTCCATTGACACGCACGACTGATTATTTATTGGCCCGCGAACGCCGGCGAACATCAGCTACGAGGGTTCGATGAAACTCGAACTGCGACAAGTCACAAAATCGTTTGGCTCACGCAATGTGCTGTCAGGTCTCGACTTGCAGGTACATGCTGGAGAAGTCGTTTCATTCATCGGCTCAAGCGGTTCTGGCAAGACCACGTTGTTGCGATGCGTCAATCTGCTTGAACCGATTGACGACGGCGCAGTTCTTTTGGATGGTGATGAGATTTCAAAAATCGGTCGTGACCCAAATCCGATTCGTCGCCGAATCGGCATCGTTTTTCAGAGTTTCAACTTGTTTCCACATATGAGCGTTCAACGCAACATAACTCTCGCACTGACTCAAGTTCTCGGCAAACCAGCAGACGAGGCACACCAGATTGCAAAATCGTTGCTTAATCGGTTCGGTCTAGTCGAAAAAATCGATTCGTATCCAGATCAACTCTCGGGTGGACAACAACAGCGGGTCGCAATTGTCCGCGCGTTGGCAATGAATCCAGAGGTTTTGCTACTTGACGAGATCACATCGGCACTCGACCCCGAACTCGTCGGCGAAGTACTCGACGTCGTGCGCGAACTCAAAGGAAGTGGCATAACGATGTTGATCGCCACACACGAAATGAACTTCGCCCAAGAAATAAGCGACCGAGTTTGTTTTCTAGATGGCGGTCGTGTCGCCGAACAAGGGCACCCCAAGCAATTGTTCTCGAGCCCGAACGATGAACGCACGCGGCAGTTTTTGCGTCGGGTTAATTTCTAAATAGTCGGCAAGACATAATCTGCGAACCTGTCACGCAGTGTCTTTTTAGAAAATTTGCCAACGCTGGTTTTTGGTACTTCGTCAATGAACACGACGTCATCTGGCACTTGCCA
>CANLHV010000135.1 GCA_947490975.1 Acidimicrobiaceae bacterium
AGCAAAACTAGTCGGCGGCGTGACACGAATCAGGGGGTGAGTGGCGTTCGACGAGTCGGCAACTGGTCTTAACTAATTAGAGTGAAGAGGTGGATAGTCGCAGTTTTCTCGGTTTAAATCGCATCGGCGAGACCACGACTTTCGAAATGCCAGTCGATATCCGCATCTCGACGGGTGGTTCGTTCTTGTTTGGCGGCGCGGGTCTCGGCGCATGTATCAGCGCACTTGAAACAGTTTCGCAGCGCAACCTCGTTTGGGCGACAGCACAATATTTATCGTTCGCCAGAACCAACGAACTTGTGACCATCGATGTCACGCTCGTTGTGAATGGCCCGCAAATTACGCAAGGTCGCGCGGTTGCACGTGTTGGCGACCGAGAAATTCTCACCGTCAACGCCGCACTTGGTGATCGTAAGTTCGAAGCGGCGGGTCAGTTCGCAAAAATGCCGCAAGCGCCATCGCCCGAGCAAACACCGGCGCGTCAACATATTCACGATTCGCCCGGCACAATTCACGACTCGTTGCAACAACGTGTTGTCAAAGGTCGATCACTCGCACAACTCGACGGTTCGCTAAGCGACGGCAATGTTGTGATGTGGGCGCACATTCCTGCGTTGATTGAAGATGTCGATGCAACGGCACTTGGCATTCTCGGTGACTTCGTGCCGATGGCGATTGGTCAGGCGTTGGGGTTGGCCGCGGGTGGCAACAGCCTCGACAACACGATCCGCATTGTCAAACTTGTGCCAACAAAATGGGTGCTACTCGACATATATATAGACGCGATTGATCGCGGTTTTGGGCACGGCCGCGTGAATATGTTCGCGCAAGACGGCACGTTGATGGCAACCGCCAGTCAGAGTTGCAAAGCACGAAAGTGGAAGAATTAACTCGTGCAACAACGACCCGGAATGACAGTGCCGTTGCCCGGCCATTTGCATGCGCAGCGCGAAAATTTTAAAAAACTTGCGGATCTTGGGTACACCGACATTTGGTCAGCAGAAGCTGATGGCGCCGATGCTTTCACACCACTCGCGATGGCCGCCGCATGGGAGCCACGATTGCGACTCGGCACTGCGATCGTGCCGGCGTATACGCGCTCACCGGCATTGATGGCCCAAAGTGTGGCGACGATGGCTGATGCAGCGCCCGGAAGATTTGCAATCGGCATCGGTTCATCGAGCAATGTGATTATTGAAAAATGGAATGCGATTCCGTTTGTTGAGCCGTATAAAAAAGTTCGCGATGTTGTGAGATTTTTGCAAGATGCATTGACTGGCGAGAAAATTACAAAGCAATACGACACTTTTAAGATTGACGGGTTTCGCCTCGGTATTCGTCCTGAAGTGAAACCGCAAATTTTGGTCGCCGCGTTGCGCGAAGGCATGTTGAAACTTGCCGGTCGCGAAGCCGACGGTGCGATCATCAACTGGTTGTCGGCAGACGATGTAACTAAAGTTGCCGCAGTTGTCAACCAAGCAGCGAAAAAATCACAAAACCCGGGTGAGCGCGAGATTGTCGCACGAATTTTTGTTTGTCCGAGCGAGAACGCTGATCTCGTTCGCGAATCGGCGAAGCGTTTGATCGCGGCTTATCTCACAGTGCCCGTCTACGCCGAGTTTCACAAGTGGCTCGGCCGTGGTGAGATGTTGCAACCAATGTGGGATCTCTGGAAGGCGGGCGACCGCAAAGGTGCGCTCGCAGCCATACCCAACGAAGTTGTTGATCAATTGTTTGTGCATGGCAGTGCCGAAAAGTGCCGTGAGACGATCAAAAAATATTTTGATAATGGTGTGACGACTTCATCGCTGGCGATCGTGGCCTTCGACCCCGCGGTCGATTTCTGGAAGTGCGTTGAGACTCTTTCACCGAGCGCGAATTAGTTATGTCGGTAGGCGAAACAGACTCAGAGGTATCGGCGCGTCTCGAATTTGAGCAAGCCCAACGCAGTGAAGGCTGGAAACTTCTTCGCGGTTTTTTGCGCGATCAGCGTCGCAATTTAATTATCGGTGGGCTCATTGGCACGACTTGGGCAGCGTTCAAAGTTGCGATTCCGCAAGTTACAAAACTGGCGATCAACGATGGCATCGAAAAGAACGGCCCGTTATTGAAATGGTCGTTGATAATCGCTGGTCTCGGTGTGCTCACCGGCATTTTGTCTGGGTTTCGTCGGTATGTCGCATTTCGCGAAAGCCGTTGGGCTGAAACCCTTTTGCGCGAACGACTATTTGGTCATGTTCTCGATCTAAATATTGGCTACCACGACAAGGCGCAAACTGGTCAGTTGATGAGTCGCGCTTCAAGCGACTTGATGCAAATTCAGGGATTCATTGTGATGATTCCGATCACGATGTCGAACGTGATTCAAATAGTTGCCGTCGCGACGATCTTGTTCATCACCGATCCGATTTTGGCGATCGTGGCGATGGCGCCGCTGCCATTCGTCAATCTCTCGGCGCGCCGATTTAGCAATCGCATTCATCCAGCATCGCTTGCTGTGCAGGCAGAACAGGCACAACTTGCCAACGTCGTTGAAGAGTCAGTCGCAGGCGTGCGTGTTGTCAAAGGTTTTGGCGCCGAGCAAGTGCAGTTCGACAAACTTTCAAAAGAAGCCGACGATATTTATGCCGAGTCGATGAAGGCCGCGAAGATTCGCAGCAACTTTATGCCGGCGATCGATATTTTGCCTGCGCTCGGCGCAGTCGGTGTGCTCGGCGTCGGCGGTCATCGAGTTTTGTCGGGTCAAATCTCAATCGGCGATTTGGTTGCGTTCAATGTTTATCTCACGCTTTTGGTGTGGCCGTTGCGTAACGTCGGCATGATCATCGCTCTAGGTCAGCGCGCGGCGTCGGCGCTTGTGCGCATTCACGAAGTTTTGTCGACTAATTCTGAAATTGTCGACCCGCCAACTGCGCGTGATTTGCCATCGCAAAACGGCAAACAACTTGGCGCGGTCAAGTTCGACCACGTGCAGTTTGGTTATGACGCCGAGCGACCTGTGCTTAAGAATTTCAATCTCGAAATCGCCGCAGGCGAGTCGATTGCGATTGTCGGCGCAACTGCGTCGGGCAAGTCGACTGTCGCGCGGTTGTTGTTGCGTTTTTATGACACCAATAGTGGTCACGTCTTCTTAGATGGCGTTGATGTTCGCAAACTCAAAATACGAGAGTTGCGCCAACAAATCGGTGTCGTTTTTGAAGACACGGTGTTGTTTAACGATTCAGTGAAGGCAAACATCTCGTTCGCCAAGCCGAATGCGGCGCAAG
>CANLHV010000136.1 GCA_947490975.1 Acidimicrobiaceae bacterium
TCGTGCGGTGTTATGGAAACGGAACTTGTGAAACCTTTGCGGTGAATTCGCCGTCAGGGGTTTGAACAGTCACTTGTGTGCCGACTGGGGTGTAGTCAATAGCGAGTTGACCAAGCGCAACATTCGTTTCGAGTCGTGGCGACCAAACAGCCGAAGTGACCGAACCAATTTGCTTGCCGTTCACTTTGACAGGCCACGGGTTGCGATTCGCGGGTACTTTTGGTCCATCAATTGTTAAACCACAAACACGACGATCGATGCCCCGCTTGGCAACCGCGCGAATCGCGTCAAGACCAATCGCTTCAATGTCGGCTTCGAGCGAAACATATTGTTCCATCGCTGCTTCGAGTGGTGTGTCTGCGCGAGTGATGTCAGAACCATAAGTCATCAAGCCCGCTTCGATTCGCTCGATCAAATTTGGGCAACCCGGGCCAATATCAAACTGCTTGCCCGCTTCAGCCAACGCATCATAAAGTTGCAAACCGATCGCAGCGTTGTCGACATAAATTTCAAAGCCGCCCTGGGCACTCCAGCCACTGCGTGCAACCAAAAACTTATGACCACGAAATTCGAGATTGTCGAACCTGAAAAACTTCGTTTTTCGAACCGCCTCGCCAAAAACAGCAACAACGACATCTTCGGCTTTCGGTCCTTGCACGGCGAGCGGCCAAATCTCTGGTTCAAAAATCTGCACATCGAGTTTCATGCCGAGTGCGATGCCTTGTGCCCAGAGCAAGATATCTAGGTCTGAAATCGAAAACCAAAATCGATCTTCAGCGACTCGAATTGCAACTGGGTCGTTAAGCAAAAAACCATCTTGGTCACAAACGGGCGCGAGCGCACATCGACCAATCTCAAGTTTGCGCAAATCACGAACCGTCATCAATTGTGCGAGTCGTGCGGCATCTGGGCCACGCAGTTCAACTTGTCGCTGACAAGAAACGTCCCAGAGTTGAACTTTGCTGCGGAGGTGAAAATAATCTTCTTCGACCCCACGAATGCGGGTCGGCAACAACATGTGGTTATAAATCGTGTACGCCTGCACGCCAAAATCTTCAACACGACTTGAAAACGGTGTCGAACGGGTGCGACGCGTAATCGCCAATTGCGGCGCATTTTTTGGCGGCTGAATTGTCGGTGTGTAGATCATCGTCATGGGCCGACCCACTTGATCTGACAAATTTCGGCGCTGCGACCTTCGAAGTTCCATACTCGGCCGAACGCACGCACTCGACCTTGTGCCGCCTTGGCCACAACTACTTCGGGGCCCATCCAATATTGCGTGTTAACCACGCTCACCTCTTCGTTTTCGCGAGCGCCACCAATTGGCTCTACAGCACCTTGAATGAACTTGCCGACACTCAACGAACGCTTCTGACCTTCGGTGACATAACTAATCGGCGAGCGTGATGCACCGAGATATTCACCGACGAGCAACTTGAATAAGCCTGTTGTGCCTCGACTTGCACCAGTGAAAATATTTTCGATCTTCTCGAATTGTTCATCGGTTGCGCGCTCGTCAATCCACAGAGCGGTTGTCCAGTTGCCGCGCTCCATTTTGCCCGGAATATCGAGCAGCATCGCCACATTTAGCCCAGACAAAAACGTCAAACCTGATTTGCCTTTATCGATTCGCACACCCAGCCACGCCTGACAGTAACCCTCTGTCGGCGGGTGCGTGCCAAGCGAAACAACGCACGGGCAAAACACTGTGCAGTTGCAGTTCAAAATTAATTCGCCCTCAATTGACCAATTCTCTGTGCCCATAAATTAATTTCCTTTCGTTTTTTTAATTTTGTTACGGATTTAAATGATTGTGCGCGCCGCCGACACCAGAAAACAGACTCATAAAAACTGCGACACCCCAAATGATTATCAAAACACCAAGCGGTGCAGTCAGCCGACGACCAATCATCGGAAACTTCTCGACTGCCATCACTGCGGCGCTCAACACCATGAACCAAATATTTGTCAGGCCGCCGACGAATGCGAGCAACATCAACGCCCAACAACAGCCAACACAAGTAACACCGTGACGCAGACCCATTTTTAGTCCCCCGCCAACGCCGTCGCGCCAGTGCCGCAGAAAAAACTGCATCGGCGCGAGACACTCAGATTGACAACGTTGCTTGAGTGACGAAAATTGATACAGGCCAGCAGTTATTAATAACCCGGCGCTCAATGACTTGTTCAAACCTGTGTGCGCATCTAACAAATTGAGTTCGCCAATCATCAGTTGCAGTGACGTTGCGGCAAGTGCGAAGCCAAACCAAATGACCGAATAGCCGAAAACAAAAGCCCACCAAATTAATTGCGTTGCATTCTGCGTGATGCTATGAAGTGACTGCAAAATCGGCACAGCCGTCGTTGACATCATCACCAAGGTCATCAATACCCACATCAAAAAAACACTTGAAGGCGCGTGCGAATGAACAGAACCACTCGTCGACAGATGATGCTGCATCAACAACCACCAACCGCCTGCAACTGCCAACATAAAAAACGGCCATGGCGAGTTGACAACTAATTTGCTCTGTATCATTGCCGATTACTATAGTTATCACTCATGAGCGCACGCAAACCCGCGACGACTAACAAATTGATGCAATTCGATTCGGTCGGTTTTGCCAGCCTGTTAAACAGCAAGCGCAACCAACTGGGTTGGTCGACTCGCGAACTCGCCCAACGCGCCAATATCTCTCAGCCATATGTCGTCGCCCTTGAGCGGGCTCGTAATACAAAATCAAAAACAAAAACGACGCCAACGCCAACTGTTGATGTCATCGCCCAATTGGCTTTTGCGCTCGACATTAATGCAAGCACTCTGTTCGCTCGGGCAATGAAAATTGCGAGTCGCCATGTGCTGCTCGTCGTAGACGAAACAGCGCCAACACCACTGAAAATTGTTCAGCAATCATCGATCAACCAACCACAGAATTGGCTTTGCGCGGCGAAGTCGGGCGACATAAGTTTGCGTCGCGAAAAATCGAGACAATACAAACCAGCGGACATTGCTCAAGCACTAAACACCGAATTACAAAATCTACGTAGCAAGATCGCCAATCAAACACTGGGCCTAATTTTCAGCGAAACCTCTGAGGCAATGACAGAATTCGACAACCCTCAAGCGGTGCTCAAGTTTGAACACAAGTGGGCAGATGTTGTCGATAAGGCAGCAAATTCGGTCGGCGCACAATCTGCTTTTAATATTTGCGTTTACAAAATTGCAGATCTAA
>CANLHV010000137.1 GCA_947490975.1 Acidimicrobiaceae bacterium
GGTCGAATCTCGACACTGATTTGAATGCCCCACTAGGTGAATTGACGCGGTTAGTTGCCGCGGGTGGCAAACGCCTGCGACCTGCCTTCTGCTATCTGGCATTTGTTGGTGTCGGCGGCGACGAAAATTCTGAACAATTACTTGATACCCAGGCAGCGCTTGAATTGTTGCACGCATCAGCACTTTTACACGACGACATCATTGATGGATCATTAACGCGTCGTGGTGAACCAACTTCGCACACTCGCTATATGTCGAAGCATTCAGACAGCAAGTGGGCAGGTGAGGCCAGACGTTTTGGTGAGGGTGCGGTTATTTTGATCGGCGATCTGGCTTTTGTTTATGCCGATCAGTTGATGACTGGTGTCAACCCGATGACTAAAAAAGTTTGGAATGAAATGCGCATCGAAGTAAATATCGGTCAATATCTCGATTTACTTGGTTCAGCACAGCGTGAAAGAGATTTGAACAAAGCTGAAATAGTTTGCAGATATAAGAGCGGCAAATACACCGTTGAGCGACCGTTGCACCTTGGCGCGAGTCTTGCGGCACCAGAACGCGCAGATGTTTTGCTCGAACAGTTATCAAACTTTGGTTTGCCCCTAGGTGATGCGTTTCAAATGCGCGACGACGTGTTGGGTGCCTTCGGTGACACCTCGACGAATCTCACCGGTAAACCAATTGGCGACGACTTGCGTGAAGGCAAACCAACACCGCTGTTGGCGATGGCATTTGAGCGGGCAACAGCAGCACAACGCGAGGTGCTTGATCAAGTGGGCGCACCACAAATTAGTCATCAATCAATCTCTGATATTCAGCAGGTGATCATCGAAACAGGTGCGCTTGAGGCTCTCGAATCCAAAATTTCGATTCTCGTCGAACAGTCAATGACTGCAATTCGTAAGTCATCTTTAAATGAAGTTGCCGTAACTCGGCTTATTGAACTTGCTGAGTTTGTGGCGTCGCGTAAAAATTAGACGCGAGCAAAATAAAAATCTGCAGGTAGCGTTTTGGCTATGACCGTAACCGTACGAATCCCCACGACATTGCGACCACTTTCGGGTGGCGTTTCAACTGTGCAAGTTGAAGGCTCAACTCTCGCTGAAGTTTTAGCAAGCCTCAATGCTGCTCATCCTGGTTTTTCAGATCGCTTGCTTGATAGTGAAGGCAACTTACATAAGTTCGTGAATGTCTTCGTCGCTGACGACGATGTGCGTTATATGCAAGGTCTCGCAACTGCGGTTGCCAGTGGCCAAACGGTTTCAATTATTCCTGCCGTCGCTGGGGGCTGAAATTCAGCCAACTGCGGGCCTTCGTTTTGATTTAGCAGTCTCCTAGATAGAGTGCTAACTCTCAAAGTTCAATTTTTTGAGACAAATTCGGAGGAATAAATCATGGCAAAAATCATTGCATTCGACGAAGAGGCCCGCCGCGGACTCGAAAACGGAATGAACAAACTCGCTGACGCTGTGCGTGTCACGCTCGGACCAAAAGGTCGCAATGTTGTGCTCAGCAAGAAGTGGGGCGCACCGACTATCACAAATGACGGCGTGTCAATCGCCAAAGAAATCGAACTCGAAGACCCGTACGAGCGCATTGGCGCCGAACTCGTCAAAGAAGTAGCAAAAAAGACAGACGATGTTGCCGGTGACGGCACAACAACTGCAACAGTTCTCGCCTGGAGCATGGTGCATGAAGGTCTGCGCAATGTTGCCGCTGGCGCAAACCCGATGAGCATGAAGCGTGGCATTGAAGCCGCTGTCGAAGCCGCGGTTGCAAGCATCAAGGCGTTGGCAAAAGTTGTCGATAGCAAAGAACAGATCGCACAAGTTGCATCAATCTCGGCCGCTGACAATGAAATCGGTCAAATGATTTCAGAAGCGATCGACAAAGTTGGTAAAGACGGCGTCATCACAGTCGAAGAGAGCCAGACATTCGGCATGGAAATGGATCTTGTCGAAGGCATGCGTTTCGACAAGGGTTACATTTCGCCATACTTCGCAACCGATACCGACCGTATGGAAGCCTCAATTGATGATGCCTACATTCTTTTGGTTTCAAACAAGATTTCAGCAGTACGCGACATGTTGCCGATCCTCGAAAAAGTTATGCAAGGTGGTCGACCACTCGTGATCATCGCCGAAGATGTCGATGGTGAAGCGCTTGCAACTTTGGTTGTCAATAAGATTCGCGGCACTTTCAAGAGCGTTGCGGTTAAGGCACCAGGTTTCGGCGATCGACGCAAGGCAATGTTGCAAGACATCGCGATTCTCACTGGCGGTCAAGTAATTAGCGAAGAAGTTGGTCTCAAACTTGAGAACGCAACTCTTGATCTGCTTGGTCGCGCGAAGAAAGTCGTGATCACAAAAGATGAGACGACGATCATCGAAGGTGCTGGCTCAGATGCCGACATCAAGGGTCGCATCAGTCAGATCAAAACTGAGATCGACAACACTGACAGCGATTACGATCGCGAGAAACTGCAAGAGCGTCTCGCCAAGTTGTCAGGTGGCGTTGCAGTTCTCAAAGTTGGTGCAGCAACCGAAGTTGAACTCAAAGAAAAGAAGCACCGCATCGAAGATGCTGTCAGCACAACAAAGGCAGCAATCGAAGAAGGCGTTGTGCCTGGTGGTGGCGTTGCTTTGCTTCGCGCTCAAGAGGCAGCAGAAAAAGTTATGGCGTCACTTAGTGGCGATGAGGCGACTGGTGCGCGCATGGTTGCGCGTTCACTTTCGGCCCCACTCAAGCAAATTGCTGAAAACGCAGGTCTTGAAGGTGGCGTAGTCGTTGAAAAAGTTAAAGCGATGAAAGGCAACGAAGGCCTCAATGCAGCAACTGGCGAATACACCGACTTGGTCAAATTGGGCGTTATTGATGCCGCAAAAGTAACGCGCTCTGCGTTGCAGAATGCCGCATCAATTGCTGCACTGTTCTTGACAACTGAGGCTGTCATTGCTGATAAGCCAGAAGAGAGTGCGCCGTCAATGCCAGGTGGCGGAATGGACGATTACTAAGTCGTAAAACTTACGACTTAATTAGTTGCCGTTTTGCTCACGCAAAAACTGCTCTACTTCATCCATTAAGTTGCTCGGGTCGGCCGGCTCGTCAGTGTCGCCTGCAAAATCAAATTGAAGTTGATTGTCGTCGACTTCGTCGTCCAAAC
>CANLHV010000138.1 GCA_947490975.1 Acidimicrobiaceae bacterium
TCTGGACAAACGCACCGTCATCAAAGTTGCGCGCCGAGATCGCGGCTCACGCCGAAGTCGCCGTGTATCAAGCGATGGCGTCACCAAGACTTGAAATTAAGCACACCAAAGCCGAGTCATTGGGTGATGATATTTGGCGAGTTGAGCTTGGCGTTGCCAACACGGGTTGGCTGGGCACCGAAATCACACGACTCGCCCACGACCACAAAATAGTGTTGCCGATTACGGTCGAAATCTCAGGGGCATCGACTGTTGGCTGTGCGGCCAAAGAAAAAGTTGGTCAGCTAGCAGGTCGATCAATGCTTTTGTTGAACGGCGGCGCAATGTCGGATGGCACACCAGATCGCTTGATGCACTCGTGGGTCGTGCGAGCAAGTCGCGGCTCTGAAGTTGCACTAACTGTTCGACACCCGCGCTGCGGAGAAATTGCAACAACACTCAAACTAAATTAGTTTGCTGATATCTCTGCGGGGGCTTGATATTTTTTGTGTGATTTGACTGCGCGAACCCAGATATAAAAAGCGCCGAATGTTCCGATGATGTTTGGCAATGAAACGAACCAGTCGTCGATCATTGCGCCGTAGATCAGCCATGTCAAGCAACAAAAAGAGAGCAATCCGTACATCGCCGCCGACACACCGTAAAGATGCTCGGTTCGATAAACACGCACAACTTGCGGGATAATCGCCGGTGCGCCGATCGCCACAGTGCACCAACCCATCAGCGTGATCGAATAGTTTGCGATAACCGATCCGGCGATGAACACGGCAATCAAAGTAAAAACCGGAATTGACCACCTGATTTTTTCGTGTTTTACACAAACAAAAAGAATCAACGAGAGTGCAATCACCAATAGCCCGTTAGAAAGTGCAACTTGGCCTTCAGGTTTGTTGAGTCCATAAATTGTCCACATCAGCGAACCGCTGCAACCTTGCAGAAAAGATGGCGGCGAAATACCTTCGGTTGAATTCTTGACAAAGACCCGAACTACTTGTGGCCAAATGAATGCAACAGATGTGGCGGTTGCAAAGAAGCCGACCATCGTTGTAAATGACACTTTTTCACACTAGTTCAACGAATTCGCACCAAATCGTCTATTGGTAGCGTTCATGCCGTGATCACGACCTACGGCTTTTCGATTGCGACACCGAACAAAGAGTTGCGACAAGCCGCAATTGATGCAGTGTTTCGTTGGCTCGACGATGTTCATCCACATGAGAAGCGAACAAACTCAACCCCGGTAAACATTCGCCACAGTGCCAATGACCCAATTTTTCGTGTCGATGTTCTCGAGCAAGATCCACGTCAGGCAGCGGCGCGTGGCACGACAGCAACTCTGATCGTCTCGAAGAGCGAACTCTATTTTGATTTGCGTCGCACACTTCGACCGACCAAGGCTGCACTACTTCCGCGCCGAACAATTGATCGCCCAGAGCCGCGCCTCAGCCAACTGGTTATCGAAATCGTCGATCTTTTTAAAGCTCGCGATGCAGGTCAAGTAATCAGCCCGAAAATTATCATCGCCAATGATCAACTGACCGGTCAGTCTCTTGCTGCTTTTGCCGAGGCACCAGGTCGACGACTGCCGATAGTTATTGAGACCATTGTTGGCAAACCTCGCGCTGTTACTAACTCGGATACAGCAATACAACTTGCTGGTATCGCTCATCTTGCACATATCGCGTCGCACGCAGCAGAGGAAGCATTCAATAGCTTGCATGGCGCACGAATTATCTCGTCAAGTTGGATCACAGTCGTCTGGCCACCAGGCGCTGAAGTTGAAAACTTTCATCAACAAGATGATGACGAGCTCGTCAAACAATTGATAGCCGCATCAATCGGCTCACTCGCCACGCTTGTTTTGGCTCCACCAAAAAAGCGGGTACTTGACCAAGTCAAAAAATTAGAGACAACTACACACACAGCAGAGCCGACTCCAAAATCGGCAATCGAGCTCGAAGAATTACGCAAAATCAACCATGAACTGCTAGAAGAAAATGCGGGCCTACTTGAAAATGCGACATTAACTTTCATGCTCAGCGCTCAAAAAGCCGAAGAACGCGACCGGGCCTACGATCAACTCGCAACGTTCTTATTGATGGACGAAGACAAGAGTTACCTTGACAAAATCGCAGATGCTGTGGCTTATGCTCAAAAGAATCTCGCGAACCTAGTGTTTCACGATCGGGCGATTGTCTCGGCAAACAATTCTCACCTAATGAACGGCCGTCGTGTCTATTCGAACTTGGTCGAGCTCAATAACCTGGCGGCACGCTTGCAACGTGGCGATTTTGCACCAAATGTCTTCAACATCTATTGCAACCAACAACTGAGCAACTTTGCTGCTTCTATTAGCGATGAAGCAGAAAACCGCTATGCGCAAGATTATGCAATCGAATGGAAGGGCGTAAATGTTTTAGCAAAGCCCCATATTCGCTGCGGTGACGCGCGAATTCACTTTTATCACGACACGACCACAAACGAGATCGTTATCGCCTATGTCGGTCGCCATCTGCGCGACAAGTCGACTAATTAGTCAAAATTATTTTCTGCTGGTTGTGCGTTGCCAAATTGTTTGCGCAACCTTAGAACCAAGAAACGGTCTTGCCAAACGATAAATCGCACCTGGCACGACGACACTTTTATTTTTTCGTAGACCTCGCAAAGCAGCACTTACTGCCACTTCTGGATTAATCCAGAGCCATTTTGGTACTCGCTCGCGCAAATGCGTGAGCCCAGCATTTCGATGCAACTCTGTGCGCACGTACCCCGGGCAAACAACACAAACTTGCACACCAGATTTGCGAATTTCAAGATTCAAACTGCGTCCATAAGAAGTCACATAACTTTTTGCTGCGGCATAAAGCGCCGACTTGGGCATCGGTGAAAACGCAGCGATACTCGAGACAATTACGACGCTACCCATCTTGTGTTGCATCATCTTCGGCACTATCGCTTCGCAAACTTCAATAACTCCGGTTGCCAATAATGTATTTAGTTTTGAAATCTCATCGCCAGCCGTCGAGCCAACTCGTGCGGCCAAAGTTACACCGGCATTCAACACTAAAAAATCAGCGTCACTCGCCACAGCAATGACGCTTTGCACGCCAACACTCGTGCTTAGATCGGCTACAACAACTTGCGTC
>CANLHV010000139.1 GCA_947490975.1 Acidimicrobiaceae bacterium
AGTTGACATATATCTGGGTGGTTCTAATCGCAGTTTTGGGAGCAGTGTTTGATCCCGCGGGGTTTACGGCGCGCAAGTCGTTGATCCCTAATGCTGCCAAGGCGGCGTCGATGAGTCTCGAGTCTGCCAACAGCCGACACGAAGGTTTCTTCGCCGTGGGTTGGGCGGTCGGGCCGGCGATCGGTGCGACATTGATCAAGTTTGTCGGGCCAGTCGACGCATTGTTGGCAACAAGTTTTCTGTTTTTCGTCGCGTCGGTGAGCGTGATGTTGATGCGAATTGCCGACGCAACATCAGAAACTCACGAGCAAAATTTGCCTGGCGAAAACTTTTGGCAAGCGACCATCGCAGGTTTTCGTGCGCTACACGGCGACCGTGCGTTGTTTAGTTTGACGATAATTTTTATGTTCACATCGGCTGTCTACATGCCAATTGAGATGGTGATTTTGCCGGTGCACTTTGAGCGTCTCGACAATGCGGGCGGGCTCGGTGCGACGATGACGGCGTTGGCAGCCGGCATGGTGCTCGGTGCGTTTAGTTTTGCCGCGATTGCTCGAAGGTTTTCGCGATATGCAATTTTGCGCGGAGTGATGATCGGCGTGACTTTTGCAGTCGTGCCAATGGTTTTTTTGCCGCCGACTTTTGTGTTCGTGCTCGCCGGTTTTTTAATGGGTGCAATTTGGGGGCCGTTCAACCCACTATGGAATACGCTGATTCAAAATCGAGTGCCCGCCGAAATGCAAGGTCGGGTTTATGGTGTGCAAATGTCAGCGCTATACGCTGCCCCGCCGATCGGTCAAGTTATTGTCGGCTTGGCCGTCGAAGGTTTTGGTTTGCAGCAAACTTTTGCCGTAATTGCTGTGCTTTTCGTCGCCGTTGCGTTACTCACGATGTCTCTGCCCGCTCTGCGCGACCTCTCGCACAACAAATTACAAACGCCGACTACTTAATAATTTGCTTTGTTTTGTCTTGATCTAGGCGACGTGCTTGTTCGCCTGCACTTGCACCAGCTAGCTGGCTGACTTTGTCAATTCTTCGAGCGTGCCCTCGCCGACGATCGTCGCATCCTCAATTTTGTAAACGCGATCGCAATGTTGCACTGTTGACAAACGATGCGCCACAATCAAAATCGTTTTGAACCCCTGCAACGCGCGAATCGCACTCATGACTTCAGTTTCTGTTTCGATGTCGAGACTGCTGGTCGCTTCATCGAGAACCAAAACTTGCGGCTCGTGATACAGCGCGCGGGCGATGCCGATGCGCTGGCGCTGGCCACCAGAAACGCGAATGCCACGCTCGCCGACGATTGAATGCGTTTTGTCTGGCAATCCTTGAACGAACTCCCAAAGTTGCGCCGACTTCAGTGCACGTTCGAGCGCGACATCATCAATTTCGTTTTCGGCGATGCCAAAAGCGACATTGCGCCGAATTGTGTCATCGGTCAGATAAATCGCCTGGGCCACATAACCAATCGTCGACTGCCACTCAATGTTGTGCTCGTGCATATTTATGTCATCGACTAATAGTTCACCTGAACTTGGCGGCAGTAATCCGAGGATCACGTCTACCAGGGTGCTCTTTCCCGCGCCGGACGGCCCGATGAAGCCGACGGTTTCGCCTTTGCGTACGACAATGTTCACATCTCGCAAACTCGGTGCCAAAGTGTTTGCGTAGCTGAACGCGAGATTGCGCATTTCAATTTTGTCCGCAAAAACTGCCTGCGTCTTGACGATCTCGTTTTGCTTCTTGATGTACTCAAACTCGTAATACAACGACTCAACCGCCGGCTTTGAATAGGACAAAGAGTTCACCAATCTGATTACGTTGTTGATTGACGGCACAAAACGCCAGGTTGCAATCACAAACAGACCGAGCAACGGAATAATCCGATCAGGTGCTCGCCCCTGCCACACCATTACCCAGACAACAACCGTTAAGCCTGACATCGCCAAGAGCTCAGTCCACATTGGCGCAATTTGTCGGATGAGACTGTAGCGCAGAGACGCATCTTGCACTATCAAATTCTGTTGTTCATACTGCGTTGAAAAATCTTCTGATCGGCCAAGCACTTGAATATCCTTCACGCCGCCAAAACCCTGCAACAAATAGCGCATTAGCGGTGCTTGAATTTTCTGTCGCTGTTGTCCAAAATAAGCGATGCGCGGCTTGGTAACTTTTGTGTAGAGAATAGAACCAAAAATTAATATCCCAAGCGTAGAAGCAGCCGCAACTGGTTCGGTGATAAACATCAGTACGGCAACCGATCCGCCCAATAAAATTTCTTTAAGTAATCCCGTCGTGCTAGTCACGATGCCCAAAGTCATGCCGACTTCTTGTTGCACAGTGTTCAGAAGCTCAGACGAATTGCGTTGCAAATGAAACGTGTATGGCCGCCGCAAAAACGATCGAAACAACATCGACGACAATTGCTGCGATGAGAAATTACTGAACTTACTCACATACCAGCTATAAAACAGCTGATAAGCATTCTTGACCATAAACGCAACGACAATGCTCAAGACCGCGACACCCACCATGGTGCCAACACTTTGAATACCAAAAAAGTTGAATAGAGGCTGCAAAACCGAGCCACTATTGCCAGGGCTGGCTTTGCTCATCGTGGTCATAACCGGAATCACCAAGCCGATCCCGAAAGCCTCGACCGCCGAACCCAAAATCCCCAGCAGCATCACAAACGGCACCCGCCGCTTTGACTGCTTCGGATAGACGGCCCACGCCTTGCGAAGCGTCTCAAAATCAAGGGGTGGCTTAATCATCTGGCTATAAAACTACCTGAAAGCCTGCAAATGAAAGAGCCGCCGGAAAACCCGGCGGCCCAATCTTTGAAACGCGTAGAAAACGCGAATTCGTAAGTGCGGAAACCCGCTTCTTACATTCGGAATCCCTTACTAATCATCGAGATCACGGCATCCTTCATTGGAACCATGCCGTAGACGATCGCGCCGCTACCGACGTAACCCATCCAGCCGCTCCAACCATCCAAAGTGATACCCCAGTATGTAAGTGGACTGAAATCGAGCACTGCCATCATCAAAATGCTGATAATGAGAGTCCAATTCG
>CANLHV010000140.1 GCA_947490975.1 Acidimicrobiaceae bacterium
GAACCAGCGTCGACATGTACGAGTTCGATACCCATCGCGCGATGAAAAGTTTCAACGATTTGTGCACTTTCGTTTTTGCGCATCAAACCAGTGTCAACATAAACACAAGTCAGTTGTTTGCCGATTGCGCGATGCACGAGTGCCGCAGCAACTGCCGAATCGACACCGCCTGACAAACCGCAAACAACGCGCTCACTACCGACTTGCTCACGTATTGCGTTAATTTGCGTGTCGATCACCGAGTCCATTGTCCAAGTCGGCTTGCACCCAGCAAGTTGCAATATGAATTGCTGCAAAACTTCGGTGCCCTGTTGGGTGTGCATTACTTCAGGGTGAAACTGCACGCCCCAAATCTTTCGCGCATCACATTCAATAACTGCCATTGGTGCATCAGGCGTCGCCGCGGTCGCCACGAAGCCTGCGGGCACACGCGTCACCGCGTCAAAGTGGCTCATCCAAACACTCAGATCACGTGATTGTTCGACTATCGAATCAGTCAGCACACTCGACTTAACACCCGAAATGCGCCGCAATGTCGCTCGGCCATATTCTCCTTTGCCGCCGCGGGCAACTTCACCGCCAAGTTGTTGGGCAATCAACTGAACGCCATAGCAAATTCCAAAAATCGGAATTCCTAGTTCGTAAATCGCAGCATCAAGTTTTGGCGCCAAGTCAACATGAACACTCTTTGGCCCACCCGACAAAATGATCGCCGCAGGCTTGCGCTTCTTTACTTCAGCGGCCGTAATCGTGTGCGCAACAATCTCTGAATAAACCTTGGCTTCGCGAACACGCCGCGCGATCAACTGCGCGTATTGTGCCCCAAAATCGACAACCAAAACCACCTGCGCAGGCAGTGTTGTTTGTGCGCTGGTGCTGTTCATGACGACGCCTAACAATAGTTGATATACGTCGTAATCTCACCTTGAGGTGGCACGATATACGGGTGAAACGAATCGCTTTACTAGCAGTAGCCGTTGCAACTCTCGTAATTCTGCAAACACCACTCGCCTCAAACGCAACAAGCCCCGACACAAGCACTCCGGCCGTTTACGACCTCGAAAACGAGCCATCCGAATGCATCGGCTTTTTGCCTAAACCAGGTTGCGGCAAAGAACCCGAAGACGCGGGCGAACGCGGCGGCTCTTTGCAATATCTTGTCTTTGCAATCATGATCACTGGTCTGACAATCGTCGGCGTCAGCATCACGCGCAGCGTCAAAAAACGACGACCGACAAATTAAATGAGAGCCAAACTCCGCAACGCCATCAATAGCAAGCCGCGTATGTTCGGCGTAATTTTCATCATGCTCGCTGGCAGCGGTTACGGCACCGGCCCTTGGTTTGCCGAAAACCTCGAACGCAACGGCGCCAACCCGATGGGTTTTTTGACTGCACGCTTCGTTATTTCTGCGGCCCTACTGATCGCGTTTCGTCTCGTGCGCATGGGATTCAAAAATTTGCCTAACACTGCAGACGCACTCAAAATTTTCTTTCTCGGCGCGTTTGGTTTTTTTGTTTCGCCGCTTCTCTACTTCGTGGCGCTACAAGATCTTGACTCAGGTCTCGTCGTTGTGATTTTTTACATCTACCCTGCGCTCGCCGTGGTTCTCTCGTGGATCATCTACAAGCACAAACCAAATCGCGTGATCACGATATGCCTCTTCACTACTCTCACGGGCGTATGGCTGACCGCGGGCCAAGTCGGCGACGGCAACACAGCCGGAGTAGTGATCACATTTTTCTCAGCGATAACGCACGCAATTTATGTTGTTGCTGCGGGCAGCATCTCAAAAAAATCTGATCCACTAACAATGTTGACGATTGCGCTTACTGGCGCGGCAGTCACCTTCACAGTCGTCTCGTTGATCGGCCCAAGTTCACTCGACCCAGAGTTTCCGATCAATCAACAAGGTTGGCTATTGGTTTTTGCGATGGCGTTCTTGATCACGATCGTTGCAACCGCGTTATTTTTTGCAGGCATTAAACGCATCGGCCCTGGCGTCACTTCAATGGTCGAAACTTTTGAAGCAGTCGTCACAATATTTATCGGCATTTTGTTCATGAGCGAAACCGTCACTGCGATTCAAATTTTGGGCACCGTCACCGTGCTCGGATCAATCGTCGCCATTGGCCTCGCTGAGTCGAGCGCCGAAGCCCGCAGTAAATCACAGTCAGACAAACACCCGTATTCGCATAGTGGAACTGTGCTCGATCTGCCAATATCCTAGAAATACAACTAAATAGAACTTCTTGCAGGGTTGGGTGAAATTCCCTATCGGCGGTTAAAGCCCGCGACTCTCACGAGCAATCGTGAGACTGATCTGGTGTGACTCCAGGGCCGACGGTAAAGTCCGGATGGAAGCAAGAAGCGGTTATACGCGCACGCTTCGCGTTGTGCGTCGAGCCGTTGGCTGACCCTGCACGTCGTTCGCGAGACGAAAGCGATGCAAGTGAACGATCAACAGGCGATGCAAATTGCGATCAACGCGGCAAATCGCGCGCGCCTGATTTCGCGCCCGAACCCGTGGGTTGGTGCAGTTGTCGTTGCTCAAACTGGCGAAATTTTTGAAGGATCAACAAGCCGCGCAGGCGGCCCGCACGCCGAAATTAACGCTCTCACCAGCGCCGGCAAACTTGCGCGCGGCGCCACGCTCTATTCGACACTTGAACCGTGCAATCACACTGGTCGCACTGGTCCGTGCACTGAAGCGATAATTAGTGCCGGCGTCACGCGTGTAGTTGTCGGCATTACAGACCCTGACCCCAAAGTTTCTGGTAGCGGCATCGCCCGTCTGCGCGAAGCAGGCATCACTCTCGAAGTTGGCGTGCTCGCTAACGAAATTACTTCGCAACTCAAGGCCTACATTCATCACCGCACAACAAAGCGACCATTTGTTGTTTTAAAAATGGCTATGACTCTGGACGGGCGCACAGCCGCACCTGACGGCACCAGCATGTGGATCACCGGCGAAACTGCGCGCAAACGTGTGCAACAACTTCGTGCCGAAAGCGATGCCGTGCTTGTGGGCGCTAATACGGTGCGTGTCGACGATCCGCAATT